>JAJYZP010000162.1 GCA_021799875.1 Actinomycetes bacterium | reverse complement strand
GACGTGGCTCAGTGGTAGAGCATCACCTTGCCAAGGTGAGGGTCGCGGGTTCGAATCCCGTCGTCCGCTCCAAAAATTCACGCTTCACGATCGTCAATTCCCCAGATCTTGGGCGTGACATGGTCTGAATGAGCTCGCTGGCAGCTCCCGAAAGGTATCCAAGATATTCTTGACAGATTGAAACCTATCTTTTAGGTCTCTGAGAGCAAGACATATCTCGTCAGGATCAACGATCACAGGGGCGTCTCGGCATTTGTATTTCACGCTTCACATCTAGAAGCGCACCTGTATCCATATCTGCGAGCATGACCATCATTCAGGGGTAGACCCCGCAAATACCGGGAGATCCAAGAGCCTAACCAACGCCAACCGCTCGTTGAACTTCGGTGTCGTTTCTCAGTTGGAAGAGTCGTATCGAGATACATGGGGAATCTGGTAGAGGATCACCTCGGCGTTGGATGTGTCGAGGGGGCTGTAGTCTCGACGAGGGTCGGTCATCGCTATTCGAGGACACACGCGATCGGACCGTGCTGAGCGACGGAATTCGTACGCGGCGTCGGTCAGCTGTGGAGAGATCGTGGGTAGGGCCGCAATACCTGTCGAGCGATCGGAGTTTCCAGGACGAGGTGTCGTACGCTTTGAGTTCGTGTTGCATGGCTGCGGAACCGAGGAAGCACTCTAGGTGACTCTGCTCCAAAGAGTTCACCGACCTGCGTGACGAGCAATTCTCGCCTGCGTTGCAGTGACGCGTAGCACGAACTGCTGGTGGGATGTGGCAGCTTCGTAGACCGGACTGGGGAAGTGGTGCTAGGGTTCGAGCGCCATGGCGGCGTAGATGGCGACGCCAGATGAGAACGATTCCTCGTCGAGCAGCATGAGGTTTGAGTGGTTCGGTGCTGGTGTCGCAACGCCAGGGGGGGCAGCGCCGAGAAATGCCATCGATCCTGGCGTGCGCTGCAAAATAAAGGACCAGTCCTCCGCTCCCATGATTGGAGTAGGTAGCTCGATCACGCGGGTGCCAAGCGTAGTCCTCGCCACTGCGAGCGTCCGGCGCGCAGCTGCCTCATTATTAACGGTCACTGGGTATCCGTTCTCGTCGTAGCGGATCTCGGCTTGGCTGTGGTGGCCGGTCGCGATCGAGGTGGTGATCTCGTTGAGGATTGTTTTGACCTTTTCGCTCGTGGAGTCTGAGACTGCACGCATGGTCCCGCGCAACGAGACACTAGGGGGGATGACGTTCGGAGCCGTTCCAGCATGAAGCTCTGCGATTGTCACGACGGCTGGGTCAAACACGGGAATTTGACGAGTCAGAGCCGACTGTAGCGCGAGAACGATTTCGCAAGCTGCGGGAATTGGATCGATCGCATCGTGTGGCATTGAGGCGTGCCCTCCTCTGCCGGTGACTACAATCTCAAACTCATCGGCGGATGCCATGATTGTGCCGGCTCGAGTTCCGATGTAGCCACTTGGCAGCTGCGGCGTGATGTGGACGGCAAAGGCCCGATCAATCTCCCCGTATCGTGCGTAAAGCCCCTCGTCGATCATGTGGCGAGCCCCACTATATCCTTCCTCGCCGGGCTGGAACATCAAGATCACCCGACCGGCCAGATCGGCCTGGTGGTGAATAAGAATCTGAGCGGCGCCGAGCAGCATAGCTACGTGTGCGTCGTGCCCACACGCGTGCATCGCTCCGTCGTGGATTGAAGAGAAGGAAAGTCCCGTCGACTCGTGAAGCGGAAGTGCGTCCATGTCAGCACGCAGCAACGTGGTTGGGCCCTCTCGTAGCCCTTCAATTGAGCAGGTAACCGATGATAGCGAAACACCTAGCTGTGGCTCGAGCCCCATGCGCGAAAGCTCCTCCGCTATGAGGGCGTGGGTGATTGGGAGATTGAGACCGATCTCTGGTTTTCGGTGTATACGTCGCCGAAGTTCGATGACGTCGGGGAGGAGTCGGCGAGCTTCTTCTTCAAGTGAGTGTGATGTATGAGCTGTCGTCAAGATCGTTTCCTCTTTCGTGGTGCTAACAACTCCGCTAGGGCTCGCTCATCGTTTGTCTCGGTCGCTTGTGGTCACGCTAGCCCGTTGTGGGCTGCTCTCAACGCGTTCCTTGCGTCTTCCGTGATGGTTGCTGGAGAGATACGCTTGGGTGATCTTTGCTCCTCTGTATTTCGTACCGGTTGGAGAATTGGAAGTGATGTTTGACCCATCGATCTGTACGGTGCCGACTCTTTCGCAGGTGGTACCTGGAGCAGATTGGTCTTTGTGGTAGAGCGGTGAGCGAGAGGTTAAAGGGCTCGACAGTTACCGACGTAGACGGACCGGTCTTCAACGAAGCGAGTTGCGGGAGACCGTGGGGTGGATTGGCTGGGTGGGAGATATTCGGCACGTAACCAGGGGCGAAGGTCGAAGATCTCGTGCCTGACACTTCGATGATTAGGCATTTCAAACTATCGGTCAACCGCTCGGCTTTGCGTCGTACTCCGGATGTAGGTCAGAGAGCTCAAGCATGACCTGGTGGTCTGCCGCAGCACAGCCTCCAGAGGTAACCTGACTGGCCAATGCCCGTTCCTCGTCAAGCAGCGTATCCCTGATGAGTTAGAGATCTCGCTTTGAGATAAGGACCTGTCTCGTGGTGATTGAGAGATTTCGAGTGGACTAGTCCGCTCTTAGAGAACCTAGTTTCCGTGAGGGTCTTGGTGTGAAGTTGGCCCCTGGCTGACAGGCTGTCCGCTCTTAGAGAGGAGATCTTGGTTGGGTGCATCTGACCTTCCTCTCAAAGCGGTGGTTCGTGCGGGACCATATGAATCAGATTGTTGCGCTCTAGGGTTCGGCCGTCTCGAGTCTCTACGGTTGCGTGTCTGAGAGTTGCGGGTTTTCGTTCCTTGCCATAATGCAATCGATGACGCGAGCGATTGTTTGGGACCTGGCAACCTCGCCAACGCCTCTCGTCAGCACCGTGCTGCTTTCGATCGGGGCAGTTTCTTGGTGAGATCTGAGATAGGTCTAACCCTTACTCGAGTGTGTTGCCGGCTGGGACGAGTTAGCCGCTGGGGCTGATTCGGGCTGATTGACAGGAGTCGTTCCAGGACTCGTAGCTGTCGACCCACCTGAGGCTGCATGCCCAGGGCTCACCCCTGAGTTCCCAGGACTCGTAGCTGTCGACCCACCTGAGGCTGCATGCCCAGGGCTCACCCCTGAGTTCCCAGGACTCGTAGCTGTCG
>JAJYZP010000161.1 GCA_021799875.1 Actinomycetes bacterium | reverse complement strand
CTTGAGGGCTCACGTCGTCGCCGAGACTCATAGCGGGGAGCGCTTTAGTCAACAAGAGCCCTCGAGGGTCTCAGGCAATCGGGTTTCGGTTCTCTTTCATACCAACCAAGATGTGGCGCGTCTTGAGCTCTTGATCTTTGGTGTCACCGGCTCGTTCGTGCTCGGTTCTCATACCTTACGCCCCGCACTCCCCGCGATCGGAGGAGCGAAAGGACTGCTTGCTCGCACTGCTCTTGGCTCAAAGGTCGCCTTCGTTCCTATTCCTGCGCTCGAAGAAGAGCAGGAGTTGCTTGCGCACGAATCGGATCATCTGCGTTGGTGTGAGGTGAACGAGGACTCGACTCCACAGAGCCTGAGTGCGCTCCATGCCGAATTGAACGCGCTTGCTCGTCGTCCGCTGATCTCGGTGCTGTTGCCAACGTACAACTCGCCTCGCCATCATCTCATCACCGCTATCGAGTCTGTCAGGGCACAGCTCTACCCACATTGGGAACTGTGCATCTCCGATGATGCTTCAGGCGATACCGAGCTTCTCGAGCTCTTGGAACGCTACGCTGCGGCCGACTCTCGAATACGCCTCCATCGTCGTAGCGAGAACGGAAATATCTCTCGCAACACCAATGATGCGCTCGCCCTAGCGAGTGGTGAGTACGTTGCCTTGCTCGATGCCGATGATGAGCTCTCGCCGGTCGCTCTGCTCCACGTTGCAAAGGCGCTTCAGAGTCCAAAGACGCTCGAACTCGTCTTCTCTGACGAGGACAAGATCTCGAGCTCGGGTGAACGCTCCGATCCGTACTTCAAACCGTCACTCTCACCGGAGCTCATGTTGACCAAAAACGCGGTCAGTCACCTCAGCGTATTTCGACGTGAGACGCTGATGGAACTCGGAGGACTACGACCGGAGTTTGACGGAGCTCAAGACTGGGATCTCACCCTACGGGTAATGGAAAAGATGCAAGGAGACTTCTCGCTAGCGCATCGAATTCCGAGACTGCTCTACCACTGGAGGACTCTGCACTCTTCAACTGCTACCTCGACCGACGTGAAGGCCTATGCGGTTGAAGCCGGTCGTCGTGCGGTCAAAGAGTATCTCGACACCTTGGTGGTAGGTGCAGAGGTCGTGCCCGCTCCTCGGCAGCCTACGATCGCTCGAGTGGTGATCCCGATACCAGATCCGGCTCCACTCGTTTCCATTCTTATTCCGACCACCGGTGCCTACAACGTGATTCGAACCTGTCTGGAGAGCCTTCTCTCGCTCACGAACTACGACAACTTTGAGATCGTGGTTCGTATCGATAGCCCTACGCCTCCCTCGAACGAGGCGGTGGAGTACTTGCGAAGCGTTCAGACGAGGTCGCGGCTCCGCTTTGAGCTTGCGATTCGTGGAATTAACGACTCGTTCAACTACTCACGTGCAATGAATGCGCTTACGAACCAGAGTGAGGGTGAGATCTTGGTCTGGTTGAACGACGACACACAGATCACCGATGGTGACTGGCTCCGTGAGGCCGTCTCGCTGCTGCAGATCCCTGGTGTTGGTGTCGTCGGTGCGCAGCTTCTCTATCCGAGTGGACGGATTCAACACAGTGGGGTCCTCCTCGGAATGGGCGGCGTCGCTGGCCACATGTACCACAACTGGCCCGATGGGGAGCCGGGCTACTTCTACGATCTCATGGGGATTCGAAATGTCGGAGCGGTCACTGGGGCCTGCTTGGTCGTCAGAAAGGAGCTCTTTCAGGCCGTCGGTGGGCTGAACGAGGCTCGTCTCGGCATTGCATTTAACGATACAGACTTCTGTATGAAGGTTCTTGCGGCCGGGCACCGTATCGTGCTCGATCCCTATGTGACACTGGTGCATCTTGAGTCTGTGTCTCGGGGCTATGAGGATACTCCTTCGAAGATGCGACGATTCGCCGGAGAACAGGAGTACGTGAAGTCGACTTGGAGGCCATACCTACGTGACGATCCGTACTACAACGTCAACTTGAGCTTGAACGAGGTGTACTCCATCCCTGAGCGGAGTCGAATCGTTGATCTGGAGAACGAGCTTCGTAAACGGGGTTAGCTTCAAGACGCATTCAGCTGTCGACCACCGCCAAGTTGGCGGTGGTGATCCGCAGCGTTAAGAACCCTTTGCGGCCTTTAGGTGGAGTTGGGACGCGCCAGTGTGTTCTGCGTGCGTGCGTGTACGTGTAAGGGCAGAGGAGATCGGCTGGATCGATCCGTTGACCGGCTGGGTGCAGGTCTGCTCTTGATCGTTACCAAAACCTCCGCTTCGTGCTCTCTGGCGTCAGGACGGTGATGAGACCCTTTGCTTTCAAGGTCGTCCTGGGATTGTCGATGAGCGTCGCTGACCGGGAGCGCACGGTATAGGTGGAATTTCGCGTTGTGTCATGAGTGAGATAGTGCAACGACTGAGGATCAGTTGGCCATCATGGGGCGCATTTGGTGCGAGTTGACAGTCCTGGCGGTAGCCTGCTGAGCCATGCACTGATATGTGTCCGATGCGAGCGGGCACCGAAACTGAAACATAGGAATCGTTGCCGGTTCAAGTTGGAGTTCTTCGGGGCGAGCGCCGGTGCAACTGCCTGGTTGACCACTCTGTCGGACCTGCGGTAGATAAACCTCGAGCTAGGTAGGGCTTTCGTTCTCTTGAGCAACTTCCACTACGGAGATCTGATCAAAATGGGATCATCGGGTGTCGTCGGTGTTCTGATGCCCATTCAGTTTTTAGCTCCGGCGAGACGCCGTGCGCACCGTCATGCTGTGGCGAGAGAGTGGGTAGGGGCATGACGATTTAAGGCTGGTCAGTCGTGTCACTTTTCTCTCTTTTCTATCTGCGCCGTTCTGGTCAACCTTGTTGTTGAGATGGTCGTACCGTGCAGTGAGGCCTGGGGAGCTTCCTGGGACGGAGCTGCGGCGAACCTGAGGCATCGTGAGACTCTTACAACGAGCTGGTGTCGGTTGGAGTGATTCTTTGGATCAGGCTGTGAGGGTTGTTGGTCAAGACGGCGAGGAGTCGTGGGTGCTCTAAGTCTTTGAAGGTGCGATGTACGTTTTGCTGGTAAGACGTTGCTGCTCGTAGTCTTGGTCTCGGGTCGATGCATCCTTTGAAGCTCGACCTCAATATGTGGAGCTGAGGAGCTACACGGATTGCATGGCGAGTGCAATGTGACGGCCATTCTGTGCTCCTCTGTCCCTGTCTGAGCTCAAGTTGTGTTTGG
>JAJYZP010000160.1 GCA_021799875.1 Actinomycetes bacterium | reverse complement strand
CACCACGCTTGCAAGAGCAGTAAAGAGATTCGGTCCTATCTGCGAGTGAAGCTCTTTTGCTCGTCGAGAAACCTCACGCGCCCGTCGTAGTTGCTCAAGAGGATCGTCAAGCACAACCGGTAGGGTGACCAACTGAGCCGAGACCTGATTCTGCGACGCCGAAGCTGCTAGGTTACGCCTCGTAGAGAGTGGCATCAGCGCTATCGGCTCTCGCTTCCAGTCTTCGTCTCCTTGCTCTCTGAGGTACTGTGCATGTGCATATCCGCAGATTGCAAGCACCACCTCGTTGACCGTCATGCGCTGAGAGCGTGCCAACGATGCCAATTCGCCGAGATCGAGACTCCACCGAACAACTGAACGTCGCTCACCAAGCGCTCCACTGACCGAAAACCGAGGAGCACCGAAGTTCAACTCCCGCAGAACCGCATCCACATCATCACCAGCGATCGCCTTTGATATCGATGACAGGGTATCGCCCACAAGCGAGGCCGATCGTGCTCGAGTAACGATCTCACCCGGAAGGTCTAAGAGCGACTGAAAGAACGAAACCGACTCCCCCGCCGAGTTGTCCTGCGTATCCGCAGAGAAAGACCTCCTCGCTCTTTCTCGTTCAAGACCAGGTCCCGAAATCACATCCGGAGCTAGGTCGAGGAGGGAGACCAGGCTCTCAATCCCTAAGCTTCCATCGAGCAACGCGTGATGAACCTTCATCATCACGAAGTCGCTTCGACCATCGCCACCTTGCACATACGTCATTGCCCACGCGGGCCTATCTCGTGGAAGTGGCCTCGCTAGAAAATCCGCCAGTAAGCGATCGACCTCACGATCATCATCGATCTCAGAGTCTTGTTCACCCGCCAGTGTTACAAGTGAGAGATGGTTGTCGAGGTCGATCGTCTCTTGATGCTTCCAATATGGCAGAGCGAAGGGAATAGGTGAAGGGACGACGATATCGAAAAGCAGCGGAACGCGGTCCAATCGAGTCTCGAGCAAGCGACGAAAGCCTTCGAAACCGAGCTTGGGAGAAGGGTAGTCCTCGATCCGAAGCAGTGCACCCACGTGAATCGGCTGTGTTTCGGACTCCAAATACCACAGGGCTGCGTCGAGCCCACTCATCTGTCTCATAGTGTCAAGGTAGTACGGATTGCTCAAGATCCACAGAGGATTACCTCAACGGCCGCTATGTCCGAATCCGTTCTCACCACGTTCACTCGGTAGAAGTCGCTCTGTTCGACTCAAGACCACATAGGGGAAGGGCAAGACCACAAGCTGTGCTATTCGATCACCCACTGCGACCGCAAAGCTCTCCTCGCGATCGGAGTTGTACAGCACCACACGAATCTCACCTCGGTAGCCCGCATCGATCAATCCGGGAGCGTTCAGCAGGGTCACCCCTGAGCGAAGCGCAAGGCCACTGCGGGGTAACAGGAGTCCACAGTAACCGTCGGGAATCCCAAGCGCTATTCCAGTGCCCACCGAGGCACGTTGGAGAGGACCCACGACGAGCGATTCGCTCGCGCTCAGATCAAGGCCTGCATCTCCAGCTCGAGCGTAGCTCGGCACTCCAGAGTTCACACTTACCACCTCATAAGGCAGCTCGAGCCGTTCCTGTTCCACCTACGGACGCAGTGCCTTCGTCGCCTTGGCCTTGGACACCACCTTCTCCACACCGGCATAGCTCTGATTGAACCAGCGCAACGCCCGATCCTGGACTTCGACCTTGCCGAAGAACGGAATGATGCGAGCGAGCCCCCAAAGAGTGCACAGAAGCATCGCTTCTACAACGATTCTGGAAGACATCTTCGATCCTCCTGCGACCCGATCTCGAAAGGTAATAGGGATCTCTTCAATACGCCCTCCATGACTATGCACCAGATAGGCCATCTCCACCTGAAAGCCGTACCCGTCCGCTCGCACACTCCCTAAATCAATCTGAAGGAGCGCTTCCCGACGATACGCTCGAAAGCCGGCCGTTGCATCGCGCACCTGCAGCCCGAGTGTGAACGCGGCGTAAAGATTACCGCCGCGCGAGATGAGCAACCGACCTCTCGAGAGACCCGGGGAACGACCACCAGGCACGTAACGGGATCCAATCGCCAAGGCCGCTCCCCCGTTGAGGGCTTCGAGAAGCTCGGGAATCTTGGCCGGGTCATGAGAGAGATCGGCATCGATCTCAACGCACGCACTCGCTCCATCTGCGAGAGCACGAGCAAAGCCACTTCGATACGCGCTCCCAAGGCCGGCCTTCTCTGGCCGAACCATCACTTCGACCGAGAGTCCATCGTCTTTCAGCTTCTGGACGATCTCTGCCGTTCCGTCCGGCGAAGAGTCATCCACGACGAGGACCTTCGCATTGGGTACTGCGTCGAGGATCTGTCTAACCACGGACTCGATGTTGTCGGCCTCGTTATAGGTAGGAACCACAACGTACGGCTTCAAAGAGGGAGCGCCCCAACCGTCCGGCATCTACCACTCACTTTCTCCGTCAGAACGGACAACGCCCCTATCATGGAGGCATGCTGGTTTGGATGGACCTTGAAATGACCGGGCTAGACCCGCAACGTCACGTCATTGTCGAAGTTGCTACCTTAGTCACCGACAACGACCTCAACGTCATCGCGGAGGGTCCTGACCTCGTTCTCAGCGCCTCAGCTGCACAACTGAGCGAGATGGACGACTACGTGACTTCGATGCACCGACGATCGGGCCTCTTGGGAGAGATTGCTCTCTCGAGTATCACACTCGAACAGGCCGGGGCAGAGACGCTGGCCTTCATCAAACAGCACTCTCCGGAGGCCAGAAGCGTCCCTCTCTGTGGCAACTCGATTGGAACCGATCGCCGATTCCTCGCTCGGTATCTACCCGAGATCGAGGAGTACTTGCACTATCGCTCGGTCGATGTCTCCTCCATCAAAGAGCTGGCTCGTCGATGGTACCCAAATATCCTCCGCCACGCTCCAACGAAGCGCATGGGACACCGGGCCATGGACGATATTCGAGAGAGCGTCGCTGAACTAGCCTTCTATCGACGGGCTCTGTTTCGAGAGATACCCCTCCTCGACGAGGATGATCAAGAGCAAGCGCCGTCGAGCTCTAACGCCAACCAAGAGCCACAGTCGCTGGAGACAACAACGCCCTAATCGCTACGACCTGCGCCGTTTTCGTAGGTAACGGAGGAGCCGGGCTCGGTTGTAACGCTGCGTGATCAAACACGGGGTATTTCCAACAACGGTGTAC
>JAJYZP010000049.1 GCA_021799875.1 Actinomycetes bacterium | reverse complement strand
TTCCCGTCGATATGGACTCTTGGGGAAGATGAGCCTGTTATCCCCGGGGTACCTTTTATCCGTTGAGCGACGGCGCTTCCACACGCTACCGCCGGATCACTATGCCCTGCTTTCGCACCTGCTCGACGTGTAAGTCTCGCAGTCAAGCTCCCTTATGCCATTGCACTCGACGACTGATTGCCAACCAGTCTGAGGGAACCTTTGGGCGCCTCCGTTACACTTTAGGAGGCGACCGCCCCAGTCAAACTGCCCACCTGACGCTGTTCCAAATCCGGATAACGGATCATGGTTAGAATCCCGGCACAAACAGGGTGGTATTTCAACGTTGACTCCACGAGAGCTAGCGCTCCCGCTTCATAGTCTCCCACCTATCCTACACAATCTGTACCAAAATCCAACATCAAGCTATAGTAAAGGTCCACGGGGTCTTTCCGTCCTGATGCAGCTAACGAGCATCTTTACTCGTACTTCAATTTCGCCGGGTCTGTGGTTGAGACAGTGGGGAAGTCGTTACGCCATTCGTGCAGGTCGGAACTTACCCGACAAGGAATTTCGCTACCTTAGCACCGTTATAGTTACGGCGGCCGTTTACCGGGGCTTAGATTCAAAGCTTCGCCTTACAGCTAACCTCTCCTCGTAACCTTCCGGCACCGGGCAGGCGTCAGAGCGTATACGTCGTCTTGCGACTTTGCACGCTCCTGTGTTTTTAGTAAACAGTCGCTACCCCCTGTTCTCTGCGACCTCTTCAAGCTCACAACGCAAGGTTGATCACCATCACAAGGCCTTCCTTCTCCCGAAGTTACGGAAGTATTTTGCCGAGTTCCTTAACCACAGTTCTCCCGATCGCCTTAGTATTCTCTACTCGCCCACCTGTGTCGGTTTGGGGTACGGGCGCCTCAGAACCTCGCTAGAAGCTTTTCTCGGCAGCATAGGATCAGTGACTTCGCCTCAATTGGCTCGGAATCACGTCTCAGGCTTTATGAGGTCCGGATTTTCCTGGCCCTCGCCCTACACGCTTTCCCCAGGACAACCAACGCCTGGGATCACCTACCTTCCTGCGTCCCTCCATTGCTGATAACGGTTCTATGGCGGTACAGGAATATCAACCTGTTGTGCATCGGCTACGCCTTTCGGCCTCGTCTTAGCTCCCGACTCACCCTGGGAGGATTAGCCTTCCCCAGGAACCCTTGGGCATCCGGCGGAGAGGTTTCTCACCCCTCTTTCGCTACTCATGCCAGCATTCTCACTCGAGTAAACTCCACCGGTGGCTTCCGCCCCGGCTTCACTGTCAACTCGACGCTCCCCTACCAATCCACGTAAACGTGAATTCCGCAGCTTCGGCTCCTGACTTGAGCCCCGTTACATTGTCCGCGCAAAACCACTCGACCAGTGAGCTATTACGCACTCTTTAAAGGGTGGCTGCTTCTGAGCCAACCTCTTGGCTGTCTTTGCGATTTCACATCGTTTACCACTTAGTCAGGAATTAGGGGCCTTAGCTGGCGATCTGGGCTGTTTCCCTCTCGACCAACGAAGCTCATCCCTCGTGGTCTCACTGCCAAACTCTGGAGCATCGGCATTCGGAGTTTGATTGGGTTCAGTAAGCATGTACGCCCCATAGCCCATTCAGTGCTCTACCTCCGATGCTGAACATTTGACGCTGTACCTAAATACATTTCGGGGAGAACCAGCTATCACCGAGTTTGCTTGGCCTTTCACCCCTATCCACAGGTCATCCCCCCTGTTTTCAACCAGAGTGGGTTCGGCCCTCCACGGGGTCTTACTCCCGCTTCAGCCTGCCCATGGATAGATCACTCGGCTTCGGGTCTACCGCATACGACTGAACGCCCTATTCAGACTCGCTTTCGCTTCGGCTACCCCTGATGGGTTAACCTCGCCACATACGGTAACTCGCTGGCTCATTCTTCAAAAGGCACGCCATCGCGACCAGCCATACATGACTGGCGACGCTTTGACTGTTTGTAAACCAACGGTTTCAGGGACTCTTTCACTCCCCTCCCGGGGTTCTTTTCACCTTTCCCTCACGGTACTAGTTCACTATCGGTCGCCTGAAAGTACTTAGCCTTACGAGGTGGTCCTCGCAGATTCACGCCGGCTTTCCCAGATCCCGCGCTACTCGGGTGGTTAGTAAAGAGTTCGCTACATTTCGCTTACGGGGCTGTTACCCACTGTGGCGCAGCTTTCCAGGCTGCTTCAGCTATGCATCGAATTTGTAACTCTTTGAGCGACCTGGTGATCGCTCCACTAACTCCCACAACCCCGTTATGGCAACGCCACCAGGCTTTACCACCATAACGGTTTAGGCTCTTCCCTTTTCGCTCGCCGCTACTGGGGGAGTCGCAATTTTGCTTTCCTTTCCTCGGGGTACTGAGATGTTTCAATTCCCCCGGTTCCCTTCTCATGCCCTATAGATTCAGGCATGGATCACATTGGTTACAATGTGTGGTTTCCCAATTCGGAGATTCTTGGATCGAAGCTTGCTCGACAGCTACCCAAGACTTTTCGCAATCGACTACGTCCTTCATCGGCTTCAGGCGCCAAGGCATCCACCGTTGGCTCTTAATAACTTGGAGAACATTCAAAAAGATGCTCGTGCTCGCTATGCAGTTCTCAAGGTGCACACCAGAGCTTGGCCACGACGTGGTCAAGATGGTGGAGGGATAACTCCCTCAAAACGGAATAGGGCATGTCAGTGTCGACTCCAGAGATAACAGAGTATCTGTCAATTCTCCTTAGAAAGGAGGTGATCCAGCCGCACCTTCCGGTACGGCTACCTTGTTACGACTTCACCCCAATCACCGACCCCACCTTCGACGGCTCCCTCCATTACTGGTTGGGCCACCGGCTTCGGGTGTTGCCGACTTTCGTGGTGTGACGGGCGGTGTGTACAAGGCCCGGGAACGTATTCACCCCGACGTGCTGATTCGGGATTACTAGCGACTCCGACTTCACGCAGTCGAGTTGCAGACTGCGATCCGAACTGAGACCGACTTTTTGGGATTCGCTCCCCCTCGCGGGTTGGCAACCCTTTGTATCGGCCATTGTAGCATGCGTGCAGCCCTGGATGTAAGGGGCATGATGACTTGACGTCGTCCCCACCTTCCTCCGAATTAACTCCGGCAGTCTCCTATGAGTCCCCGGCATAACCCGCTGGCAACATAGGACAAGGGTTGCGCTCGTTGCGGGACTTAACCCAACATCTCACGACACGAGCTGACGACAGCCATGCACCACCTGTGTAGGGCCCCGAAGGACACTGCATCTCTGCAGCTTTTCCCTACATGTCAAACCCAGGTGAGGTTTTTCGCGTTGCATCGAATTAAGCCGCATGCTCCGCCGCTTGTGCGGGCCCCCGTCAATTCCTTTGAGTTTTAGCCTTGCGGCCGTACTCCCCAGGCGGGGCACTTAATGCGTTAGCTACGGCACGGAACCCGTCGAAAGGTCCCACACCTAGTGCCCAACGTTTACGGCGTGGACTACCAGGGTATCTAATCCTGTTCGCTCCCCACGCTTTCGCTCCTCAGCGTCAGTATCGGCCTAGACCACCGCCTTCGCCGCTGGTGTTCCTCCTGAGATCTGCGCATTTCACCGCTACTCCAGGAATTCCATGGTCCCCTACCGAACTCTAGCTAGAGCAGTATCAGATGGCGGCCTCGGGTTAAGCCCGAGGGTTTCACATCTGACTTGCTCAGCCGCCTACGAGCTCTTTACGCCCAATAAATCCGGACAACGCTTGCCCCCTACGTCTTACCGCGGCTGCTGGCACGTAGTTGGCCGGGGCTTCTTCTGCAGGTACCGTCAATTTCTTCCCTGCTGAAAGGAGTTTACAACCCAAGAGCCTTCATCCTCCACGCGGCGTTGCTGCGTCAGGCTTTCGCCCATTGCGCAATATTCCCCACTGCTGCCTCCCGTAGGAGTCTGGGCCGTGTCTCAGTCCCAGTGTGGCTGATCGTCCTCTCAGACCAGCTACCCGTCGACGCCTTGGTGAGCCGTTACCTCACCAACTAGCTGATAGGCCGCGAGCCCGTCCCAAAGCGATAAATCTTTCTTCTTGGTCTCAGGTGAGTCCGAGAAGGTATCTGGTATTAGCATCGGTTTCCCGGTGTTATCCCTGACTTTGGGGTTGGTTGCTCACGTGTTACTCACCCGTTCGCCACTAGGTACTTCCGGTATTACTACCGTGATACCCCGTTCGACTTGCATGTGTTAGGCACGCCGCCAGCGTTCGTCCTGAGCCAGGATCAAACTCTCCATCGAAATCGTGTCACAACGTCACCCCGAAGGGATTCACTGTGATCGACTTGATGCACCGTCTACGAACATGTGATTACGTACTCCATCCACTACGAGCACAAGTGCTGTTGTGGGTGTAGGACCATGTTCCGGTGCTGGCATATAAGTACGAATCGTTGTCCGATTGTTCTCAATGCTTGACGTACTATGACCTTACCTCAAACTACCGAAGTAGCGAGAGATAAGACCCGCACTGGCATGTCAATCCCTATTCCGTTTTCAAGGAGCTCCACTGCTTGGGTGGGTGGAACGAATCACTTCTTCATCGTTCACTCACTCAGAGGCAAGAGGCCCAATCGCTTGGGACTAAGTAATCTAGCGGGTGTAGTTCGCTCGTGCTACCAATGGACAGAAATTATTCAAAAACTTCTCTCCGCCCAGACTTAACGAGCCAGTTCTGCTCCGCAGTTCCAACTCTGACGAATCAGATTCCCCTGAGGGTCGATCGTCTACCCCGATCTTCGCTACTGCGCTCTCACGGTCCAAGGTGATGGACCGAGTCACGCTACAGCGGTGCTCTCTCGTCATCGTACGTCACTGAGAAGCGTCGTCACCGCTTTCATCAGCACTACCACCATCGCAAGAGCTCATCAGAGTGAAGAGTGAAGGCCGACCTATCGAATCGTACTGGTCGTCGGGGAGTCGGTCATGTGCTCCCACGAGCGCTACGTGTAACCCTGTTCCAGAGCCTCGATCCGTGCTGGTATGAACGACACACTCGCAAGCTACTGCCGAAGACTGGGCTTAGGATAGGAGTAGACGACCGGTGTGAGCAGAGTGCTGGGAGTGGATCTCTCTCTCGAGGAGTACACAACCAGAGAATCGTCCTCAGCAAGATTCGGAGGAGAACGGAATGAGTACAGCTTTTTGGCATCCATTTGCCGACATGTCGAAGGTAAAAGATGCCCCGTTTACTATCGTCGGCGGCGAGGGGTGTCACGTTACTGATGATCAAGGCAATCGGTATCTCGATGCAACTGCATCGCTGTGGTACATGAACGTTGGCCATGGTCGACAAGAGATCATCGATGCGATTGCTCGACAAGGTAAAGAGCTTGCTGCCTACTCGACCTTCGGAGACGTCTCCAATCGTCCTGTCGAACAGCTCGCTGAGCGACTCAGCAAGCTGGCCCCTAGCGAGGGCTCAAAAGTTATCTTCGTCGGTGGCGGAGGTGAGGCAGTCGACACGGCGTCCAAACTGGCCCGGAGATACTTCGCTACTCTCGGACAACCGGAGCGGCGCTACATCCTCCATCGCCATCACGGCTACCACGGGACGAACGGCTACGGCACCTCCCTCGCAGGAATCGAGGCAAACCGAACTGGTTTTGGCGATCTCATTCGTGAGACTCGCGAAGTGCCCTACGACGACGCCGAGGCACTCGAAGCCGCCATCGTTGAGATCGGCGAGGAGAACGTGGCGGCTTTCATCGTCGAACCGGTCATCGGCGCAGGCGGTGTCTATCCTCCCCCGCCTGGCTACCTTGAAACGATCGCCACCATCTGCGAACGTCATGGAATTCTGCTCATCATCGACTCGGTCATCTGCGGCTTTGGTCGACTCGGGACCTACTTCGCTGCGGAGCGATTCGGTATTCAACCCGATCTGATCACCTTCGCCAAGGGCGTCACCAGTGGCTATCTGCCGCTTGGTGGGGTGATAGCCTCGGAGAAAATTGCGAGACCCTTCTTCGACGGTCCCAACGCACCTACATTCCGCCATGGCCCTACCTATGCCGGACACCCGCTCTGCTGCGCCGCCGCGCTTGCCAATCTCGACATCTTGGATCGAGAGTCACTGATCGAGCGAGGAGCCGATCTGGAGAAACAACTTTTTGAGACTCTGCTCTCCGCAACCCGAACCTCTTCAATCGTCAGCGATACTCGCGGTGGCGTCGGACTGCTCGGTGCGGTCGAACTTTCCCAAGACTATCTCACGGCGAATCCCACAGGAGTCGTACAGCTCCAGAATGAGATGCGACGAGAGGGAGTCCTCGTTCGATCTCTCATCGGCTGCGTTGCGGTATCGCCACCACTGACAATCTCCCTCAACGAGATCGAACAGATTGGTGCCGCATTCTCGAACGCACTCCATCGACTCGAGCATCACTAGAACACGCAGCACCTGCGGTCCGAGAACCTGGCACATTACGGTCTTGGGCCTACAACTTAAGACGTCAAACCCTCAAAGGAGATCCTCCATGCAAGCTGTCGTAGTCTCACGCTTCGGTGGAAGCGAAGTCCTCTCACTTGTTGATGCAGAGCTACCACAACCCGGACCCCATCAGCTTCTCGTCAAGGTCCGCTACGCATCTTTGAACTTTGCGGACGTGATGGCTCGCCAGGGAAACTATCACGGTGGGGGGCAGCCCCCATTCGTACCAGGTCTTGACCTCTACGGATCGGTCGTCGAGGTCGGCGAGAGTGTGCAACGGTCATGGATTGGCCGAAGGGTGATCGGGTTCCCAAGCGGAGGCTCGTACCAACAGTACGCTGTCTGTGACGAGTCCATGGTCATCGAAGCACCAGAGAACGTTCCAGAGGAGCAGCTCGGAGCGGCACCCCTCGTGCTCTGTACCGCTCTCGGTCTTCTCGAGAGATCTGGGGGCTCCCTGGCCGGGCTCACCACGGTGACCTATGCAGCTGCGGGTGGAGTCGGCCTCACGCTTCTTCAGTTACTCCATCATGCCAAGGTCGGACGCAATATTGCGATTGTTGGTTCAGAGTCCAAAGCACAGATTGCACTGGAACACCATGCCACAGACGCCGTCGTACACACCAAGTCCAAGGTCGACGACTCGATCAGATCGATCACGGGTAACCAAGGCGTCGATATTATCTACAACTCGGTAGCGGGAACCACAGCGAGCGATGATCTCGCCGTGCTCTCTCCCTTCGGTAGGCTACTCATGTATGGAATGGCAGCTGGATCGCCGGCAATCTACGCGTCGAATCTGCTCCATCCAACTTCACGTTCGATCATCGGATTTAGCTTTGGCTCCGTCCGTCGACTACGGCCAGAGCTCGTACAAGGGCTTCTCGAACGAAGCGTTCGGGTCCTCGAGAGCGGAGAGGTTCGCTTCGATGTAACGAAGGTCTTCGATCTTGCATCGGTGGCTGCGGCTCACGACCTCTTGGAGACGGGCGCGAGCACCGGTAAGCTCCTTCTGTCATTCGACTAAGGAGCTCTCACTTCGAACCGGTTCGAATGAATCGGCCACCGATCCGTTCCGAGTACAGCGGTACTTTACGACGACCAGTTATCTGTCCACGAGCATTCGGTGATACTCAAAGTGCCCAGTTTGTGATCGCAGATCCGAACACAACCCGTTCGGATCTGCCCAAGACGTATCTCCCCACCATTGCAAGGAGAGCCTATGAGTAGTTGCGCTACTGGCGAAAGCCTCCGGAACGTAATAGGGTCTTTCTCATGAACGATGAGTCAACACAGCAACGTGTATCGACGAGAGATATGGACGCGAAGAGAGCCCAGGGCGCTGGTTCCCTAGGAGCAGCCACAGACGAATCAGGGACCAAAGAAGACCGTTCAGGAGAGTTCGAGATCTTTGAGATCTCAATCGATGGAATGTGTGGGGTGTATTGAACCGTGAGTCCGATACGGCCATCTACTCGTTACACGAGAGGGAACCAGGTATACGGCGGCCACGGTGAGTAGCGTATCCGGTGCACTCAGGAGAGCTCCTGAGGCAAACGAGAATCCAAACTCAGCCCTCGAACCAGGACCGACTTTGGACGGCATGTTGGAGCGGAGTAGCTCGGTTGGATTTCGGCGAGAGCCGTTCGGGGCTCTCTCCTACAACTACGAAACTCGAGCGCTCCACCTTGTGAAGTCCTGCACCGTTGCAGCGTGTATCGATGAGCTGACTGGCCCTGTCGAACGAGCAGCACTCCTCGGCGATCTCACCCAGCGTGGACTCTCAATCCCCGAAGCAGAGAAGGTAATCGCGTCCCTCGAAAAGAACGGAATCCTGACTCGCCATGGCCGTTCCTAGCGCATTTCGCCACTACCTCCATGCAGGGCTCGATGCGCCCATCTGTCTCACCTGGGAGCTCACCTACGGCTGTAATCTTGCCTGCACGCACTGCCTCTCTTCCTCTGGCCGTCGCGACCCTCACGAGCTCACCACGACCGAGGCACACGCTCTCCTCGCTGAGCTGAGCTCTCTCGGCATTTTTTACATCAATATTGGTGGCGGAGAACCTACCTATCGCAAGGATTTCCTGGAGATCGTCGACGACGCACTAGAGCGTCGAATCGGAATTAAGTTTTCAACTAACGGAACCTTTATGACTGAGGACCTCGCACGCCGAATTGCCGAAACCGACTATCTCGATGTTCAGATCTCGATCGACGGACACGACGCAGCTTCAAACGACGTCATTCGAGGTGCCGGGAGCTTTGAGCGGGCGCTTCGAGCGATGTCGATGCTTAGAGACTCCGGAGCGCAAGACTTCAAGATCTCAGTTGTCGTCACACGCCACAGCGTTGAACACCTCGACGCACTGAACGAACTCGCCGAGAGCTACGGTGCGAGCTTACGCCTAACCCGCTTGCGACCTTCGGGCCGAGGTGCCATCACCTGGGACGACCTCAAGATCGCTCCACACCAACAACGACAGCTCTACCAGTGGCTCCTCACCCATCGCCACGTTCTCACCGGTGACTCCTTCTTTCACCTCGGAGGTTTCGGAGAGGAGCTTGACGGGCTCAATATGTGTGGCGCGGGCAAGGTCGTGTGTCTCATCGACCCGAAGGGTGACGTCTACGCATGTCCATTTACCATTCACCCTGACTTCCTGGCCGGTTCGCTGCGATCAGCAAGCTTTCAGAGCATCTGGAAAGACTCTCCGCTCTTCCAACGTCTGCGTGCTGCCGACGGCCCCGTTTCATGCTCATCGTGTTCGGCGTATCAGAGTTGCCACGGCGGCTGCTTGGCCGCCAAGTTTTTTAGCGGTCTCGCATACGACGACCCGGATCCAGAATGTGTGATGGGACGATCGAGCAGTCTCCTCGCAGGTGAGCCGAGCCGAAGAAGCCCTGACCTCTCTCACTCCGCGAAGCTCACCATCGGCCCTTCCCGTGTCCGCAGCAGAAGCTGTTGAACCCGAAGCAGCCGTGAACACGAGCGCAACCTCGAATGAACGAGTGAGAGATGGACAGCTAACGGCCTTGACCCCCCATCAAGTGGGCACCTACGAGCTCAAGAACCGAATCATCTTTGGTCCGCATCGCACGAACTTCTGTCACGACCGTGCTCTTGGAGAAGCCTCTCTTGCGTATTACGGTGCACGCATCTCTAGCGACGTCGCCATGGTCGTAACCGAGGACCTCTCCGTCGACCCTTCAGATTGGCCATACGAGTACGCTCCTGAGATACAGCGTTCGCTGCCCACCCTCGCTCTGTTAGCCCGCCTTGGATATCGACACGGCACCGCAGTCGTAGCCTCTTTGAATCACAGCGGCGCAGAAGGCTCGTCTGCGTACTCCCAACGCGTCCTTCTCGCCCCCTCCGACGAAGTCGATGTCGACGCCATGGAGCCTCCAAAGTCCATGGAGCCATACGAGATCGATCTCCTCAAAGGCGCGTTTCGAGCCGCCGCAAGCAACGCAGTCGATGCCGGCGCGTCGGGCATTGAGATTAATGTATCGCAGCGATCGGTGTTACGGCAGTTTCTGTCGACCCTCACCAATTATCGAGTCGACCCCTACGGCACTGACCGTTCACTCCTCTTTCGCGAGACGATTGGCGAGATTCGACACGCTGTCGGAAATGGTTCGATCCTAGGAGTGCGCCTCTGCGTGGACGAGCGCGCTTCTTGGGGAGGTATCACGCTCGAGACGGCCGCAGCCCTCCTGAACGACGTTGGAGCTCTCCTTGACTACGTCGTGGTCACAAGCGGATCAGGGTTCACGAAATATCTCTACCGACCCGACTTTCACCAACCCGCCGGGTTCAATGCAGATCGTGCCCGAGATCTCCACGATCGCTCCCAGGGACGATCCTGGGCTCTCGCTGTTCAAGGATCGATCACAAACATAGGCATCGGGGAGCAACTTCTCAACGAGGGATTTTGCGAGTTAGTTGAAATGACTCGAGCCCTCATCTGCGATCCCGATCTCATACCCAAGTTACGAACCACCCAGAGTCCACGACCGTGCATACGATGCAATCAAGGCTGCCTCCCCCAGGACACTCGCAATATCAGTGTCCGTTGTCTCATTAACCCAGACAGCGGCTGGGAACTCAGCACAGCATCTGACGGTGAGACCACACGAAACGAACTCGGCCTTCCCGACCACTCTCTTCGTCGTCACCGTCGATCTCGTCGAGAGCTCGGGGTTCACATTGTTGGAGCCGGTATCTGCGGCCTCGATCTCGCGATCAGGCTCCACGAGCAAGGTCTCGATTCCGTACACCTCTACGACTCCCAAGACGAGCCGGGGGGAACCCTCAGAGCCCTGGCTGCAAATCGCTTTGCTGGGAACTTCGACGAGCTACTCGCCTACTATCTCGACCTCCTTACTCACGTTGACGTGAACATAGAGCAGCGCTTTATCAGGGATCTCTCAGACTGCAACTCAATTCGAGATGGTGACGTCGTGGCATATTGCGTTGGAGCGCAGCCAATACCCCCAGAGGTCTTGAATGGCACGAGCAATGGCTCAGTATGGATCGATACGGCTTCGATCTACTCCTCTCCAGGGATCGCGTACAACAAGACCGTGGTGCTTATCGACGAGATGGGTTCAACGGAATCGATTGCCACATCAGAGATCCTCCTCGACTCCGGAGCATCCCTTCATATCGTCACGTCAGACCCGGTCTTCGGAACGCGCTCCGCTTCGACCGGTGATCTCGTACCATCACTACAGCGTTTACGTGCACGCGACTGCACGGTGCACACCGCTTCGAGATTCATCCTCAGCACTTCAAACCAACATGAGGTCCGACCGAGCGGATTCGTGTCTCCAATATTTGGTCATCAAAAAAAATACGTCACCTTCGATCACCTTGCTGAGGTTGGCAGGCGCCAGTCGAGACCGACCCCATCGAATGAAGCGCTACTTAACGTCCACACCTTTCGCCTGGGCGACGCCCTGGCACCGAGGTCAATCTCGGAGGCACTGCTCGAGGCAGAACGCTGCGCCACGACCATCTACGAAATGCTTCGACTCCCGTGATCCGTCGTTTTCCACTGCTCTACTCATCGATCTCACTCGGTCGCCAGACGCTACGAAATCGGATCGTGTTTGCAGCCCATCTCACAAACTTCGCCTCCCAGGGTCTGCCAAGCGAACAACACCGCGCCTACTACGAGGAGCGTGCTCGCGGAGGAGCAGGGCTCATCATTACCGAGGAGCTCTCAGTACACCCTTCTGACTGGCCATATGAGAAGATGATTCATGGATTCAACGACGCTGTTCGGCCGAGATATCGAACGATCACAGAGAGCGTCCATCGACATGGCGCTCTGATCTTCGCCCAGATTAATCACAATGGTTCCCAAGGCTCCTCGCTCTACTCGAGGTTGCCACTTTGGGCACCGTCACAGATACCAGATCCGCTCTTTCGTGAGATGCCGGTAGCAATCTCCGAGCCGACGATCGCAGAGCTCTTCGAGTCCTACGCAACAACTGCGCAACGAGCCGTCGACTGCGGTTTCGACGGGATTGAGCTCCAGTGTTCGCACTCCTCCATCATCCGCCAGTTCCTCTCCCCAAAGACCAATCATCGACATGACCGCTACGGTGGATCGCTCACAAATCGAAGCAGAGTCCTCCTCGAGCTCATCAACGTCGTGCGCTCCGCAATCGGCCCCACAGCTGCATTGGGCGTTCGCCTCTGCGGCGATGAGATGATCGACGACGGGATAGAGATTAACGAGGCGGTCGAGGTAGCCCGCTCGATCGAGGCTACGGGCCAGGTGGACTACATCAACACCTCGATTGGCGTCGCAACTGCATCCCTCTACGTCATTGAAGCATCGATGACGATCCCGCCGCTGTATAGTCGATTCGTTCCTGCCACGCTGCGTCGAGCCGTCGACCTGCCGATCGTAGGTTCGGGAAGAATCAAAGATCCAACTCAAGCCGAGAAGGCACTCGCAGACGGCGATATGGATCTGGTCGGCATGGTTCGAGCACAGATTGCAGACCCCAACTTCGCCACAACGGCGGCTTCGGATCACCCTGAGCGCATTCGACTCTGCCTATCGTGCAATCAGGAGTGCGTTGGACGCATGGGTCTCAACAGATGGCTCTCGTGCATCGAGAACCCCCTCGCAGGAAGAGAGCACATCGGACACCTCCACCACGACGACGAACGACTCGATGGCCTAGGTGGACTTGGAGCACCGATGCCCCGATCGTTGGGCAGTGCACAACGGGGCCGCCAACGTGTCTTGATCGCCGGAGCCGGGCCGAGCGGGCTTCAAGCCGCCCTCGCACTCACTCAGCGTGGACACCGTGTCAAAGTCATCGAACAAAGAAGTTCAGCAGGCGGCATGTTGACCCTTGCCGCATCACTTCCGACGCGAGCCGAGCTCGGCGACCTTGTGCGCAACCAACTCCAGGCCTTGGAAGATCGAAGAATCGAGATCACCTTTGGCCAGAGTGTCGACCTCGACCTCATCACCGAACTCTCCCCCGACGTGCTAATTGTGGCCACAGGCTCCGCTCCGAAGCTTCCGTACTTCGTTTCTCGGTTCGACACCGAACAAGGATCGGGCCTCATGGTTACCGAGGTCGGAATTGTGCTGACTCACGCACTTCCCCTGAAAGGATCGGTCTATATCTTCGATGAGATCGGTTTTCACCATGCAACCTCGCTAGCGCTCCACCTCCGCTCTACCGCCGATTCGGTGACCATTATCACACCTCACCTCAGCGTGGGCCAGGGCTTGGGCGTTACGCTCGATCTCGAGACTTGGAATACAGCGGCGAACGAAGCAGATATTCGACAGCTCCCCGAACGCATCGTTACCTCGCTTGATGAGACTGGAATCAACGTGATGGTTCACACCACGGGTCAGGCCGAGCACCTCGACGCCGATGCTCTCGTGCTCGTCAACCACCGGAGGCCACTCGACGATCTCTACCATCAAACGCAGAGCGTGAGGGGCCTTAAGCGCTTCCGGCTCGGTGACGCCCTAGCGCCACGGCGCGCCCACCAGTGTGTCATAGAAGGCGACCTTCTCGGAGAGCTCCTGTGAACGAGCCGCCGAACCGCTCCTATCAACTCGCGCTCGCCGTTATCGTCGACGGTGCTTACGACACGTTAGCTTCGCTCATCTCCTCGACTACGACACAGGCGAGCATCGACGAGGTCTTTACGGTTGTCCTCTCAAACAATGAGATCGGTCGCTCCACGCACCCTGAGCTACCTACCACGGTAGCGAGAACAATCTCAGCTGCACTAACACCAAGTCTCGAGCCAGACCAAGACCCCGACACTCTCACCATCACCGTTGTATCCATGGAACACTGCGACGTTCGAGCCATTGCTCATACACTGATGACACACTTGAAGAAGAACGATGACACCTGGACGATCTCGCTCGTCGACGACCCGATTTCGCACATGGTTGCAGCGGAACTAGCATCGCTCCTCGAGCACCGTTCCGGCATTGCTCCGGCGATACTGACTCAAGTGACTGAGTACCGCACGACTCAGAGTTCAAGGGTCCGTGTTCTCAGAGGTGCACACAGCTATACCTGGGACCAAGACCGTTGTGCAATCCTCCTCTGGCAGCTCCCTATCGGTCGTCATCGAAGCCTGGTCTCTCGAAGCTCTCAGACGACCACCCTCCATGAGATTGAACCAGACACAGACCCAAGCCACTCACTACAGATCTCAAAACAGATCGACGTAGACGCAACTACTCTCCACAATGCCTCAATCGTCGTAGCCCTAGGAGCTGGCGCTTCGAGTGCGCAGGCGGTCTCCGCAGCTCAGGCACTCGCGAAGAGGCTTGGGGGTGTTCTCGGAGCAACCCGAGTCCTCACAGACCGAGGCGTGCTGCCTCACGATCTGCAAATCGGAACCACTGGCGTCACGATCGCGCCAACGACCTATCTCTCCTTCGGGGTTTCGGGAGCCCTCCAGCACCTGCAAGGCATTGTGATGCCGGAACAATCGATCACGGTCAACCTCGATGCGCACGCACCCATGGTGCAGTCCTCAACGCTGGCGTATGTCTGCGATGCAGAGACCGTGCTTACGAACCTGCTCGACGCGCTCCCTGTTTTGCACGATGACGATGGACACGCCAGATGACGCTCGAAGCCGATATCATCGTCGTCGGAGCGGGACCGGCTGGCTCGGCTGCCGCTCTAGTAGCAGCACGCTTAGGGGCAAAGGTTGTACTCCTGGAACGGGGACCTTTCCCTGGTTCCAAAAATCTCTATGGAGGCGTAGCATACCTCAGCTTCCTCGACACGCTCCTACCCCAATGGCGGACGGAAGCGCCTATCGAACGATGGATTACCACCCGCTCGACCATGATCCTCAACGGCAGTCGTTCTCTAGAGCTCTCCTACTCCGACGAGTCGTGGGGATCGAAGAGGCAAAACGGGGCAACCGTCGAACGGTCCCGGTTGGACTCCTGGCTCGCATCACAGGCCGTTACGGCCGGCGCTACCTTACTCACCTCCACAACTGCCACCCAAGCCCTTATAGAAGGAGAAGGAGTCGACCGCAAGGTCGTCGGCGTTGTCACCGACCAAGGAGGCGATAACGCCATACGAGCTCGGTGGACGATCGCATGTGATGGAGCGAACTCGCGTCTGGCGCGCGAGGTGGGGTTGTACCCAAACTTCTCGGCCAGCTCTATGACTCTCGGAGTCAAAGAGGTCCTGGAGCTTCCATCCTCAACGATCAACGAACGATTCCGCGTTAGCGACACACAAGGCGTCGATATCGAGATCCTCGGATGTACCGGTCAGCTGAAAGGTCGTGGCTTCCTCTATACAAATCGATCGACGATCTCCATCGGAGTCATCGTCACACTCTCGTCCCTTGCGGCGAGCCAGCAACGACCGGAGCAGCTCCTT
>JAJYZP010000159.1 GCA_021799875.1 Actinomycetes bacterium | reverse complement strand
CCACAGTGCCTGAAAGTGATGTACTTTGACGAATCGTAGCAACCGACGCCACACCATCGATGAAGTTGGATGTGGAGGCCTTCGTCACTCGATACACCCCGTACGCCGATCCAGAGAGGACGACGAGTGCGACCAACGTACTGATCACGAGGTGTGAACGTACCGCCATGCCCAGTCGCTTGCCCAGAGAGGGTCGACGAATACTGTCTCGCGCAGTGGGTGCTGGCTGTGTGAACTGGACTTCGCTCATACCGCCGCTCAGCTGCCCGACCGTCGAATCAAAGATCTCTCGCGCATAGTGCGAAACAGTAGAGAACCGGAGGTAAGGGTAGCTCGAAAATTCAATGTGAACTCTCACATCAACAAGCTCGCCTAGTCGACCTGCATCGAAGGGAACACCCGTGATGGGCCAAGAAGCGAGTCGATCTCGTGCGGTCTCGATCTCGTCCCGTGTAGATCGAACGATGTGCACACAAAAACGACGCGACGAAGAGGTCTGATCGCTCCTGCTCTACTACGAAGAGCGCCCTACAGATCGAGTAATCACCTCAAGCTGTCCGGAAAGAACCTTCCGCTCACCATTCGAACTTCACCAGTGACCTTTGGCGCACAGATCCACCCCAAGGCCACCTCGCACCCCTACTGTCCTGCGCTGCCGCAAGCCCGTGTTGTAGAGGCAGCTACTACCTCTACCCATACAGACCCAAGAATGACAAGGATCTCCTACCGAGCAGTCCATCTCCACCTCATCACGTAGCTTCGAACCACCAGCGCTCGCTGAAGACCCAACGAGAAGCAATGAGAGCCGGGTCTATCAGGTCCTAGCGACCGGAGAGAACGCTGACGATCGCAGACTTCACGGTCGTTAGCACCGTAACACCGTCGTGATTACGACACTTTGGAAAGGTTCCTCTGTGACGGAACAACAAAGCGTACCTTGGTCTCCCCTGGACCAGGTGCAACGATCTCGGCGAAACCCTGGTGAGCCTCGGCTATCGACTTGACGAGCGCAAGTCCGAGACCTGCACCGCCAGCTACTCTTGGCCGAGCTTCATCCGGTCTCGAGAACCGATCGAAGGCCTGTGGTAGGTATTCAAGAGGAAACCCCGGACCATGGTTAGTCACTGCGACCGAAACCTGGCGCTCAAACTTCTCGCAGTTCGGCACCGCTTTCGAGGTCACCTCGACCGTAACGGTACCGCTCGGGTTCGAGAACCGTATGGCATTGTCGATCAAGGTAGAGACCGCTAAGGTCAGATACGCTCGCTCTCCGACGATAACTTCACTATCCATGGAGCACAGCTCAAGAGCAACATCACAAACTTTCGCCTGTTCAGCTCGGAGCGCGACTGCATCTTGGCAGATCTCTACGATATCGAGTTCGTTGGAGTCGGAGATAGGAATGCGCTCATCAAGTACGGAGAGAGTAAAGAGCCGCTCGACGAGATCCACGAGCGTCTCGGTCGTGGTTAGCGCCTCTTGAGAGCTTCGGCGCAACTCCTCCTCGCTGCGCTCGGTACTGACAGCAAGCTCGAGTTCGAGGCGGAGCGCTGCAAGCGGCGTACGCAGTTCATGACTGGCATTTGAGAGAAAGCGGTGCTGATCGGCTAAGGCACCTTGGAGTCGACCGAGCAGAGAGTTCATCGTCTGGCCTAGGGCCTCGACCTCATCATGAGTCTGTGGAACCGGTAACGAGATCGCCTCCGCTGAGATCTCGGCCTCCGCCGCCCTGCGCCGAAGACGCTCAACCGGTGCCAGCACACGACGAGCGAGGAGGTAGCTTCCAAAACCAGACATCATCACCGAAAGCATCCAGATAATAATCAAAACGTCTCGTAGACGATTGACGAGGGCGAGATCCGGTCCTATTGGGAGTGCAACGAGAACGAGCTCATGGCCGTTAAACGCGGAGCGCTCCACAAGTACTCGATACATGCCATGAGATCGGCTGAGCGAGTAAAACTCTGACACTCCAGGAGCGGGGATATGAAGCGGGCCGGAGAGTAACGCTTTGGTAGAGGCACCGCCAAAGGTCGACAGGACTTTTCCGGAGTCAGTGAGCAACTGGGCGAGCGGAACGACTCTACTCGGCCCAAAACCCCGAAAGTTCGAAGGAATCTCGAATGGGAGGACAGGTCTCGTCGACGAGAAGACGAGTCTACGCTCGATAGAGCGCGAACGTGCCTGAAGTGCCTGATCTGCAGTTCCAACTACCTGATTCAAGACCAGCCTGATCGCAAGGACTCCGCTCAACCCCAAGATGAGAGCGGTCACAATCATGGAGACCAAAGCGACCTGAACCCTCAGCTTCACAAGCTCGTCCTGACATCATCACGGTTCCCCGGAGTAACGCTCTTGCGTGCACCACTTCGAGACCCTAAACGCTCCGGATCTCGACCGACACAATCAGACCGCTCACCGATCTCCAATGGTTCGTTCTTGACACAGCTCACTCGATAGCCAATACCACGAACGGTCTGAATCGTTATCAGATGCGAGAGCGGTTCAAGCTTACGCCGAAGATACGCAACGTACTGGTCGATCACATTCGATGACCCCTCGTGAGGGAACTCCCAGACCGCTTCAAGAATGCGACCTCGAGAGAGCGCCACTTCGAGATTTCTCGTCATAAAACTGAAAAGATCAAATTCGGTAGCAGAAAGTTGCACCGCACACTGCCCACCGATCACACGTCGACTACGAGGGTCTAACGTGAGTGGTCCGACTCGGACCATCGTGGAAACTGGTCGCTCCAACCGACGCTGCACCGCACGCAGTCGGGCTAAGAGCTCACGAAGACTGAACGGTTTGATCAGATAGTCGTCCGCACCCGCATCAAGTCCCTCGATCCGATTCTCAAGCTCGTGTTTTGCAGTTACCATCATGATCGTCGCTTGATTTCCCGCGTCTCGAAGTCTTCGACAGAGGGTGAATCCATCCACACCCGGCAACATCACATCGAGGAGAACAACGTCGAAACTCTCGCGATCGCAGAGCTCCAAAGCATCGAGGCCATTGGTCGCAAGCGTCGGAGCACGCCCGTCTTCGTTGAGAGCCTGAACGAGCAGGGCGCCCATACGTGTGTCATCTTCGACGATGAGGACCTTCATCAAGATCTCCACTGCGGCTCAGCTCCTGGCATCCAGGGCCAGGACAGAAGCGAATGCGCTTCCGTTCCTCTACCATACAAACTTCTCTCGATATCACCCTCGGTGCTATCGCCATAGTTCTCAGAGTTCGGTTGCTCGCTGCATTGAAGACACCGAGAGA
>JAJYZP010000158.1 GCA_021799875.1 Actinomycetes bacterium | reverse complement strand
TCCTTTGTGGAGATCAGAGAGGGTCGCTACCATCTCAAGCCAGAGGCCAAGATCCTCGCAGATTCGGTACTTGCTGCACTGCTCGAAAAGTTGGACGACGACTCCAAGGCGAGATCTAGCTGAGATCGGTGGATAAGACGTTGCTCCGAGCTCGACTCTCAAAGCGTGATGCCGTGCACCTAGGCGTGCTTCTTGATCGCCTCGATGCGGGTGAGATCTCGGTCCATCAGGTACTGAGTGGAGTCGTCGAGCTCTGTGGTGCGCCTGTACCGTGCGAGAGTGGGGCAGGAGGAAGCGCTCTGGAGCGAGGAGGGATGACACCACGAGCTGGCTTAGAACAGGGACTAGAACCGATTGCAGATGAAGAACTCTGGCGAACGTTGGAGCTCATCGATGACGAGGCGGTGCACGGTGACTGGGATGCTCTGACGAGGCTGGTGGAGAATCTTCTGACGACATTGATTGAGACTCGTGCTCCGAGGTCGATTACTTCGGCCATGATCGGGTTGGAAGGTGCAGGCTCGATTCATCTGAAGCGCTTGGATCGTACGTAGCTACGGATCCGAGGAGATCTCACGACAGACTCCGGACGGGCGCGTCGATGCGGAGATCGTTACGAGATAGGCTGAGGCGAGCCGAGAGGAGATGGGCTCTTGAGATCGGTGTGGCTCGGTACCAGGCGATGACGATGCCGTTGGAGATGTCGATCACGACGGTGGTGGTACGGAGCCGTAGAGTGTGAAAGGGGTGAATGATGGCGAACACGACGCCGCCGGGGCAGCAGCAACGCGAAGCCTACGGCGCCCTTGAGAGAGCGTGTACCGCTCTCGTAGCGGGAGATCGTGCGAGGTTCAGCGATTCCCTCGATAAGGCTCAGGCACTCGATGGTCGAGGTATTTACGCCGATGTCGTTGCTGCGTTAAAGAGGCTGGCAGCCGTTGTGGAAGCGGGAGATGATCCAGATGAGCGTTCGGCTGCGCTCGATGAGTTCCGTCGAGTTCTCGGGCCGCACCCACTGGCCTCAATCATCGATGAGCGCTGGCCACCGACCTCGAACTCTCAGACTGCGTCGTAAGAGCGTCACGAAGTTGAAACGGTTGGACTCCGTGTGTCGTAGCTCCTGTGGTGGCGGGGCCAGCTCCGAGGTGCGTACTCTGCGGAGGTAACTGAGGCCGGTTCGGTCCGAAGCGTTCGGGTCTCATCTCGACGATGCTCATCTCAAAGATTGGAGTGGATCGTCGTCATGCCTCGGATTGCTTGCAGGAACGTTGCTGGAGGAGCTTGTTCAGAGGAGTCACGGCTTAGTTGACCCTGTCGGTGTACTCCAATTCGAACGGAGGCAGCGTCGACACGGGAGATCCATCGATGTCCATGCAGGACCGTTTCGCCGCTGCGTTCGGCCGCATGGTCTCGTGGAGGCGTGCGCCGGAGCGTTGACAGTTGAAATCTGTGATCTCACTCGTTGGCATCTTTGAAGAGTTTCAGGTAGGTGCACCGTGAGACTGTGATCGTATCGACGGTGGAGGCCGTTGCACGGTGACGGTACGGAGCGGCTGCTGACCTGTGAGCGGGAGCTACGGCCGACCCTCGTGGACCTACGACATGGAGGGCTCAGACCTCACAGTGAAGAGCTCTAGTTGTCACGGTGCAAGAGCTCGGTCGCTTCTTAGCACTCCAGTGTTCGTGTTCAGCCCTCTGAGTTTGCGAGCGAGCTACGCAGATCTCCTCGTGGCGCTTGATGTTTATAACCCGAATGGCTAGCGGAACTCTGAGGCGGACTACCGCGTTCTAACTTTGTGGAGAGGCTCGCTTGGTACTAGGTGTGCTACCTCTCAAGTATTGTCATCTACTCGCACACGCGCATGTTGAGCTCGGAGTAGGTTGTGAGAGGTTTACTCCTCGTCGGCGTTTCGCATAGCCTCCGCTCGGGCTGCAATCTCTTGGACGACCCCGGCGTTGGCTAACGTCGTCACGTCACCGAGCTGGCGCTGTTCGGAGATGTCTTTCAAGAGCCGCCGCATGATCTTTCCCGACCTGGTCTTTGGTAGCTCATCGGTAAAGACGATCGACGCAGGACGAGCAATTTTGCCAATCTTGGTGGCAACGTGGTCGCGTAGCTCGAGTATGAGCTCTCGTGATCCCTCGTTGGTCCCCTTCAAGGTCACGAATGCAGCGATAGCCTGGCCGGTGGTGTCGTCAATGCGTCCAACCACAGCGGCTTCGGCGACTGCAGGATGATCGACTAGCGCAGATTCGACCTCGAGGGTCGAGATGCGATGACCGGAGACGTTCATGACGTCATCGACTCGTACGAGCAGCCAGTAGTAGCCGTCGGTGTCCCGCTTTGCACCATCGCCCGCAAAGTAGACCCACTTGTTCTTCTCCGGTCGGGAAAACTTTGACCAGTAGACGTCTTTGAATCGCTCAGGATCTCTGAAGATCGATCGAGCCATCCCGGGCCACGGGTGCGTCAAGGTGAGGTATCCGCCTCCGCCGAGTGGAACTGAATCGCCGTTATCGTCGACGATGTCGACACCGATCCCTGGAAGCGGCTTCGTTGCCGAACCGGGTTTTGTGGTAGTGATGCCCGGCAGGGGAGCGATCATGATATGGCCGGTCTCTGTCTGCCACCACGTATCGACGACAGGGCAGGTTCCCCCACCGATGAACGTGTGGTACCATATCCATGCTTCGGGGTTGATCGGCTCGCCGACGGTGCCGATAATGCGGAGCGAAGTGAGATCGTGGGCCTCTGGATAGCTTGTTCCCCACTTCATAAAGGTACGAATCGCCGTAGGAGCGGTGTAGAGCTGTGTGACGCCGTACTTCTCGATGATCTCCCAGTTCCGATCCTTCTCGGGAAAGTTCGGCACACCTTCGTACAAGACGCTGGTGACGCCGTTGGAGAGTGGGCCATAGACGATATAGCTGTGCCCGGTCACCCACCCAATATCGGCAGTACACCAGTAGACGTCGTTCTCTTGGAGGTCGAAGACCTGGCGAACCGTGGTCGTAACTCCGACGAGGTATCCACCGGTGGTGTGAACGATGCCCTTTGGACGAGCGGTCGTTCCTGAGGTATAGAGGATGAAGAGAGGGTCTTCCGAGGATGTCTCTGTTGATGGCTTGGTGTCTGCCTGTCCTTTGATCAGGTCGTGGTAGTAGATATCGCGATCGACAGCCATCGGCACGTCTGCTCCGGTTCGAGCGACGACCACAACGTGCTCGATTGTGGGAGTCTCTTGCAGCGCCTCGTCGGCGTACGCTTTGAGGGCGATGCGGGCGCCATTGCGCCAGGACTCGTCG
>JAJYZP010000048.1 GCA_021799875.1 Actinomycetes bacterium | reverse complement strand
GTCAACGGCCGTAGGGTTTCTCGCAGACCGCATCGGCCGACGATTCTTCCTAGTCCTCATCCCCCTGCTTACTGCTCTTGCAGCGGTCGCGTTCGCTGTCTCTAACGCAGGAGCGGTCGTCGTCATCGGGGCCGCCCTAGGTTCGTTCGGCCGTGGAGGAGGCGCTGGGGCTGGCAACGTGGGCCCCTACCTCCCGGCCGAGCAGGCCCTCATCGCAGCATCGGTGAGCGACCGAGAACGAACACCCGCCTTTGCCCGTCTCGGACTTGCAACAACATTCGGTTCACTGCTGGGTGGACTTATGGTCAGCGTGCTCGTACGCGGTCACGCAACTGCTACGACTCTTCTCCCCACCTATCGCATCGCATTCATCGCCTTAGCCTGCTTCGCTGGAGCGGCAGGAATCATCGCCCTTTGGATCCGAGAGCCACCGCTGCCCTCCATCTCGCGGGACGCTCGCCGACGTTTTTTCCCTCAGAAGTCGAGAGGGCTGGTCTTCCGTCTCTGGATCACCAATGGCCTCAACGGTGCAGCTATCGGTCTGTTCGGGCCCTTCATCACCTACTGGTTCTATCGACGCTACGGTGTCAGCGCTGCACAGATCGGCCTCCTCTTTGCGGTCATCAACGCTACCAGCCTCATCTCTAATATGACGGTCACGAGCCTCTCCCGTCGACTTGGTCTCGTTCGCGCCACAACCGTGCTCCGAATCGTGGTCTCGCTCCTCCTGATCCCTATGGTGCTTGCGCCAACTTTCCTCATAGCGGGAGCGATCTATCTCGTAAGGATGTTCGGCCAACGGATGGCACTCCCTCTCCGCCAGTCCTACGTCATGGGAATGGCAGACCCTGATGAGCGCTCCAGAGTTGCGGCGCTCTCGAACCTACCTGCACAGGCGCTCTCTGCGGTGACCCCAGCTCTCGCAGGAGAGCTCTTCGCACTCGTCGATCTCGCAGCTCCCTTTCTTCTCTCCAGCGTACTCCAGCTAGCCAACGCACTCACGTTCTACGGCTTCTTCAAAGACGCCACCCCGAATGAGGAGCGACGAACTTCGAAGATAGAAACACCAACGTCGACCTCAGTCACGACATCGATCAACCAAGACGAGGAGCCCATTCCCTAGCATTCGCGACTGAGCTGCGACCGACTCTGCTCCGGGTCCGCCCAGCGATCGACGAACTATTCCAATCCACTGAGATGCCGACGACCCCTCAAAGACCATGAACTTGCTACGCAACCTCTCCGCTACCAGTCGAATATCCCCCACCTCAGCTCCCGCAGATGTCGCCGGCGACTTTAGGAGGCAATCTTGGCCTCGAGTCGGGCGAGCTTATCCATAAGCTCACTCAGCGCCTTATCTTGCTCGAGCAGATGTTCTTGAATCATGACCGACTCTCGCAACACTGCGTCAGCATCTTGGTACGTCGCCTCAGATCGCTTGTCGGCCGCCGCTGCGAGCACGTTTTGACCAACAATAATCACCGAGAGAAGGACTAACTGGAGAAAGGTCTGTGAGACCCACGATACGAGAATGACGGCACTATGAGAGCTGATTGCCTGGGGTAAGCTCACCAGCGCAATAACTGCAAACGCGTAGGCACACCACATCGTGCCAACTCCGGTCGTTACCTTGACGGCTAGGCGTGCATTGAATCGGGCAGCGGCGCTCCCAGTAGGAAGCTGCTCTGTAACCTTGACCGGCTTCTCCGACTTCCCATCCAGTCGAGCCTTGGTCCGATGATGAGGGATATAGTCGTAGATCGCATGTTCGGACACGGAGGACTCCTTTAGGTCTATGAGCTGATAGCCGATGTTACCCGATCGAAGATCTCGCTGTTCGACAACGGTTCCTGCTAGCTCATTCGCAAACACCATGAGCCCCACGACGCACTACCTGCTCGATGCTCCCATCTCCAACAGGGACAGCCAGCTCGTTCCTTTGAGGATCGCCAACGATCAATCTGCACAAGCTCTACCTACCGGCACCGCTCGATGCACATCGACAGCTGAGCTACACCGACCACGGACGTTAACGTCCCAAAACCCGCCCGGCACCTTCTCTACTCCATGCGGTCCGCTCTCATTTCTCCGATGCTTGGTCAACAACGTGCCCACGTTCGATCGAGTGCCACAACATCGCCTCAGCGACCGAGCCCAGACGCGCGCCAGAGCGACAAGTGGTACTCGACATCGACACTCTGAGCGCCACCCGCTCTCGTTTCTCAGACGAGATAGTAACGCCGACAGACGTCGTCGATCGCACGAGCGGTCGATTCGACCGTCAAAGCACCGCGGCAGAGAACGACGACAAACCTTAAGTCCGGTGCTACAAGTTACTGAACGACATCGGAGAGTTCAGCCTGACCAGGCGGTCCATCAAAGACCAGTGCCCCATCTCGTAGAGCCAGACACCGATCAACGCTCGCAGCAAACTCAAGTTGATGGGTTGCAATCACCAAAGTGGAACCACCATTCGCCGCCTGTCCTAGTAGGTCAACGAATACCTCTCGACCTAAGGGATCGAGCCCTACAAAAGGTTCGTCAACGATGAGCACAGAAAATGGTCGTATCAGGCCAAGCACAATCGCTGTCTTTTGTCGAAGTCCTCGAGAGAACCTTGAGGGTAAGCGATCGATCCTTGACGATAGCTCTAAGCGGTCGAGGAGGTAGATTGCGCGATCCTCCCAATCTTGAGCGCCGTGGAGACGACAGATTAACTCAATATGTTCAGCTAGCGAGAGATCATCATAGAGAACCGGCTCATCTGAGATGTACGAGACGAGCGAGCGAGCCGCCAGAGATCCGGCGGCTTCGCCTGCTATCCTCACGCTCCCACCCGTTGGATCCAAGAGTCCAACGACGAGTTTGATGAAGGTCGTCTTCCCGGAACCATTTCTTCCCACCAGCGCGACTCTCTGCCCCTGCGGTATGGAGATCGTCAGGGGCTCCAGCGCTGCGAGATCATCGTAACTCTTTTCCAGTCCTACGGTCTCGAGCATCGACTGCTCACCTACGCTACTCACGATTTGACTCCCGTCCTAGACCTTTCGGTCATACCTGCATACGCCCGTCTCACGGAATCACGAACAAGGACCCAAACCACGACCCCTACCACAATCACCAGCGTTACGACTCCACCTGCGAATGCAGCTGCAGTTGCCGAGGTGGTGCCACCATGGTTCACTATCTCGGCCGAAAAGACCACGGGCATCGCCCCAAGGGTCGAGACCGCAGGAGGCGTGAGTGTGCGAAGGTACAGCCTCAAGCTCGCAATCTCAGGTGGAAGAAAGAGATCGCTTTCACGAAAGGCAGGCGGTACGCCACTAATCGTACTCATAGCCGCTCCGCTCAGACCGGTAAGCGCTAGAGGAAAGAGAGTCACAAGTCCGACGCTGAGCAGAGTGCTCTGCTCGCCTCCGAGCACAAACGTCGTCATCAACGCTACGAGATCGACGAGCACCATCAAACACAGCGACGGCAACAGTATCACGAGATGAATCCGTCCCGCAGAGCTGGGCATCAGATCTTGTAGCGCTTGCCGGTCAACGGTCTGAGCGAGGGGCTCGGAGAGCTCGAGGCCGATCAGGAATTGCGCCATACCAACCACGAAGAGAAGCGCCGTAATGCCGTGCCAGACTCCATAGAAAGAGAGGCCGACGATCAAGCTGAGCAGCACGACTCTGGCGAGACGTACGACGGGGTAACGAAGTAAGCCTTGCCAGCCACGCCGCCAGAGAGCGTCAACCAACGATCGTTTTCCACCTTGGGGAACGTTCCAAGACCGAAGACCTTGCGCCTCCTGCTTCGCTACCCTCGAGGAGCGCCATCCAATGACGAACCATGGACGCTGACGCTCGTGCTCTTGTGCGAGCTGTCGACGAAGCAAGACGACTGTACGGAAGTCCCGCGTGGTCACCGCAAAGCGAACTTGACCAGCGAGACCCGCTCGACGGACCGAGCTCTCCAACGACGTACCACCAACGACCTGCAACCCGGCGATAGCGAGTCCCACACCAACAGCGATGCCCACCAGGCCGATCCAAGAAAATCGAAGGGGCCACAGCGCGACCTCCCCAAGCAATGTCATCGGCGAGGTGGCTCGTCCAAGCTCAAGATCCGCCAGAGACCAACTGAGCACGCCCACGATCGCAAGACGGACGGCACCTTTGCGCCACTGCCTTCCCGACACTACCATCGCACAACCGAGAGACGCCGCCACTGCAACGACGGTGACGAGCGCCCCAAGCAGAGCCCAGGTTGGCCAACCGCCTCCGAGTCGTCGAGAAGCGAGCACCCCGGCGAATCCCCCAACAATTCCCGATACGAGCGCCGCGTAGCGCACCTGTCGCAATGCTGGCCCTCGGAGCACCACCGTTCGATCGATCGGAGCCAACAAGACGTGGCGCACGTCGGCTGCGTCAAGAACGAGTGGTCCACCCCTCCCTCCGGAGCGCAGACCAATCACAACGATCGAGGCGATGACGAGTCCAACGATCTCCGGACCATGGGCTATGACCGACTGGAGTCCATCAGATGTCTCGTGATGCCCACCTACCACCGTCGCCAAAACCCAGGCAGCTCCACCTCCTAGAATCGCAGTGAGGTAGACACGATAGATTGAGACCACAATATCAAGGTCTCCGAGGCGACGGCGACGGCGCGTGCGCCGAAGATCAAGGAGTAGCTCGCGTTGAGCACTGCTCGACCTCCGCATCAGGCTCGTCATCAAGCACCTCGCCTTCCGTCACGTTGGAGATCGTTCCCTCAAACCACCCTACGCCGAAAGGGCCACCGCACAGACGCTGGGCTCGCGCTCGAAAGGAGCACCGTTCGAACTCTCCTACATCGACGGATCCCACACCATTAGCCCGGTCGCTCCAGGGCCGTCACATCAGCAGATCGAGAACGGTACTCGATCTCTCGTTCGAGCGAAACAGGCAGACCGTCAAACCCCAAGAAGATCGGTCTCTATTAGGGGCGTCGAGACACCTGATCCTGTGTCCTAGCACGTCTTCGCTAACATCGGACTCACACGAAACGGGTACCGGCCTTCCCGACGACGATAACACCTACAGTACAGAGGTGCAATGTCAGCTGCGATCAGGGTCAACGAACTCCAGTTGCGACGGTCGAGAGCGGCGTCGCTACGAGACAGGTGCACTGAAAGGGCCGAAGTTCATCGTGACCGAGATCCCAGTCCCAACAGAGATAGAAAACGTCGCTTTCAGCTGCGCAGCGATCTTGGTCAGAGCTCCGAGCAACCGTTTAATCCAATCGTCAAGCTTGTCAACCAAATCACGAGAGACGTCTCCTTCCAAGCGCTCCCGAATACGAGAGGTATCCCCGTGCACGTCATTGATACGGTTCGTCGCTGCCATTGCATGGGCAAGAGCGCTATGAGCACCGTCGTCCGTTGAGGTGTCGATAGCCTCCATTGCGGTCAAGTGCTTCTCGACGTCTCCAACACGAACGTCCATCGGTCAACTTCCCTTCTCTAAGGTGGCACGAGACTCCAAGAACACTTTGACGGCCGTACAGGTACCCACCCAGTCTCGTCCCTCAGCCCCGCTGCGCTTCGCATACGATCGTATCGCAGTCCACGCTGGCGTGGGGGAACCCAGGAGGCATCCTTGTCGAAACAGCAGCCCTGTCGAAGACGTTGACCGAACCAGTTTGCGTCTCCGTGTCAGCACGGGATCTACCGACGTCGAGTGACGGAGCGTACGGTTTCCCAATGGCTTACGCCACCACTACGGGTTCCTTGCACGCGCGGTAGTCTCGACCACAAGTCGCTCGCCTAGACCGCAGGCACAAAAGCGGCAGTGCGCTCACGATGGATCGAACTCGCGCCGACGATGCTCGGCCATCTCTCGAACTCCACTACTACAATCTCGTCGCAGCCGATCAAGGATCTCAATCGTCACAGCCGTGTGACTCGCGACGTTGAATCGAACGCGGAAGTTCACATCCGCCGCGAGCCTCTCAAGAATCGCAGGAGTAACACTTGGATTCCGAGCCGTCGCTTGACGAACCCCCACCACCTTGTCTGAAGCTAGATCGCTGAGCACCGACACTGGCACAGAGGCACACCGTGCCACCGCTGCGCGCATCTCCCAGTCCTCATCGAAGGAGATCTGGACGGCAAGCTCGGGGGTGAGACGCGCATTGGAGGCCATCGCCTGGCGGACGTCACGATTGGAATCACCGAGCAAGGAAGCAAACAGCTCGCTCGGACACGAGGGATTCGCAGCAACGCCATAACGAACGGTCTGCTCGACGTCGCGTGCAAGCTGCTCCAGATTCAGTTGTCCCGTCGTAGCGTTGAGCGCTACCTTCGCGCGAACTAACGGCACCGGATCGCGGGCGAGCCTATCGAGAATCTCTGGCGTTGCTCCACAACAAGATCCAACGACACTGCGGACCTCTGCACTCTCGTCGAGTGCGAGCCGCTGAAGAGAGATGAGATCACACCGTGGATTTCGTGCCGCAGTCAACCGGACATCGGCACTGAGATCGTTTGCTAGAACACCAAGAAGAGCCTGTGGCGTCAAGGGGTTATAAGCAGCACCCTCACGAACCTCCACACTCTCGTCGTGTGCCAGCAGATAGAGAAGCTCTTGCGTTATTGCGCAATGTCGGGCCACACCCCGTCGAACCGCACTAGAGTCGTCCCTCCCCAAGAGCACCAAGAGATCCGGTGGAGTCATGGGATGGTACGCGATTTCATGTCGAACAGCAACGTGTTCGTCAGTGGCTAACGTACGCAGGCAAGCGACCGGGGTACGGAGGTTTCCCGCCACTGCTCGCCGAACGCTCGCTTCTTCGTCTCGACTCAAGGCGACCAGCGTCTCCGGTCGAGTTGCCTCATTACCCGCCACCCCTTGTCGTACACCTTTTACCGGATCCACAGCGAGACGATCTAAGGTATCGAGCTCGCTCCGATCGTGGTAGGCGAGGGCCAATCGAACATCGAGTCGTTCGTCGTCCACCAAAGCGTTCCACACACTGGGAGAGGAGGACGGATTCAAAATTACCCCCACCCTCGTCTCCCAATCCCGAAGGTGACTGAGCATCTCGAGCGTTGCGGAGGAGGCATTAGGATTCTCCGAAACCGCCCGTCGTACTCCCACGCTCCTATCGTGAGAGAGCACTTCAAGCAGACCGGCCGGGGCGGACGGATTAACGGCCACTCCACGGCGGACCTCCGATGACTCATCAACGCTCAGCGCTTCGAGTTCGCTTACTGAGGTCGTCACCGCATAGGCCCTTCGGCGACGAGCCGCCTTCGATTCTGCCGTCACGTCACCGCCGTCTTACTATCTACGTGGGTAGGGTCGACCTCACTCCGCCACACAAGAACCCGACCACTTCACCCTGTGACTCAACCGGCAAGCCTCGGCAGCGATCCTCCGTATCACCCTATTCAGGCCGACCGATGAGTTCACCGCCGCTGATCCTCCTTGCGAGCACGAAGTCGATCGGCGAGTCTACCGACACGCTCGAGATAGCTCATCAAGTTCTCCTGCGCTCGAGCGCCCTGAGCATCTAATCCACCGATTGATCCGATCTTCCACTGTTTGACCAGCACCGGAACGAGCACGAAGTCGACGTGCAACTGTAAGTCGTAGATGCCGACCTCTGCAATCAGCTTTGAGTGCCGATCAAACTCCTCGATGCCAACACCAGGCATCGCAAAGTTCTGGACCTGTTTCTCAATGGCACAGATCGTCGTCGAAGGATCACGCTCAAGGGCCACTTGGGTGAGATCTCGATAGAACAGATAGTGCAGGTTTTCATCTGCTGCGACTCTCGCCATAATTGCCATGCCATAGGGATCATCTAAGAGTTTGCCAGTGTTGCGGTGCGATACCCTGGTTGCAAGCTCTTGGAGCGTGACATAGACCAGTGCCTCAGTAGCATCGTCGGGATCAGGGACTATCCCACCACTGACCTGCTTCATGCGAGCACGCTCTAGTGCTACGGGATCGAGCAGGCGCAACACCGTAAGGTAGTCACGAATTACGATCGAGTGCCGTTGCTCCTCTGCAGTCCACCGTCGAGCCCACTCCCCCCACACCGACGCACCAAAGATACGGTCGATTGAGTTGAAGTAGTACGGCAGATTATCTTCGGTTAGAAGATTCACAAAGAGGGCACTCGATACTCCAGTCTCGAGCTTTACCGCTGAAGGGTCCCACTCTTCATCGCTCACGAAGTCTCGACCCAACGACCACGGCACGAGCTCATGTGGAAACCACTCTTTCGCACTCGAAAGGTGTCGCTCCATGAGGCGTTCAACCGTTGGCTTGAGATCCTCGATGAGCAGATCGTTACGCATGCCTCAACGCTACACCTCACTGACGATGCTGTCGTCTCAATGATTACTCAAACACTACGTCGTTACCTCACGTTCAGGTGACCTAAGCCACTACAGGTACCCTCGAGCGCTCAAGTCCCCGAGATCGGTGATAACCGACCGAAGCGCTAGCCAATTGAACCGCGGAAGCGCAGAACTGCCACGGCCAAGTCTTCAATCTCACAACTGCGCTGTTCGTTCCATCGACCGTCGGACCGAAATCAGCTCGAACCGTGCCGAGGGCACCGAACTAAAGTCCACCTACCATAGCGATTGCGCCTGTCAGCGCTCCACCTCTTCTAGGCGGTAGCGCTTTACGAGCTCACGACCGTGCGGGTAGGCGTAGGTCTCCGAGGAAAGGCAAATGATTTCATGTGGCTCTCTTGCTTCACTCGGATCTCTCAGAACCAAACAGGAGCATACCACGACAGTGGACGTCCCACCAGGGCGCACGATCCAGGTCAGGGTCTGCAGGCTCTAACAGCGCGTCAAGTCGCAATCACTGAAGCTATCCCGTTATGCCGCAACCGAGACGGACTCGCATTCCGTATCGAAACAGCGTCCTGGACCGAAAGGACAGATAGTCACCTCGTGGCCGAGTCCGATCCTTCGGTCCTACACCGATGTGAAAGAAGTCCGATTTCATAGAGCGCTACTGTACTTCACCACTCCCCGCTCGAAGAAGAGAGCCGGACCACAGAGGAGACCAGTGCCCTCCGACACCGCCAAAGCTCGCCTCCACCGCCAACCAGATCTCCCTATTCTCCCTGCTTGCGCGCTGAAAGAGAAACACAGGGAAGAGAAGGAGTGGATTTACCACCATCGAGCCAACAACGACGCATAGGTTCTGTTGGTTCAGACCCTACTTCTAGCGATCGTATCACGTAGCAAGGAGATAGGTCGTCGTAAGACAGTGGTCCTTCACTCTATCCCGTCAAGACCTATGAGCATCGATATCCCGACCACCTGGATTCGATGAATGATCGAGGACGGCTGTCGTCCTCTTTCAAAAATTCGTCAAGTAGTTCGAACCGAGCTTGCTCCTAGAGATCCGCCGTTAAGTGCGCCGATAGGCCCAGGGGTACCTTCCCGGCCTGAAGAAGGTTACGGTCGAAGCGCGCATCGGGCCGACTGCTTCGTTAGCACACCGCTAAGAACACCCTTCTTTCGGAACACAATGTTAGGAGTGAGGAGACTCCTTGACCATAACGTTCTCACCGTCGAGAATAAGGAGGCGAATCTCACGGAGCGCCTCTTTGCGGCGCTCTTCGTCGAGGCGGTCCACGAAGAGGATTCCATCTAGGTGATCGGTTTCATGAGCGAGCGCCCGAGCGACACGCTCGGTGCCTTCAATAGTGATCGGCTCACCGTGCATGTTGAAACCTTGGGCGACGATCCTTCGGGGACGAAGGAGGTCATAGCGCAGCCCCGGGATCGAGAGACAGCCCTCGACGTCTTCAATCTCCTCTACAGATTGTTCGATCAAGACAGGATTGACAATGTGACGAATGGACATATTGTCCTCATCCTCTTCGTCGTCGACCCCATAGACAAAAACTCGAAGTCCGACACCGATCTGAGGCGCAGCGAGACCAGCACCGTTCTCCTCGATCATGGTGTCAGACATATCTTCCACCAGCTTGCGTAGCGATCCGTCAAAGTCCTCTACCTCGATCGCTCGTTGTCGAAGGATAGGGTCACCAAAGATACGGAGTTGACGTCTTGCCATACCGTCAGCCTAACCGACTCGACCCCACTGGCCAACACAGCGGCTCATCCGACCCCTCGGCGACGATCTGCTACCAACACTTGAGGTCAAAAGGAGCACAGCAAGCTCGTCATCCTTACAGTGAGATCTGAGGAGCTATCAACGCCCAGTCAGAAGATCTCAAACTCTCAAACTACGGTCTCAAGCACCACCTAAACCTAAGCTCGGTACAACACCGCCTCTCTCGTCTCTAAACGTTTGGCTTCCCAAGGATAAAGCCATGATCGGATCGCCAACTCAGAGTTGAACATCTCTCCCAGACAAGAAGCGTCTGACCATCTTCCCGTCCTCGATCCATCGTCTGCATCATGAGCACGCTCACCCCGACGAAGGGCCTCAGCCGTGACGACCCCATGGCCGATCGAAGCGTATGCTGAGGTACACACGCTCATCCACTGGAAGGAGAATCTGCTGTGCTTCTGGCCCCTCGCAGCGCGCTTTTTGTTCCAGCAAGCTCGGAAAAGAAGATTCGACGGTCTGTCGAGCTCCACGCCGACCTCGTTATCGTGGACCTCGAGGACGCAGTTGCCGACGACGAGAAGGAGACGGCTAGGGAGATACTCGAGAAGACCGTTGCTTCGATTCCATCTCCACACTTGCGACCGATCGTCATTCGGGTCAACCAACCGGGCACAAACGACTATGCGGAGGATCTGCGTTTGATCCACCGGCTTCCCGTCGACGGGGTCGTCGTGCCGAAAGTAGAGTCAGCGGAGACGATCGAACGAGTCAGAAGAGACATCTCCGTTGGTTACGACCGTGAACGAATCATCATCGCAGGTATTGAGTCGGTACGCGGCGTCGCCGCTGCGCAAGAGATCTTTGCGGCCGGAGTGAGCTGTGCCTACTTTGGATCCGAGGACCTCGTTGCAGATCTCGGAGGACGTCGGCGATCCGATAGTCAAGAGGTCCTCTTTGCCCGATCGAAGGTACGACTCGATGCACACCTTCACGGTGTACCTCTCATCGATCAAGCATTTCTCGCAGTCCACGACGACGCCGGGTTTCGCTCAGATGCCGCACTAGCCATCGACCTCGGCTACAGCGGAAAGATCTGCCTGCACCCAAGTCAAGTCCTACTTGCCAACGAGCTCTTCTCCCCCTCAAGCGAGGAGATCGCTCACGCCCGACAAGTCCTGGCCGCAGCGCAAGGGGGGGTTGGCCTGCTGAACGGCGAGATGGTCGACGCAGTTCATAAGAAAATGGCCGAGCAGACCCTTCAGCGAGCGGGCCAGCTGACAATCGACGGGGAGCAGGCAACATTTTCTACTCTTGACTAGATAATCAGCAGCAGACTAGATTTACCTCATCCGACAGCGGGGAGTCGGAGGAACAAGGGGGTCATGCCGTGCAGCGTCAACCTACAGAGCACTGGAATCCAACGATCGAGACGATGCCAAGAAACGCTCTTCGAGATCTCCAAAGCGAGCGACTGATTCGCCAAGTACATCACGTGTACAACAACAGCGCATTCTTTAGAGAGTTCTACGACGCAGCGGGCGTCAAACCAAGCGACATCAAGTCAATTGACGACATTACGAAGCTCCCAATCATGAGCAAAGACGATCTCCGGCGATTTCGAGGCTCACACGGTGATCCGTTTTGTGGTACCCTTTGCGTTCCGGTCGGCGCCTTAAAGAAGGTTCACAAGTCAACGGGAACCTCTGGAGCACCGAACGTATTTGGCCTCAGCGAGGCCGACTGGGACCAGAGTGCAGAGAACTTCGCCAGAATGCTCTATCGAGTCGGAGTTCGAGCGGGTTACCGAACGAACAATTGGCTCGAAGCCGCTATGACCTGGCATGGATACTCCATGACCGCTTGGGGTGCTCGAAAGATCGGTGCGACGGTCTTTGCTCTGGAGTTCGACAATCGCTCCGTGGTTCAGACCAATCTCGAACTGCTCGCCGGAGCCGACTTGAGTGCGATCTTTATCTATCACCCTGAGATCGAAGTGCAGTACCTACGTCAGCATGGACTCGTACCAACGGAGATCCATCCCAACCTCTCCTTCATCTACTCGGCGTTCCTCTGTACCGATGCACGAAGAAAGATTCTCGAGGACGCATGGGGAGTACCCTATTGGAACATGGGCGCCTCCGGCGATCAGTACATCCCCGCCTCAGAGTGCCATCTCTCTGCTCCGGCCCTGCACTACCCAGAGGATCAGTTCGTCGTAGAGACCGTAGATTCCAAGACGCTCCTACCGGTCGCCCCTGGAGCTGAGGGAGAGCTCGTCCTCACCAACCTCTGGGCCGAAGCAACCCCATTTCTCCGCTATCGAATGGAAGACGTCGTTGCGGTCAACGATGCACCGTGCGGCTGCGGTTCTACGCATGCTCGAGTCAACTACCGAGGACGTTACGCCTGGTCCGTAGCGGTCGGCGAACGCCGCATCTTCTCCGACGACGTGGAGAACATTCTTTGGGCGCATCCGAAGACTGAGTTCTCGGCCTACCAGCTGATCAAAGAGCACGCTCAACCCCAAGACCGGCTCCACGTCCGCTCAACGGTGCGAGGTGAGGCTGAGTACGGACTCTCAGAGCTGCTCACCGATCAGCTCGAGCGTGAGCTCGGGGTTCCCGTTACCATTGAATTTGTTGAACCAGAGACTATCGCGGTTGGCACAGTCAAGTTCGTACGCGTCACTACCCGAGACTAGCCTCACACCTCCCAGGAGCACAAGACCGATGAGCCTTACGTTCAACCTTGCCGATCAACTTGCAATCGTCACCAAGCACTACCCCGATCATCTTGCGGTAGCTTGTGAGGACTACCGATGTTCGTTTGAGAGCTTCTCCGACAAGATCCGCCGTATCGCCCACGGGCTTAGCACACACGGAGTCACCATGGACTCTCGTATCCTCGCTCTTGCATCAAACTGCCACAGACTCATCGAACTCTACTGGGCTGCTGTTCTCCTTGGCGCCAGCGTCGTTCCAGTTGAGGGTCGACTGACCGATGAAGAGATCTCCTACATGGTCATGGCAACAGAGCCGGTGATCGCAGTGGCGGACAGCCTTAGTAACGCAGAGCGCCTTCACAACATCGTCGGTACAGGCCGAAGCATCATCTGCTTCGAAGAGGGTGGCGGTCAGTTCCTTCTCTTCGATGACCTGGCCCAATCGTCTCGCATGGATCTCCCCGACGGAACGGTTTCGCCTCAGACACCGGCCCTCATCATCTATACCGCAGCGGTCGAAGGCCGACCGAAGGGAGCGGTCATCACCCACGCCAACCTCTTAGCCCAATACACCCAGACCCGCAACGCCGTACAGATCGGACCAGACTCTCGCCACGGAGTGTTCCTACCGCTCACTCACACCTTCGGCGCGTATCTCATGTTCGTCGCCACCTGTGCTGGATCAGCGAATACCGTGATCGGTGCGTTCGACGCCGAAAAAGCGGCCAAAGCGATCGGTCAAGGTCTGGTTAGCTTCTTCGCCACCTTCGCACCCATGGGCGAGCGCATCCAGCTCGCAGCCGATCGTCAAGGAATCGATCTCGCAGACTACCTTGAGTTCGCAACAGGACTCGAGGTTGCATCCACCATTGAACGCTACCGAAACGTAGGGGTACGTTACTACTACATGTACGGTCAAACCGAAGCTGCGGGCATGGTCGCCATGGGAGCTGCGCCCACCGACGGCTTGGTCGCCGCGAACTACTCTGGCATGATGCTAGAAGGTACGCGACTCTCGCTTCGAGACCACGAAAACCAAGAGGTTCTACCAGGTCAAGCGGGCGAGGCCTGGCTACGAGGCGACTGCATCGTGGAGCACTATTGGCCAGACCAGCCCACACGACTCTCCGAATCGGGCTGGCTGCGGACCGGTGATATCTTACGCGAGGAGCTCGACGGTCGGCTTTACTTTGTTGGAAGAACGAGCGACAAGGACCTCATTAAACCCGGTGGGCTTAACGTCTACCCAGCGGAGGTCGAGCACGTGTTGAGCCAACACCTTGGAGTTCAGGCGTCCTTTGTCTTTGGAGACGACGATCCCCTCTGGCGCGAGCAGGTCTGTGCAGTCGTCACCACCCAATCAAGCGAGTACCTGCCTATGCTCGAAGCGGAGCTCCGTGAGCTCTGCAGCACCAAGCTCGCGAGTTACAAGCGTCCGGTCCGCATCGCTATCCACTCGCCAGCATCGACGGAACCCGCGCCACGGTCACGCTCCGAAGCAAAAGAGTACTTTCTTAGACTGTACAGTTCACAAGCAAACGTGGAGCACTGAGTCTGCAATGCTATCGTCGAGGAGCTAGGTCCAAACTTGCATGAGTGATGGATTCACAAGATCCGATAGAAAACGCGCCGAGCGCATCGCTCTGCTCGAGCGATCTGCAGCAAAAATCTTTGCTCAGAAGGGTTTCGAGGCCACGAGCTTCGACGACGTAGCCCTCACGCTCGACCTCAGAGGACCCAGCCTCTACCACTACTTCGCGTCAAAGGAAGATCTCTTTCTCGGTTGCATTCGACGAAGTGCAACTGAAGTCTTCGCAAGACTTGACGCAATCGTTTCCGATACCAACTTGGTCAGTGGACCCAGAGTCACACTGGAGGCTCTCTTTCGCGAGCAGATTCTGATAGAGATTCGTGATTACCCTGAGTTCGTTCCCCTCTTCTTCCGTCTCCTCATACCCGTTCCAACGCTACAGTCCGAGGTTCTTCAGATTCGGCGCAACCACGCAGCTCTCTTCGAGCGCATCACGCTCCTAGCCCTGGGGTCTCAAACAAGTTTGGCAAGCGACGATCGAGTCCGGCTTGAGATAGCCTTCGGAGCTCTCTCGTATCTCCCTTCGTGGTATCGACCGGAGGGAGCGCTCGCCCCGGAGGAGCTCGCCAACCGTATGGCACGCCATCTCGTTGATGTCGTCGTACCTGTGGATCGATTCACCACTGGCTCCATAGTGTGATCCAAAGGTTCGTAGTCGCCAACTGCTCACAGCAGCTGCCCTTCCCGCCTATGGTCGTACATTAAGCATTTCATCAAGGAAGTAACCGGGCGAGGCGGATGATACGCTCCGGGAATTGTGGAGACTCAGTTACTTGAGGACCAATCCGGCCTCAAGTTGTTCTTGAGCGTAGTAGGCCGCTTCGAACTCCGTCGGTGCAGTCATGCCAATTGAACCATGGAGTCTCCGATTCTTGAACCAGTCCACCCAGAGCAGCGTTGCCCACTTGGGATCTTGGGTCCCAGTGAACTCTCCGTGAGGTCGAACCATTTCTGCCTTGTACAGTCCATTCACGCTCTCACTGAGGGCATTGTCGTAGGAATCACCGGTCGTCCCGACAGACGGAGCGATGCCCGCATCTCTAAGAGCCTTCCAGTACGCGACCGAGAGGTACTGTACCCCACGATCTGAGTGATGAATGAGGTCACCGGTGACACCGCCTCGGGCGTTCATCGCCATTTCGAGAGCGTCGGTTGCCAGTTCACTGCGCAAGTGCTCTGAGACCTCTCCTCCAACGATCTTCTCTGAGTACACGTCGACCGAGAAGCTGAGTATGGCTAACCAGCTCTGGTCTTGACGTAGGTTATGTCCACGACGCAGCA
>JAJYZP010000047.1 GCA_021799875.1 Actinomycetes bacterium | reverse complement strand
GGAGTATCACTGTGGATACAGAGAGAGTCGACACTGAGGGAGATAACGTCGCCCTCTATGGTCGTGAGCTCTTGCTTGCAGACGAGGTCTCGACCTCGCTGAGCCACGGTCTCGGGATCGGTGATGATCGCTCCTGGATGACTTCGCGCGACGAGTGTTCCATCTGAATGGTAGCCACGATCAGCGAAGCCCTCACGCCGTACCTCAACTCCCATCTGAGTTGCGCGCTGCTCTGCGACGGAGCCGGGGAGGGTTAAAAGTTTCAGGCTTGGATCGAAGATCGTGATAGCCTCTGCGACGGCCTGGGCGTGAGCTTCGTCGGTGACGATTCGGTTATAGAGCGCGCCATGAGGTTTGACGTACGAGATCGTCGCCCCTTGTGCCTTGGCGAGCGCAGCGATCGAGCCAAGTTGGTAGAGGATATCAGCGACGAGCTCGTCTCGGCTCCGCTCCACGACCACCCTTCCGAAGTTGGGGCGATCGTTGTAGCTGACATGTGCACCTAGCGCAACGCCGTTTCGTCGCGAAGTCTCGATCGTCGACCACATACGGTAGGGATCACCTGCGTGTAGTCCGCACGCTAGGTTAGCGCTGGTTACTAGCTCGAGAAGCTGACGGTCGTTTTCGTCGTCGGCAGAAGTGGTCCCTTCTCCGAGATCACAGTTGATATCGACGTGCATAGGAAAACCTTAGCGCAGCCAAAGAAGGGGCTCTTCCTAAGAGATGGAGGCCCGGTGCGTTGGTTCGTCCCGGTCAGGATTGTCCTGCGGATCTTAGAGTTAGGATGTTGCTGGAACGAATTGTGGCGAGTCCGGAGAAGATTTGTGTTATAGAGTCGAATGTCGGGGTCGATATCGACTCGCACGCATCTCTGCTCCTGAAGAAGTCTGCTGCCGGCTCCTATGAGAGAGTCCCGAGCTTTCAGGGTAACTCCGCCCGCAGTAGTGCGGTTCACTCTGATTGAGTGCCAGGCATGCCGTGCGATGTGGGGCCTGTGGGTTCGTGGTCTGACTCCAGTATGAGATCTAGCAGGAGTGCCGTCCACCCGGTTTGATGCGAAGCACCAAGTCCTGCTCCGGTGTCGCCGTGGAAATATTCGTAGAACAAGAGGTTGTCGTTCCAGTTCAGGTGGGGAGGTTGCCGAGCGGTTGCGACTTGTGCGGGTTGGATGCCATGTGCATCGTTGCGGTAGAGAGATATCAGTCGTTGCGATAGACCCTGAGCTACTTCAGCGAGTGTGCAGTGCACTCCAGAATGGGTTGGGTACTCCACGGTAAAGCTGTCGCCGAGGGCTCTGTGATAGCGAAGCAGGGCTCGAATGATGAGGTAGTTCAATGGCAACCACACCGGCCCGCGCCAGTTTGAATTCCCACCAAATAGGGGTGTTCGAGACTCTCCTGGTTCGTAGTCGAGGTGAATGGGCAGTCCTTGGATCTCCTGATTAAGGGGGTGATCTCGGTGATAGGCGGAGAGGGAGCGGATGCCAAACGGCGAGAGAAACTCTTCTTCGGAGAGGACTGTGGCTAGGATACGTCGTAGTCGTTCTGGCTCGACCACAGCTGCGAGGTGATACTCGTCTGAAGCGTTGTTGTCCAGATGGTGCAGTGACGCTGAGAACTGGGGTTTATTCGCTACGAACCATTTCAAGCGATGGACGAAGCCTGGAAGACTTGTGAGGTTGCCTCGCTGGAGTGATGTAGCGGCGAGAAGAGGAATGAGCCCCACCATTGAGCGTGCTCTGAGAGGTACTTGGGTGTCGTCTGGTAGGTGCAACACGTCGTAGTACATGCCGTCAGTCTCAGACCAGAGCCCCGATTCGTTGAGCGCCGTCGATATGTAGGCAAAGTGTTCGAGAAATTTTGTTGCGACGTCCTCATAAACGTGGTCGTGGGATGTAAGGACTCCGGCCATCTCCAACATGTTCAGACAGTACAGGGCCATCCAGGCCGTTCCGTCGGACTGTTCGAGATGAGCTCCGTAAGGAAGGTTGCTTGAGCGATCGAATGGTCCGATATTGTCGAGCCCAAGAAAACCGCCTTGGAAGACGTTGTTGCCCTCAAAATCCTTGCGATTTACCCACCATGTGAAGTTGATCAGTAACTTGTGGAAGATCCGCTCGAGGAAATCGAAGTTGACCGATCCGCCAATTTCAAAGACTCGAAGCGCCGCCCACGCATGAACTGGGGGATTGACGTCACTGAAGTTCCACTCGTACGCAGGGAGCTGTCCATTTGGATGCATGTACCACTCCCTACAGAGTAGCGAGAGCTGGTCTTGGGCGAAGTTGTGATCGAGGCGGGCGAGTGCAACCGTATGGAAGGCGAGGTCCCACGATGCATACCAGGGATACTCCCACGTATCTGGCATGGAGATGATATCGTCATTATTGAGGTGGCGCCACTGCGCATTACGTCCTTGGTCGCGCTCGCTTGGTGGAGGCGGCTGAGTCGGATCACCGTTCAACCAGCGATCTACGTCGTAGTGGTAGAGTTGCTTGCTCCAGAGGAGACCTGCAGCGGCCTGGCGTACAATTAAGCGAGACTGATCGTCGAACTCATCTGATTCGGCGTTTTCAGAAGAGCGGTGCAGAAGTGCATCGTAGAAGAGGTCGGCCTCGTCGCGGCGTTGTGACCGGATCTCTTCAAAGTTCTCCGAGAGGTTGAGCTCGGATGGATCTAGTGAGCGGGTAAGTCGCATCCTAAATGATCGCTGCTCGCCACCCTTGATGGTCAGTTGCATCCACGCTGCAGCCTTCGTCCCGACCTGGAGCGGCATTGAGTCAGGGACTCCTCGAACGATGTGGTCGTTGATAGCGTCTTTGGGGTAGGGAGTCAAGTTGGGTGTGCCGTAGAGTCGCTCGGTGTTGGTCTCATTGTTGCACAAGAGCAAGACCGCTTTCTCGGCCTCGCTTGGACTTTCAACTGCCAAGGACCAGTCGCCGAACTCGGGATGATGGGCTGCAAACCCTTGTTCCTTGGCAACGATCTCTGGTTGAAGCGACGTTTCCGTCCAAGACCAGGTGTTGCGAAACCAAAGTGTGGGTATGACGTGGAGTGTTTGAGACTCTGGAGCGTGATTCGTTACGTGCACCGAGACCAAGATGTCGTACGGGGTCGCCTTGGCGTAGTCGACCTCGATCGACCAGTATCTGTCTTCGTCGAATATGGAGGTATCGAGGAGCTCGTACTCTGGCTCGGTCCTGTCTCGACGAGCATTCTCATCAACGAGAGCTTGATATGGAAACTCCCTCTGGGGATAGTGATATTTCCAGCGCATCCACGAATGAGTCGGTGTCGAATCGAGGTACCACCAGTACTCTTTCGCGTCCTCGCCATGATTGCCCTCTGTGCTCGTCAGACCGAAGATCCGTTCCTTCAGGATCGGATCGATTCCATTCCAGAATGCGAACGCAAGACAAAGTGTTTGACTGCTGTCGGAGATAGCTCCGAGTCCGTCTTCGCTCCATCGGAATGCTCGTGAACGCGCGTGATCGTGTGGGAAGTAGGACCACGCAGAGCCGTCGGAACTGTAATCTTCGCGAACCGTACCCCAAGCTCGCTCTGCGAGATATGGGCCCCAGAGCTTCCACTCCTTCGAGCTTGCGTCATCTCGATCGTTGAGGCGATCGGCTTCAGGATTAATCAAAGGCCGGTTGATCCAGGGTGCGAGGTTTGCTGCCGTTTGGAGTCATTAAGGAGATGACACGGTCTCGAGACCAGATGGTCTTTTGGGTGATGACGTTGAGCACTGGTGAAGGAGCCTAACAGGATGACTACAACCTTGCAAAAGTGATGAGCATTCGGCGCCGTATCTGGTCACCTTAAGATGCAGGTATCCTAACTTTCGAGCTCGCTAAGCCTGATCTTGGTCGTAGGAGATGTTTGCTCGGGCAGCGTCGGTTATGGAACTTAGTAGTGGTGGGTGGCTGATCTCATGAGTAAGTCGCGTGAACAGGTTGGTGTACTCTGAAACATGACCGTGGAGCCGGGTCGTAGCTGAGCGCAGTGATCGAGATCGAGATCACAAACTGTGCCGAGCACCGGATATCCTCCTGTGACCGGGTGGTCTGCTAGAAATACGATGGGCTGTCCATCATGAGGTATTTGAATGGCCCCGGTCACGATTCCTTCGCTCGGCAGTTCCGGGCCCTGATAGCTGAGAGGGTTGGAACCATGCAGTCGTAGGGCGGTTCTATTGCTTGAACTGGAGATCTGCCATCGCTGGCCGAGGAATCGAGCCTGTTCTTGGACGTTAAAGTACTCCGATCGAGGACCGAGGTGCACCCGAAGGAGTGGTTGCTCGCCTGGACCAAGATAGGGTGCAAGATCGATAGCGGGTGCGTGACCATGTGAGTTGCCGAGCATGAGAACATCATTTGGTGCCAGCGGGGCGGGCCCGACGCCTGAAAGCAGATCGGTCGAAGAGCTCCCAAAGTAAGACTCCCCGTCAATACCTCCGTTGATAGCTAGGTATGCTCTGACACCTTGCTGTGCTGCTCCAATCCGAAGCACATCATTCGGACGAAGCGCAAGAGGAACTCCCCAGCTCGAAGCCCGTTGATTCAACTCAACCCTGCATAAGGCTCCGGTCACTGCGACAGTGCACTCACTGCCTGCAATAAATGAGACACCAAAGTAGGTAGTCTCAATGGCCGCACAGGAGGGATGATTTCCGACAAGACGATTCGCCCTGAGGAATGCTCCCCTGTCAAGTGCGCCGCTGGAGGGAACTCCGAGAAATCCAAGCCCGGTGCGACCGAGATCCTGGATAGTCGTGAGTGAGTGTGTCTCGGTGAGGGTGATCGAACGTTTTGTTTGCGATGTCATGAGATCTCAGAAAATCTAACTTTGTCTCCGGGCATGATTTGACCGGGAGGGTCGCGATCGATGCGCCAAGGTTTGAACTCTGTTTGACCTAGGATCTGCCACCCGCCTGGCGAGCTTCTAGGGTAGATCCCACAGTAGGCACCAGCAAGCCCGACTGATCCCGCTGAAAGGGCCGTTCTAGGAGTGGCCTTTCGTCGGACGGAATAGTGTTGGGGTAGGCCTGTCAGGTATGCGAAGCCAGGCAGAAATCCACAAAATGAGCAGGTAAACGTTGTTGCGACGTGGATGTCGATCACTGCTTGAACATCTACGTTCCACTGTCGAGCTACTTCTTCTAGATCGGGGCCGTTGTAACGCGTAGGGATATCGATGATCCGAGCTGGTGCGCCCTGCTCGACTGATGGGTCCCAGGCTTCAATGATGTCGATGATGTCATGTGCCGGGAGCGTGCTGATCACCAAGATCGAGCGCTCAGCAGGTATGACATCGACGATGGGGCGCCGGCGATCCTGGACATAGGCCGATCTGAGAAAGTTAAAGAGCGACGGGATGAGGGGGGCTTGTGCAACATCGATCAGATATCCGTAGTCCCCATATGGTCGAACCGAAAGGTGCGAGGTCGACCAGAGTGGGTCTGAACTCATACTCATAAAGTCGACCTTCTAGGGTCCAACGCCTTGTACTGCTCTGACTCCAGATGCAGGCTGGGCGTAGGAACGATTGCGGCGACGTGGGGAAGATCGGCCTGTTGGTGGTGTGCTCATCGAGCAGACCAGTTCGGCTTCCTCTTTTCGAGGAACGCTCGCGGACCTTCCTTGAAGTCTTCAGTTTTCATCAAGCGGCCCATTGCTCTTGAACTCTCGTCGAAGAGCGGTTGCTCGTTGCTCCGCAGGACCTGATTGGCAATCGAATATGTCTCCCATACTGCAAGTGGAGCATTCTCGCAGATCCGTAAGCCCAAGACGATAGCTCGGTCAAGGGCTTTATGTTCCTCGCACAGTTCGTTGATGAGGCCAAAATGAAGTGCTTTTTCCGGAGAGATCGGGTCACCGGTGAGAAGAATTTCAAGCGCAATCGCGTTGGGAAGCATCTTCGGTAGTCGGAAAAGACCGCCTGCTCCCGCTACGAGCGAGCGCTTAACTTCAGGTAGACCGAAGGATGCATTTTTCGAGGCAACGACGAGATCGCATGCGAGAACGATCTCCGTTCCACCCGCAAGAGCGGGACCATCCACGGCAGCAATTATCGGTTTCGTTCTCTTGCGCTGCGTTATTCCCGCAAATCCACCTGCACTTGTGGAGAGCGAGGATCCGTTTCCATTTGCGATCTCTCGAAGGTCGGCGCCTGCGCAAAATGCCGAACCTTGAGCGGCTAAGACACCGCACCAAAGTTCGGCGTTCGTTTCGAGTTCATCGATTGCGTTCTCAAGCCCGATTGCCACCTCAGAATTGATGGCATTACGAGCCTCTGGCCGATTCAGGGTGATAATCAAAAGATGATCTCGAACTTCGGTTTGTACGAGCTCAGTCATTGATTCGCCTCCGATGCGTTGAGTATGGCCTTAGATCCTATTCAACCTTTGGCTCTGCCACCACGGCGTCTTCAACCTTTGGCTCTGCCACCACGGCGTCTTCAACCTTTGGCTCTGCCACCACGGCGTCTTCAACCTTTGGCTCTGCCACCACGGCGTCTTCAACTTTTGGCGCACCGCCGCTAATACGCTTACCGCTGTTTTTTGGTCGGCCGGGTCGCGCTGTAAATGGTGCACGAGTCTTTGGCGGAGGCGGAATTGTGACTCCGAGCATTTGCGCAAGTGCAGGAATCCGACCGGCATGTTCCTTTGCGAACTCTACAAGCTGGGCAGTCGGCTGTTCGGGAAAGCCTTGAGGTTGGACCTGTCGTCGTATCGGAGAGGCTGCCACTGCGTCAATAAGTGTGAGCCATCGGTCGCTCGTGGTGTCGGCAGACATTGCCTGGTTGGTTAGGTCGATCAGTTGAGTCGAGAGGTCCTCAGGAAACTTTGCCGTCGGTTCAGGTGGACGAGCTGCGAGGCGCAGTGCTCGCACGATCCGGTTCTCCTGGATTGCTTTCGTAATTTCTGTTAGCCATTCCGCAATTGTCTTGTCAACGCGCTCTGTGAGCTTGGTGCGAAGTTGATTGGCCAGCTCCCGAGCTTCAGGATCCTTCATCGACGCATCTGCAGAGGAGACGACTGAGCGGAGATCTCTCAACGATATTTCATCTACATCGCGTAGGGCGCCCTCGGCTCGATCCTTCCAGACCGCAGTTTGACTCTGTTGGGCAAGACTCTCGGCAATAGTTAGAACGGCTTGTTCGGGGGTAGCTGGACGTTGCTCAGCGTTAGCAGCCTCATTCGCCTCCTTGATTGCTGCTCGAACTGCTGGTATCCCGCCGCGTAGCAGTTGCTCGGCAATTGCCTTGTGTTCCTCAGGTATCGTGAGGAGGAATGAGTTCCTGTGCTTGTTCGTCGGAATGAGTCGTTTCGCCTTCGGCCGTTCCTGTTGGGGACGAGTCTCGCGGGAAGGACGGGTGTCGCCCCGGCTTGGGACTGCCGTAGAGTTCGTAAGCTCTTCTCGCCTAGGCCTTCCAGCGGTCCGACGGTCTTGTGTGCCTCGTGCAGGTCCCGTGCCTGATCGAGGTCGATCTGTTCGGTCCTTGTTGTCGCGCGCTCCCGTTCGAGCGTCCTGTCCATCCCCCCTGCGGGGTGATCGATTAGATCGTTTCTTCTCTACCAGCCTCGACGTGATGAGCGATGTTGGCTGGCTCGGGGTCAAGAGTTCTATGGTATTGGTCGAGGAGGCTCGAGATTTTGGCGGGATGACCGCTTGAATGGTGATCCCATCGACTTCGAAGATAGCGTCTACCTTGACTACGTCACCGACCTTCGCACCCGGATAGAGCAGGTTCTCGGAGATGGTTCCCTTCGGTTGCTTGGCGCCCGCTGCTCGCCAGGTCCAGATACCATCTTCTCGCTTGCTAGTGAACTCAATTTCTATCCGTGAAGACATTAACCTTCTCTTTTGCCGTTCGTCGATCGGTCCTACGGCCCACTAGTTTCAGGCCACATGCACGACGCTATAGGCTAGCGGAAGTCCAATCGAAACTGACAGAGACCAGGCAAGGTTATCTTGTGAAGTGCCCGTGCTTCAGTACTCGGGAGGCAAACCGAAGAAATTTTGATTTCGCCTGGTTTCTCCCCGTGAGTTTTTGCTCATGAACCTACTCTAGCTTTATCCTTCTTAGCGCTATCTGCGAGGACTAGACATCGAAAGTTGAACATCATCTCGGAGCTCGTGGTTGAGCTGTCTTCAGACTCCGCCCCTTTGAGTGATCGCTTTAAGCTCGCTCTCCGCCGCTAGATATTACTCGCCGGTAGACAATACCTTCTTGTACATTATGTGAGTCGTTTGTCTGTGTGGTTAGAGTACCGCAAGGATCCGAGACGTTCTGAACCCTCTGGAAGCGCAGAATGGTAATGGTACGTTCGTGCGAGATTTAGGTGGGTTCTGCGCAAGAAGTTGCAATTGCTCCAGACGCCGATTCTCATTAGTGAACACCGATGAGACGCTGGAGCCCAAGGCTAGTGACCGCCACGGTTACCCAGAGAATGGCCCCGAGTAGTAGGGGCTTCGCTCCTGTTGAACGAATAGCGGAAATGTTCGTTGAGAGTCCGATCGATGCGAGTGCTACCGTGATGAGGAAGCTCGAAGTTGATGAGAGGTGAGCTCGGACTAGCTCCGGCACGCCAACGGTGGAGTTCAGTACGACAGCTCCGATGAAGAGGAGCAAGAAGGGCGGAACTCCACGCCGGATCAATGCCCATACCTTGGTCTCTTCCTTGATTCCATCAGCTTGATCTCGACTGCGAGAGAGAGATGTGGCCAGGGTAATGGGAACAATCATGAGTGTGCGCGTGAGCTTGACGATCACTGCGTAGCCGACGGAAGCGGTTGAGAAAATGTTGGCTGCGGCAACGACGGAGGAGAGATCGTTGACTGCGGTACCTGCGAAGAGACCGAAGCCGTGTGGACTCATTCCTAGAATGTGACCAAGGGTCGGAAATGTCAAGACTGCAGCGACATTAAAGGTGAAGATGGTAGCGATTGCGTACGAAACATCAACCTCGGCCGCTCCAATAGTCGCAGTAGTCGCTGCGATAGCAGAGGCACCGCAGATACCGGTGCCGACCGAGACTAAAAGTCGGAGATCTTTATCGAGGCCGAGAAGCTTCCCGATCGTTAGGCCAACGATGAGCGCGGCAGCGAGCGAACCGATAAGAACGGGAAGGGATGAGGTGCCGACCTGCGAGACTTCTTGAAGGGAGAGTCCGAGGCCAAGAAGGACGACGGAGAGCTGTAATACATACTTGGCACCGAAACGAATTCCCGGCATCAGCGCTGCTCTGCCGTGGTAGCGGAGTGAAAGTAGCGCCCCGCTCACCACTGCGATCACGGGACCACCGACGACGGGAAGAACATGTCCGGCGAAGGTTGCTAGAACTGCAATGAGTATTGCCAAGAGAAGGCCGGGTAGTAGATCGACCGAATTCCGTCTGGTCTGGCCTGGTCTTCGTCTTTTGCGCAGCTGCGCTTCGGATGGAGTTAGTTGGGTCATACATGCAAGGTACGAGTTCGCATGGTCGCGCTATGCTCCCTATTCGCGATACCTTTATAAGCTTTCTTTATGGTGCTTCGACTCCCTGTTCCAGATCTGGTCTCTCTCGATTTGCTACGCAGCGTGGATGAACTGGGTTCGATAACAAAAGCTGCTCAAGCTCATCGACTTTCGCAACCCGCAGCAAGTATGCGGTTGCGGGACCTTGAACGCACTCTTGGAGTCCGCTTACTTGAGCGGCGTGGTGGAGGTTCGCGTCTCTCCGGTGATGGGAAGGTCATCCTCGGTTGGGCAGAGAAGATTCTCGATCAGGTTGGAGCTCTGCAAGAAGCGGTTTATTCACTTCGTCATGACGTCGACCATCGCCTGTCGATAGGTGCTTCGCTAACCGTGGCGGAGTACTTGATGCCCGATTGGCTTGTGAAGATTCGTAGCGTTGCGCCTACGACGAGCATCTCCCTCCGGATGGGCAACTCGGCCCAAATCTGCGATGCTGTGCGAGCAAACGACGTCGAACTGGGCTTTCTCGAAGGTGCCCGCAATCCTGATGATCTCGAAGCACGTTACGTCAGGAACGACCTGCTCCGCGTGGTCGTCAGTCGGAGCCATAACTGGGCTAAGCGACGTGCGAACATTACTGTCGAAGAGCTGTGCTCGACTCCTATTTTGGTTCGTGAAAGTGGATCTGGAACGAAAGAGGTCCTAGATCAAGCGCTTGGTGCTCTTGGTCAGACAGCGAGTGTCTTTGCTGAACTCTCCTCGACGACCGCAATAAAATCTGCCATCCGGAGTGGACTGGCTCCAGCGGTAATGAGTGAACTTGTCGTCTCTGAAGAGCTGCGGTCCGGCGATCTCGTTGCTATCGACGTTGATGGTCTCGACCTCACTCGAACGATTCGTGTTGTTTTCCGTGGTGACCGAGTTCGAAGTCGTGCTGCAAAGACCTTTCTGACGAAGGTCCTGGGTGTGGACGTCAAACCTTAAGCTGCTCTCGGGGTAGAAACATCGATCTCGATGCCAAGTTTCGCCGCGCATCCCGAGCAAGTCAAGTATGGGATCGGACGGTAGGAACGTCGAAACAATGTCTTGACGAATCACATGGCTGGAGCAAGGACGTAGTGGTAGAAGGAACGTTCGTAACGAAGATTGAGGACCGCCGTTGGCGATCTCTACTCTGCTTGGCGATCTCCTCAAAACGAGACGAGATGAACAAAAGGGTGATTGTTGAGAGAGAGCGAGAGCGGCTGACCTCAGACGCTGCTCGTCGCTCCACGAGATATCAGCTCGAATGTCTGTACAGTGTCGGTGCCGTCGTAGATGGCTCGTCCAATTGGGCCGCCATTCGCTTACGTGCGGCATGAAGGCGAGATCGGACCGTGCCAACGGGACAGTCGACGATTTCAGCTATCTCGTCGTAGTGAAATCCGAGAACCGCTGAGAGAAGCAATACGGTTCGAAGCTCGGGTGGCAACGCAAGGGTTATCTGTGAGACCTCCGAGAGATGATGGTCAGGTGGGGCCACGCCATCTGGGAGTGTCCCGGTCGGTATGTCTCTGCGGGAAGAGAGTTTTCGAGCATGATCGACGATGCTGCGATGAGTCAGCATGAAGAGCCAAGTAAGTGAGGAGTGTTCAGAGTCATAACGGGGCAGAGTCTGCCAAAGTCGTAAGTAGACCTCTTGGATACAATCGGCTACGGCCGAGTCTGGCAAAAATCTGCGAACATAGTGTGCTACTGATTCGACTGTGCGGCGATAGAACTCGTCATAGGCCTCGCCGTCGCCGTGCATCGCCTGCGTGAGAAGCTTTCTTAAATCCTGTTCGTCCGGCCTCATCGTTACTCACGATCTTGATGGAACTCTAATGAACTTTTCTCGCACTTTCTACGAATACCTTAGTGTGGTCGATGAAAACTGTGAAGCGACGCAGAGATGTATAGACGATGCAGTAGCTGGTGAGATCGGCTTTAACTTGGTTGAGCTTCACCTTCATGGGTGTCGCCATTGCACTCGTTATCTGCTTCAACAGTTGGAGTTCAATCGCCAGCTTCAGCTTGACGCTGCGAGACCACATCTTGTCGACAACCTTCCCGGCGCTGTATGGGGCAGCGTTTCGCTACGATCGGGACATACTTGGCTGTCGACTCCGCTTCGTTGGATGATTGGGCTACTGGGTGTTGCCTGTCTGACCCTACTGAGTTTTTTTGGCCCTAGCACTCACGGGCTCAGATTGAGCGATGAGCTGTTGATCAATGTCGCCTCAACGCTCATGGGCATCGTCGGTTTCACCTTAGTGATTGCATCTCTATGGCCTGAGTGGTCGTATCGCCTCAGACCATTCATTGTCGGGGGAGTAGTCGGTAGTGCACTGGCAACGTTGGCTGGACGGAGCCTAAGCGGATCCTCCGATGGCCTTTCGGCAGAGCTGTTTGGTCTGGGACTTGGGATTGCCGGTATGTCCCTGCTGCTTGGCTCACACTGGCTGCGTCGTCCTCGAGCTCAATTACTTGAGATGCGCTTCATGAGCACGAATTGGAGAGAAAGTCGGTCTCGCCGGATTGGAATGGTTCTCACCATGTCGCTCCTCGTTTCAATTCCATTTGTGGCTTTAAGCTCATGGGACCTGGGATCTCGGCCACGCACGAACGTAGGTAGTGCAGGTACTATCAGCGAACTATCGATGAGGCGCACGGGAGTCGTGTGCATGAAGACGCGTCAGGCGCAGGGGTCGGTTGCGAGTCGCTACTGGAATGTTGGGTGAGTCGTCGGATGAAGACAGAAAAGTGTGAAGGGAGAAGGACGGTGCATCGTAGTATTCGGGCGGATGAAGCGGTTCGCCGTGGTGTGGGGGAGGCGTTACTGTGCCAGGCATGAACTCCGCCTCAGCAGCGGCATTTCATACGCTTTCAACCACCTTCTACTCAACGTGGTTTTCTCTCGTCGCGGTTGCTTTTCTTGTCGTCTTGTTGGTTGGTTTCGCTATTCTGCTGCTACGAATTGAATTGAAGCCGACGAGCTTCCTCAATCGATTTCAGCGACCATGGATAGTGGGAGAGGACCGCTCCACGCATCCACGCGCGAGGTTTTTGCAGATTTCGTTCGGTTTCGCTTGGATCATTGACGGTCTCTTTCAGTTACGGCCTGACATGCCTGGTGGCTTTGTGACGCAAGTTGCTAACTCTGCCCTCACCGGAGCTCCTCGGTGGCTTACCGATCTTTCACTGCCGTTGCTTCGCCTTTGGGATGCTCATCCCATCAAGATCGATATCGTCACTGCGTTTGTACAGCTCTCCATTGGTCTGGCATTCGTCCTCTTGCGTCGAACAACTACCCTGCGGGTAGTTCTCTACCTCTCTCTTGCCTGGTTAGTTTTCGTGTTGGTGCCCGGTAATGGTCTTGGCATCTTTTACCCCGGCGCCTCATTCTTAAGTGGAGCCCCAGGTGCGCCTTATCTCTATGGATTTGTTTCGATCTATCTCCTTGCTTCGCAGTCTGGTAGAAAGTGGGCGGAGTCTGATCGAGCGCTCGCTCTCGCAATAGCTGTCTTTTTCGTGATTGGTGCCGCTCTCCAAGCACTTCCCTCAGAAGGGCTATGGAAGAGCGGAGGAATTGAGTCGATGGCAAGATCGATGTCGCAGGCAGGTCAGCCCGGTTTTCTCTCGAGTGGACTTAGTGCATTCGCTCGACTCGCGTCTTCGTCTCCTCAGCTACTCAACGGCATCATGATTGCACTCGTTCTTGCGGCTGCGGTTGGCCTGTATGTTCGACCGCAGTCGAGAGCTCTCCAGTGGTTCGCCTTTGCGGTAGCGTTCATTGGATGGTGGTTCGGCCAGGATTTCGGTATCTTTTCCTCGACAGCTACGGACTTCAACAGTGGTTTGCCACTGATGTTGCTTGTGTTCTCTCTGCGCAAGGATGTCACTGTTCCGGCTCCACAACGCAATCCTCGTGTCGAGAAGGTGGTCAAGGAGGTTGAATCTGCGGTTCCTGCGATCACGCCGACCTACGCGCGACACTGGCTGATGTCGTTTCCTTTGATTGGTTTGGTTCTGTCTAGCTTGATCGCCGGGATTGCGCTATTGGGTCCGACATCGGCGTCGATGGCACTGGTGGATTCGGGGGGAGCGATTTCGATTCCAGCTCAGACTGCGCCAAATTTTCAACTTCAGAACTATAACGGTCGGCCAATCTCGCTTTCACAGCTACGGGGTAGGGCTATTGTTCTGACGTTCTTAGATCCAACCTGTTACGATCAGTGCCCGCTGTTTGCTCAGGAGATGGTTGCAACGGACCGGCTTCTTGGTAAAGAAGCATCGAAGGTAGCCCTTGTTGCGGTTGCGGCAAATCCAATTACGCACACGGTGGGAGCGGTGAAGGACTTTACAGTTACCCATGATCTAGCGACCTATCGAAACTGGTACTATCTCACCGGATCTTTGGCGAGCCTCCGACAGGTATGGAAGGACTACAGCGTTACCGTAAGTGTGAACTCGGTCGGTATGGTGGTGCACTCCTCGCAGTTCTACTTCATCTCTCCGAATGGAACGGAACGAGCTCTCATGGACAATACGGGTAATCCGCAGCTTGCGCAGAGTTATACGTCGGTGATCTATAAGGAAGAGAAGGCTCTCTTGTGATTCAGAACGATGGCAATGAGGGGTTAGTCCTTCGCTGGAGGCGGAAGAAACAGGGCCTGAACACGAGCAGTAGTGCTCCCGGCGTTCGCACGCTACGCGGTGTGGTGTTGATTGTGGCGATGGCTCTCCTCGCTGCGGCGTGTGGTTCCGCTGTCTCGTCTAACCCAGTGGAGCTCTCGGCCTCGAGCACTGCGCAGTTCGCTACGAAGGCTTCAATGATTGAAGTAAGCCCTTCGACACTCTGGCTCACGACGAAAGTAGGGCCATACTGGAACTTGGTGAGCTACGACGTTGCCTCGAGAACGTTTGCCTTCCTTACTCCACCGTCAATTAGTCAGCGTGGAGGTTTTGCTATCGCTGCGAACGGCGTCGGCGGAGGACTAGTGGCCTTCTACCCCTATGGGTCGATGCTGTTCTCGCCATACTTTTACACCAGTGGGGTTCCCGTCAACTGGAAGACAGGTCAGTTACCTGACGGTCTGTTGCCGATACAACACGCTGTGGTAGACACAGGGACCGATATTGTCGCGGCCGTGAGAGACCACTCTGGAAAGGAAGCGATTATCTACGGAGCGCTCGGTGGTTCTCGAACCTCCGTAGCGACCTACCCTTTGAATGGTTTGCAGATTGCAGGTCTCTATGCCAGCGGCTCGAACGTCACGGTTGATCTCGTTCGGGGCAATCACCACATCCTCGAGTTGTTCAACGTTGCATCGAAGACCTGGAAGACACTCGCTAGTGTTGTGACTCCTCGGCTCGAACTTGCGCAAGGATTCGTTGGAACAACGGCAACACCTCAAGCAATGGAGACCGTTGGATGCTCGCTAGCTCCACAGAACCATCACGACGTGGTCGTATGGAGATTAACGTCTAGCGGAGAGGCGCAGCCAGAGAAGCTAGTTGTGGCCGGTTCGTTATCGTCATGCGGAGTGGCATCTGCAAGCGCAAGCTATCTCACTGCTCGCAAAGGACATGGAGCTGTTCAAATAGTTGTATCTCAAGGAAGCTCTCCTGTCCAGAGAGAGCTTTCAACTTCGTATGTCGATCCTCGCGCTACGTCCGAGATCGATGGAACCTTCATTGCGTACAATCTCACGAACTCTGGCACGCTGCTGCTCTATCGCGGTGGATCTTCGCAGAGCGTTGCGACTCCTATCAACATCTATCTGCGTCGGGTGCTGAAACAAGCGCAGTCTGGAGGTGTAGGTTAGCAAGGGGTACGTACCATCAGAGGAGGAAGAACCTCTTCGAACGTGCCGAGTTAGGGCCTTGCCCGCTCGTCGACCTGAGTGTCACGGTTCCGACTGTCGTATAGCGAGGGAGTGTCCTAGGAATACGAAGCTTACAGGCATCCGGCGAATGAAGATGAGCTGAAGTCTTTGTAGTGTGTGGAACTGCAGCTCAAGAATGGCTTCGAAGGGCAGAACTGACAGAGATGGTGGATCGCCTGTCGAGGATCTCTCTCGACCACTTTGACTCAGTGGATTGTTGATGGCGACTTATCAGAGCAGCGAAGCGATACACGAGTTCCGTCTCTAACTACTTCTCGTTTCCCTCAGCGGGATAGCATGGCGAGATGCTGATAGGTGCCCACGTTACGACGAAATCTGGACCAATTTCTGGGGTCCGAGAAGGCGAACGGCTCAACGCCGAGGTCGTCCAGATATTTGTGGGCAGCCCCAGGATGTGG
>JAJYZP010000157.1 GCA_021799875.1 Actinomycetes bacterium | reverse complement strand
CGCCTTTCTCGAAGCACATCTCTAGCGCTTCGCTGGGAACAGGGTGCGTCACTGACGAGAGACTAGGTGTGCTGTGAGCATTGGCTCAGGTCTAAAGTTTGGGGTTGTGATGGCTCGTAACCTCGGCCGTCTTGCTGTGCTGAAGTCTCCGCTTCGACGACTTGGCGGAGAACCGCACCAGGGGCCGGCGGCCCTCTCATAAGAGACCGCCACCTGGTGTGATGTGCTCTCAGTGAGGGCTGCCGATCGATACGGTGCGCCAACTATCGCGTCGTAGTTCTTCGGTTTCGGGCTCAGGCTCAGGGAGTCGTTCCGTCTGTGTGATCTCTCTGAGATGGGCTCGGTGCGCTATCGAAGGAGCGCTGAGAGTTCTGAGAGAAGATGTGGAGTTGGAGAAGCGATCGGTCGTGGCCTCCAGCGTGGTGCTCTTGAGCCCTCTATGAGCTGGGAGCTCAAGGAGTGGATGGGGTAGTAGGTGGTCATCTCCGAAGTGAGGTGATGACGTTTGCGAAGCGTTCATCTCAGCCAGCGGCTTCGACTCCTCAGCGTGATTGGGGCCGATGAAGAGATAGCGGCGAACAGATCGTTGCGAACTGGCAGCTGCGAGCAGTAATTCAGCGTTGAAACTCGAACTGTGGTTCGGGGCGGTTGTCACTGCCTGTACGCGAGTCTTGTGCCCTGACCTCTCGAGAGGCTCGTCGAGTACGTTTCGTTCGCATGGAGAGAAGTAAAGCTCAAGCGCGTGTCTGTGGTCTGTGGTAGCGAAGCGAAGATAGAGACCCGTTACCCTCGCTGGGTTGGGAGAGGGCGGGGCCTGCGTCGTCATCTCGCTGGACCGCTGTCGATTCGACCTCACTGTGGGCTATCGTGCGAGGATGCGGGGGGTGTGGTGATCGGGCAGATCTTTGGGTGCCGTAGGAGCTTTGTTGGAAACGCTCGTAGATCTGGGTTGTGCCGTACGGTAACGGGTCAGCTTGAGCTGTCTCGTCTCCGGGTTGGTCTTGGTAGACATTCAGTTATCGTAGATGCGGAGTGCCGGGAAGTCTGGTCGGCGATAGAAGAGAGATCTGGCTGGACCTGGGAGCTTGATGGCTACGACAAATAACTTTGCACTCGATCTACTGCTCGTTGCGATCGTCGGGCTTGTCGCCATACTCTCGAATCGACTCACCGAGAAGATAGCGATTCCAGCACCTACCTTCTTTCTCTTGGGAGCGGCGGTCGTCGTGAACGCGTTTCCTCACCTGCGGGTTGGGTCCTCGACCGTGGAGCGGGTGGTGACCGTGGCACTGCTCTGCATCCTCTTCGACGGGGGCCTTCATCTCGGTTGGCGGCGCCTTCGACCCGTCCTCGGGGCTGTCACTGTCGTCGGAGTACTAGGGACCTTCCTGACGGTTCTTGTGCTTGCAGTGGTGCTCGTAGTCTTCTTGAAGCTCTCATGGTTTGCGTCCTTCGTGCTTGCCACGGCGATCGCCCCTACCGATCCAGCGGTCGTCTTCTCGGTCCTTGGGCGGAGGGAGCTGCAGGGTCGAGCTGGCACGATTCTGGAAGGAGAATCGGGGGCAAACGATCCAGTCGGTATAGCGCTGATGGTGAGTCTGCTCGGTGCGGGTTCGGTCTCGCTTTCGGCGATCACTTCCGTTGGATTGAGCTTCGTTGTTGAGATGGTGGTCGGAGCTGCGGTCGGGATCATCGGTGGTCGCATCTTGATCGCCTTTATGCGACGGGTCTCACTGCCGAGTGAGAGCCTCTACCCGCTTCGGACCGTTGCGGTGATGCTCTTGGTGTACGGGCTGGCTACCTTGTTACACGGCTCTGGCTTCTTGGCGGTCTTCGTTGCAGGTATCTCACTTGGTGATGCGCGTGCTCCTTTCAAAGTTGAAGTCGAGCGCTTCCACGGCGCACTTGCTAGCCTCAGCGAGATCGTTGCCTTCATAGTCTTGGGGTTGACGGTCAATTTGACGGAGTTGGAGCGACTCGATGTCTGGCTACCGGGCGTTCTACTCGGTCTCGTGCTCGGCTATCTGCTCCGGCCGCTCGTGGTCGGCCTCTGTCTCGCACCCTTCCGGCTCTCATCGTCGCAGCGCAACTTCGTTCTTTTCAGTGGATTGAAGGGTGCTGTCCCGATCTTGCTTGGAACGTATCTCCTGGCCGATCACGTGGCGCAAGGTGCTCGCTTCTACGGCATCATCGTGATCGTGGTCGTTGTCTCGGTGGTGGTCCAGGGCTCTTCCGTACCCCTCCTTGCACGATGGCTGCGAGTGCCGATGCGCCGAGTTGATATCGAACCCTGGGCGCTGGGTGTCCGACTGACCGACGAGCCTGAAGACGTGCACCACTTCACGGTCGAGGCGGGCTCGAAAGCCGCTGGTACGACCATCTCCCAACTCGTCCTGCTCCCAAGCGATGCCTGGATCTCTCTCATCGTGCGAGATGGCCAGGCGATCTCTGCTCGGGGGACGACGGAGCTGCGCGCCGGAGACGATGTGCTCGTGCTTGCGGACGCCAAGGACCACGATCTACTTACCTCTTACTTCAAGGCCCAGAGTTGATGCTCTACGGATGCTAGTAGCGCTCTGTGTGCGTTGACGGGGATTTTCGGGTGTCACGGGAGGAGCGCGCAACCGTTAGCGAGAGAGCTCTGGTTAGGGGTCAAGAAGTAACTCTTTGAAGTGTGTGGACGACACCGGGGGGCTTTCCGAGTTTGTCAAGGACTCGAGATCGGTTTGGTTGCCTGTTGCGATGACAGCCGGCGGTGTCCGTTCTGCACTCGAAGGGCCTTGGTGGTATATCGCGTGGAGAAGTCTCCGACCGGTGAGCGGTCTTAGGGTTCTGAGGACCGTGCTGGCGCGCCCTTCGAATCGTGGTTGAAGACTCTCGTCGGTTTGGGTGGACCACACCCTCGGTCGGGTGAGTCTGTCAACTTGGGGTACTGCGCTTTGAAGAAGCGGAGTCGTACGAGCGTGCGTTTGCTCGGGTTATAGACCCAGCCGCACAGTCGTCGATCGCACATCGGCTCCTGCTCTGAGGTGAAGAACGAGGTGCCGTGGACGCGGTAGATCCAAGACGTTTGCTTTCATCGTTATTGCGGACGTGCAACGGCTCCGGTGCGAAGCGTGGTCGGCTTCAACGAATCTCTCCTCTTGCTCGATGGCAGTATGCCATGAGACGAGGCTGCGTTCCGGTGGCTCAGTGGCTAGGAGTCATCTCGGTCGTTGGGCCGGTCGTCGACGATTTCGGATTGAGAGAGGGAGAAGTTGACCTTCTCTCCGCCATCTTGGCCCTCGGAAGCTCCTGATGCCCCCCTCTCGCGCTTTTGGTCGTAGAAGTAGAAGAAGACCCAGGTTCCGAGCGTGAGTATCA
>JAJYZP010000156.1 GCA_021799875.1 Actinomycetes bacterium | reverse complement strand
TCGCGTACAAAAGGTGCAGAATCGCATGCTCAATACCGCCAATGTACTGATCGACGGGCATCCACGACCCAACGACCGATGCATCAAAGGGGACCTCGGGCGTAAATGGATCGCAGAAACGTAAGAAGTACCACGACGAGTCAACAAAGGTGTCCATCGTGTCGGTCTCCCGCTCCGCATCTCGCCCACACTTCGGGCACGAGACGAAACGGAACTCCCTGTGTCGCGCCAGAGGAGACTCACCGGTCGGCAGAAACTCAACATCGTCGGGAGCGATGATCGGTAGCTCGCTCTCGGGAACTGGGACGAGCCCACAGGCTGCGCACTTGATGATCGGTATCGGACATCCCCAATACCGCTGACGAGAGACTAACCAGTCTCGCAATCGATAGGTAACCGTGCCTCTACCCGACCCATGCTCACTCAGCCAGGCGATGGCAAGCTGCTTTGCTGTGGCGACATCGAGTCCGTCGAGGAACCCACTGTTTATCTTGATGCCGTCTCCGCTGTAGGCCCCCCCAGAGAAGTCGGCGGGACGCTGCACCGTCTCTCGCACTGGGAGTCCAAAGATCTGAGCGAAGTCAAAGTCCCTCTGATCTTCACCTGGAACGCCCATCACTGCGCCGGTACCGTAGTGACCGAGAACGTAGTCAGCGATATAGAGCGGCACTGACTCGCCAGTCATTGGATTGACGACATACGAACCGGTGAAAACGCCTCGCTTCGAGCCTCCCATCTCCGAGGATTGGCGCTCGATCTCACTTCGAGTCGAGACTTCACCGAGGAAGAGATCCACATCGTGACGCATTTCAGCGGTAACAACTTGATCGACCAGTGGATGTTCTGGCGCAATGACTGCATAGGTAACACCAAAACACGTGTCGGGCCGAGTGGTAAAGACCGAGATCGAAATGTCTTCTCGGCCGACCAGGTGAAGGTCAATAATTGCTCCCTCCGATCGACCGATCCAGTTGCGTTGCATCACCTTGACTCGATCGGGCCAGTCCAGTTCACTGAGTCCGGCGAGTAGCTCTTCGGCGTAGCTAGTGATTTTGAAGAACCACTGCTCAAGATCGCGCCGAACGACGAGATCTCCTGATCGCTCGCAGGTTCCATCGGAGAGCACCTGCTCATTGGCGAGTACGGTCTGACATCCGGGACACCAGTTAACCGGTGCGTTCGCCTTATAGGCTAAGCCCGCTTCAAAGAGCTTGATGAAGAGGTACTGACTCCAGCGCATGTAGCTCGGATCGTGACTCTTCAGCTCTCGCCGCCAATCGTAGACGGCTCCGAGTCGGAGCACCGAGGACTTCAACTCGCCAATGCGCTCCTCTGTAAAGAGACGTGGATGAATCCCTGTCTTGATCGCAGCGTTCTCAGCTGGCAGACCGAAGGAGTCAAACCCAAATGGAGCAAGCACTGCTTCGCCCTTCAGGGTTCGATACCGCACGTTGAGATCACCGAAGGTGTAGTTTCGCACGTGCCCTTGATGGGCCGGGCCGGAAGGGTAGGGATACATACACAGGACGTACGATTTCGGTCGAGGATCGTCTGCGTTGACTTCATAGAGCCCGCTCGAGAGCCATTTCTCTTGCCACTTCGACTCTACACGCTGGGGATCATAGGCTTCAAGCATCTCGAAAATCCTACCCAGTACCTCCTCGTACGGATACCGTCACACCGGTGATGGGCAAACTCGTCGGAAGACACAGAAGAACAACGTGCCGTTGGGGGTCGTCGTAGCGTCCGAACTTACTCTCAACCTCAAACACGGGATCCAACTGCTTCGTAAAAGAGCTGCCGGCTAGAGGAATCTTTGAAGATTTCTAAGACCACTATGTCCGAGCCGACACTGCAACGACAACCTCCCATGGCGCAAGAGGCTCGCTGTCTCTGCCTCCAAGCCCAAGACTGCTGCGGGGGTTACTCGATAGCACGATCTCTCCCGAAGTCGCCTGATCACGGGGTTCATCAGAAAGGTTCGCCATCACCAAGAGATCCCCCACCGCAAACGACCAGTGTGTGTCATCCACGGAGAGCAACCGGTAGTTTCGGGGATCAGAGAGATCAAAGCGGCGACGCAGCGCCAGGAGTGATCGAGTGAGATGGAGGTGAGAGAAGAGGTTTTCCTGCTGAGAACGAACATCAACTCCAGGATTACGACGAATTGGGAGCCACGGCGTAGCGTCATCCCGAGTAAAGCCACGATTTCCGTCCGGCTCCCAAACCATCGGCGTCCGAGCTCGATCACGAAGAAATGAGGCCCCCGTTACTCCCGCCGTCATCGGATCACGGAGTTCGTCAGAGTCGAGCTCGACATCTCCAAGACCGAGCTCATCACCGTAGTAGAGAACAAGGGTGCCCGGCAATGTCGCTAGCAGTACCATGGCGGCCCGAACTCGCTCTGGTCGATTCTCGCACCATCGAGTCGGAAACCGAGAGACGTCGTGATTCGAAGCTGACCAGACCGTCGTGCAACCTTGTGGAATACGCTTCAGAGTTTCATCAACAACCTCAGCAAGTGCAGGTGCACGAAACGGTGCGAAGAAGAAACGAAAATTGAATGCCAGCTGCAGCTCATCGTTCGATCCAAAGAAGTCGGCCCACCGATCAAAGTTGTTGGTCCAAGTCTCACCGAGCAACAACCTAGGTGGATCGTACCGCTCAGCCAGAGTGCGCCACGCTCGATAGACCTGATGCACCTCCGGCCGGTTTTTTGAGAACGCTTCAACGAGACCGAAGTGCGCACTCAGGTCACGAGGGTCTGTTGTCGGTGGATCGTCTCGGAGATCGAAGTCCTTGTAGAGCCCGTGTGCGACATCGATGCGAAAACCAGCGATCCCTAGGTCAAACCAGAAGCGAAGGATCGATTCGAACTCGGCGTGAACCTCATCGCACCACCAGTTCAAATCTGGCTGAGACTGCAAAAAGTTGTGCAGGTAGTACTTCCCCACGGTCGAATGCCACGTCCATGCCGAGGATCCTGTGGCGTCGACCCAGTTGTTCGGCGGATGGCCATCTTTAGTACCGCTCGCCCACACGTAGTACTCGTGCTTGTTCGAATCCGGATGCTCAACTGCTTCAAGGAACCACGCATGTTGATCACTGGTGTGATTCGGGACGAGGTCGAGCACCACCGCTAGGTCGTGAGCACGTGCGTCGCTCACGAAGGCCTCCAGCGCTACTCGATCACCAAACTCCGGGTGTACACCCAAGTAGTCCGAAACGTCATAGCCCCAATCTGTGTTCGGAGAAGGCGTCGTCGGAGAGAGCCACACGGCATCAACTCCGAGCCAGGCGAGATAGTCAAGTTGCTTTCTCGCTCCATAGAGGTCACCAACGCCATCACCGTTGCCATCGACCCACGATCGGAGATAA
>JAJYZP010000155.1 GCA_021799875.1 Actinomycetes bacterium | reverse complement strand
TGGTGCACTTAAATCTGGTAAAAGAACGACCTCGACGGCGTTCGCAGCGGAAGAATAGACGTTGAAATCCACAGTTCCTCTTCTTGAAACCTTGGAGGCGACGAGCGGATTCGAACCGCTGTACAAGGCTTTGCAGGCCTCTGCCTAACCACTCGGCCACGTCGCCTAGAGCCATAAAGGTTAGTAACTCCGCTCTCGGTTCCGACCCCTCGCAAGAAACTCGCCACCTGAAAGAGTGTCAAAAGTTCACATTGGTGATTTGCGCAATACCTGTAAGACTAGAAGAGTGACGTTGACCAAGAGAGCCAAAGTAGTCCTTGGGACCGCTGCCATCGTGCTCGTCGCAGCGACCTCCCTCGCCGCAGTTCCAGTCTCAACCCATCCCCATCCCTCGGTACCGCTTACCGAGCCTGCCGTTCCAGCCAAACGAGACTTTGCCCCACTTATCCCACCACAGGCGGTACCAGGGAACGTGATCAAGGCGCTCTACATCCCTAAGGATGCGAAACTTCTCGCGTGGATCAACTACGACCGCTCAACCGGCGCGTTCGACCGATCGATTGAACTCGACTTCCCAGGAACCGCCGATGAAGAGGCACGTTTCTTCGAATCGATGCTCACCCACTATGGATGGAGCATCTTGTCCACCCAGCCATCGGTTGCGGGCTCAGACATCTTGGCACGTATCGCCGGCAGTGACGGCAACTACTGGGAGGTAGGAATCAAGACCCCTTTCCAACTCTCAGGAGCCCAAGCAAAAGTAGCAAAAACTCACGTCAAAGCCTCGCTGACTGGCATTACCGTCGAGGTCCGTCTGCTTCTCGTCGGAGACCAGTAACGATGGTCGGATCAGGACCACCACAAGATGCTCTCGCCTCTGCGATTCCGAAGCGCAGCTTCGACGTTATCGTGGTCGGATCTGGACCGTCAGGCTCGGTGGCAGCGTTGCTCTTAGCGCGATCGGGTCTCGAGGTCGCACTCATCGACAAAGCAAGGTTTCCAAGAGATAAGGCTTGCGGAGACGTCATCGGACCACGCGCGCTCCGAGCCCTCGAGCGGCTCAAGATCACGACTCCAAGTGGCGAGCCGGTCGCATCCATGCAACTATCGTTTCCCAACGCGACCGTAGTCGAACTGCCCTCTGGCACTGGACTCGAGTTCGACGGCGTTGGTCGTTCGATCCCCCGGCGTATCTTCGATCATCACCTTCATGAACAGGCGCTAGCTACCGGCGCGTTCGAGATAACCGCACGAGTTAGCTCTGTCGTCGCTCAGTCCGACGGCTCCTTTGTGGTCGAGGCCGAGGGTGGCCCGACATCACCTCCGGGCTCATCATCGATCCATCTGCATTGTCGCTACATTATCGGAGCAGATGGTGCCAACTCGAAGGTAGCGAGCGATCTGGTACTCACCAGCCCCTCCGAAGCGTTGTGGGGATTTGCCGTGCGTCGTTACATCCCAGCCACGGTCGGGCTCCCCTTGATCTCGTTGCTTGACGGGGCAGATCTCGTCAATGCCGGTGACCCAAAACGGATCTTTCCCGGCTACGGCTGGGCATTTCCTTCTCCTGGAGGCATGGTCAACGTTGGCGTCGGTGTTGGCGTCGGCGGTGGCCGCAAGGGCTCCTCGCTCGCAACCAACTCGCTTACCGGCTACATCGACAAACTTTGCCACGAAGGTAACTTGGGGCCGGTCGACGGAGAGCACGCGTCGAGCTCAAAACAACTTGGAGGGTGGCTCAAGATGGGTATGGCCGGTACGACCGGTGGGCGTGGAGGAGCGCTGCTCGTCGGAGATGCTGCGGGTCTCGTCAACCCTCTCCAAGGTGAAGGTATTGCCCAGGCCATCGAGTCCGCAAGCGCTGCGGCCGAAGCGATTCTTCACGCCCGTTCGGACCCTTCGGTTCGCTACCGAGACTACCTCCTACAGCGCCACGCTCCCTATCAACATGGGAGCGCCTTCCTTCATCGCTACGCACTCACCCACGAACGTCGGGCGCTCATCATTCTCGGAGTCCTCTCAGGCCTACCGTTTCAGCACGCTATCGCCCAAGCGTGGGGACTCTATTGGAACGATCTCAGCGACGCGGCTGGTCCAATACCGGGCGCTCTCCTCGCTCGTGCTATGGGTCGTAGCATCGGACTGCTCCACAGCATCTCATCGTCGTACTCGAGAGCGCGAAGTCCTCTCACGTTTCCCACCTCGCACCCACCCCGAAATCACCGAAAGGAGTAGACGAACAAGCCCTCGAGCTTCAACGGCGATCGCCACCACGGTCTCCAGCCGCGGTACACCCGTTGTGCGCGCAGCGAGCTGTCACCGTCAGCGGACAAGGGTTCCACTCACACACGTCTCGTCCCTGTACCTGCGAACGATCAACCTGGCTCTCAGTGGACCAAGGATCTTCCTGTACGGTGACGGCCTTTGCGACCGCCCCATCCGCGCGGGAATAGTCAGACGAGCACTACGTTGCACTTGCCGTAGCCCTGGCGAAGAGCGTCGTACTCCTCCGAACCTCCTCTCCGCCTTCCATTTTCAGCTAAAGGAGTTCTAGAAACGTGTCTACCGGCGAGCCGTCTATCCTTGCAATCTCCGGTTCACTCAGGCCAGAGTCCCTGAACACCATGCTTCTTCGTGCGCTTGGGGAGTTCGTACCGTCAACCATTCGTTACGAAGTCGTCAACGATATCTCCGCACTGCCCTTCTACGACCAACGACTCGAGGTTGATCCTCCCTCATCGGTCCTCGACCTCCGCTCAAAGGTCCATGAAGCACATGCACTGATCCTTGCATCACCGGAGTACAACTACTCCTATTCAGGACTGCTGAAAAATGCACTCGAGTGGCTCTCTCGTCCAGTCGGCAGCGCCGTGCTCGAACACAAACCGGTCGCCCTCCTCGGTGCTGCACCCGGCCTCTACGGCACCGTTCGAGCTCAGGCGCACCTGAGACAAGTGCTCCATGGAACCAACTCCGTCGTGCTCCGACGCCCCGAGGTCTACGTCAACGAGGCTTCAAAGAAGTTTGACGACACCGGCAAGCTGATCGATCCCACCGCTCGCTCACTCGTAGAACAGCTCATTCACAACCTGCTCAGCCACCTTCCTGAGAACTTCGAAGCAGCGTAAGAGGGCTACCCGCCTTCACGACCGATACGTACCAACGTCAAGAGGCTTCACTCCAGCTGCTACTACAGCGATTACTGCGCGCAGAAGAACCGGCCTAAAAACCGGTGGGCCACACACGTTGCAGGTGACCGCTCTCAGAGCGCAGACCTATCGTCTTTACCGGTAGCAGAAGCTTAACGTTGCGTGCGATCTCGGGACTTGAGCGCCGCAGCACTCTCCGCGACTCCGAACCCTCCTGCGATAACTCGATCCC
>JAJYZP010000046.1 GCA_021799875.1 Actinomycetes bacterium | reverse complement strand
CGTAAAGGGACCGGTATAGGTACCCGGATCGAGAGCGATGACATACGGCGAAGTCGAGGAGGAGGGAGCGTTACTCAAAGCAGTCGTGAGCTGCGTGGAGTTTGATACGGTGATGTTTGGAGTCGCAGAAATCGACACCATCACAGACGTCGACAGCGGAGAGAGCACTCCCGCAGCATTTACCGATGCGATGGCATAGTTATAATGAGCACCAGTAGTCAGACCTTGATCGACATAAGAACCCTGCGTCAAAGGGGTCGAGGTTATGAGGTCGGCGCTGCTCTCTTGAACCGGGGTCGTACCGGAGCTCCGGTAGACGTCGAAACCCACGATCGTCGGGTCGCTTCCCCGAGACCACGTCAATGTAGCCGAACCATAGCTGCTCGTTCCAACGAGTCCAGTGGGTGTCGTTGGTACTGCGGTCGGAGGTACCATAACCGGAGTCCACCCGTCACTTCCCGCTATCCAACTCTCGGCCGTTACCTCGTTGCTGGACTGTCCGGTCGAATCTGAGAGAGAGGCGCTAGGCGCACCGGGCCCCGAGTTGTTGTAGACCGAAAAGCGGCTGTTGCTCTGCCACGGTAGCGAGCTAGTCCAATTGATCCAGGGAGGATTGGAGTAGCCTGCATCGAGCCAGCTGTTCTCCACCAACGCCTGCCCCAGCGAACTCTGATTCGACACAGTGTTCGCAGGCCAGGCTCTACCAAGATTGAAGGTGCCCACCGGTGTGTCGGAGATGAAACGACAGTGGTCAAAGAGAAAGCCCCGAGGATTACCGGCGAAAGTATCTGGAGCCACCACGGTACCACCGACTCGATCGAGTGCATGGATCGTTGAGTAGTAGAAAAGTGCAGTGGCTCGGCCAAAAATAAAATCAACAGTACCTTCTATGTAGCTCTGCTCGAAGAGAACTCGAGCCGTCGTAGTAGCTGACGGAGTGTCTACGTAGAGCGAATCTTGTTGCCCAAGAATACGGACATCTTGGTAGGTTTGACGATCCCCTGTTGTTCTCAGTGCGACAGCCTGCGTTCCGAGTCCTTGCGCTGGATTGTACGTTGGTGTGACAACAGTCGAGGTATCTGCCGTATTCGAGATCGTAAGGTTTTGTATCACCGTGTTTGAGGCCGAATTGAGAAACGTTGCTGAGCCAGATGTTCCGTAGGTCAACGTCGAGTTGGGCCGGAGCGTCCCATTTGCAATATTGTCGGTAATCACGACAGCCGACGGGTTTCCTGCAACCCCCTCGATCGTCGTATACGGCTGCGAAAGCGTAAATTGACCGGTATACGTACCCGCTGAAAGCTGAATCACATTCGGGTTCGCCGCAGAGCCTGGCGTAAGTCCCGCAAGCGCCGACTCAAGTCCAGCGCTTGTTGAGACCGATATCACCGCACTCGAGGCCAGAGGGGCATGAAAATAAGTAGCCACCTGAGGGAGTAACAGAACGCCAGTACCTACTGCGACACCGAAGGCCACAACTCTTCTCGAGCGAGTAACAACTCCCTGAGACCAGCGACGCGTCCAACGATGCCAACGCGACTGCGATCGAACGTCTCGCGAAGATACCACTGCTGATTTACCCTTCCCAGTTCATGGTCGTAGGTATTCAACCACCGTCACACAAGTCGTCCCAAGAGGACCAACGACCTCGTATCAGATTGGCAAAATAGCTATCGACCCTACCATTGGGTTGAGTCCGGGTTCGCCACTAACTCCTCGCACAGGAAAGCGACCAAACAACCTGTGGAATCTTCGCACTACTCAACATCACCTATCAAGATCATACCACTCACAAGTACGAGCACGCAAGATCTTAAGCACTAGCCAAAAGGTCATCGACCCTCCTCCAGCAATCTGGGCCCCTCTCGATACCAGGTACGGTTCGCCAGAGATGGCAGGGCCCTAGGAATCTCCAAGATTCGTCGAGAGACCAGAGCATGTGTGTACAAGTACAGTACTTCACCACAGAGCATCCACTGGAAGTTCTGAAAAGGAGCTCCATCGCTACCCCAGGAAGCCGACACTACGGCAAAGCCCCGAGAGTCCACTGCACGAGATGCTACCTCCTACAGGATCGCACCTAAAAAAGAACCTCAGCGACGCAACTCCAACCGATCAAGGTTCCCTCACTTGCGATCTCGCGCCTTAGAACCGACCCAAGCAATTAGCTCCTCGGGCCGCTAGACACTCAAATCGCTATCGGTCACTGAGCACATCAGGACCAAGTGAAGGAGTTACGTGTTCTGATCAGCGTCCGGCAGAGGTTCTTTGGCTCAAAAGTGCATGGACACCCCAAGTCTGATTCGCAATCTGCGTAATCCGTAGGTCAACTCCAACACTTGCAAGAGCGAGGGCATCAACCTTAGACAACCCGAGCTTCACCGTCATCCAGGCCAACATCGCGTCGAGAGCTTGAGTCGTTGCAACATTGAGATCAGAGTTGAATCCAAAAGTCACGAAACCTGCCGGCGTCGTAGCGTGAACCCCCTTCACGATCGTCTCCTCGAGCAACTCGAAGCGTACAACTGTCGTCATCGGACATTCAATAGCCGTTCCCCCGACCTCTCCATCTCCTTGGGCCGCGTGTCCATCGCCAAGGCAGACCATAGCTCCCTCGACGGTAATCGGAAGGTACAAAGTTGAACCTGCGACCAGCTCTCGACAGTCAATATTTCCACCTCCGACGGTTCGAGGCGGGATCGTCGAATGCTCACCCGCCTCAGCTGGCGGGAGACCTACCACCCCCAAGAATGGCGCTATCGGAGTCGTAAATCCCTTATCGCTCGTGGCAATCCCTGAGTCATGGTCAATAGTCCAGAGAATCCAGCCGGGCCCATCTTTGAAGACATCAAGCGATTGATTTAGGTGATTATCTAGTGCCCCGGCAACCGTCCATCCCCAAGCATCAGGTATTAGCTCATCAAAATGAATGGCTAAGACCGAGCCAGGCATAGCTCCCCGAACCTCGATAGGTCCCGTAAGGCAGTGACCACGGCGCGCTGGCAGCAGATATGGCACCTTCTCACCAGGATAGAGTTGGGGTCGCAGAGAACCCGATGCATCCAACGAGCGAACCTTGACCGTAGAACCAGGCTCTACTGATAACACAGCTGACTTCGAGGCATCAAACACATCGGTAGTTGTCGCTTCGGTTGGCACAAGTTCGTGCTCGATCATCTCGTTCTCATCTCCTCAATCACAGTCTCACACCGGTACTCACCAAAACGTCTCCCTCGCACCACACAGGCATCATTAGACGACCTACATCAGTGCAGCTGATCCGCCGAACTACCGTCGACCAATCCCTAAAAGATTTCCTCCGCTTCTTGAGCACTGTAAAACCTGAGGTGTTCGACCCCAGAGACAAACAGTGCCCGGCTGCAGAAGTGCTACTCCGTCTCGGCGAACTCTCCATGACCGAGCTCATAGTCGTAGCGATAGACACAGCGCCCACGCGAGAAGGCGAGCTCTACACGAGACATCACGTCAAGAGGATCGCCAGACCAGACACACAGCTCCGCGTCTTTTCCGACGGCAAGCGATCCAACTAGGTGATCGATTCCGACAATTCGTGCGGGGTTAATCGTGATCGCCTCCAGGGCCGTTGTACGGTCTAGGCCCTCTTTCACGGCAAGCGTGGCTTGATGAACTAGGAAATGCAAGGGCACGACCGGATGATCTGTCGTGATGGCGATCGTGACTCCGGCCTTCGCTAACCTTCCCGGATTACGCAGAGATCTATTGATCAGTTCGGCCTTCGAACGGGACGTAAAAAGCGGACCAATGATCACCGGGATCGCACGCGCAGCGAGCCGATCTGCAACGAGATGGGCCTCGGTTCCGTGATCGATTACTAAGTCGTATCCGAACTCCTCTGCAATTCGAACGGCGGTCATGATATCATCCGCACGATGGCTGTGCTGTCTCCACGGTATCTCGCGTCGTAGAACTTTCCCGAGAGCTTCAAGTTTGAGATCTCGATCGGGAGCCTTCGCATCGCCCTCACCCTGGAGAGCTCGTTCCTTGGCACTTTCATAGTTCTGAGCCTTCGTCAAGGCCTCTCGGATCACACTGGCGGTCCCAAGCCTGGTACTGGGCATCTGTTTACGCTCACCGTAGACTCGTTTTGGATTCTCGCCGAGAGCTGACTTCATTCCGCTTGGCTCACGGAGCACCATCTCATCCACCACGCGACCAAAGCAACGCAGAGCAACCGTTTGTCCACCAATGGGGTTTCCAGATCCTGGATTGACATTGACAACGAGCACGCCGCCCTCGATTGCATCTCGAAATCCCTGGTCATCGGGGTTAATTGCATCGAGAGCCCGAACCTGGGCGGTCACCGGCTCGGTCATCTCGTTCGTATCATTTCCGGCCCACCCGCCGGCTTCTTGATGAAGACCAACGTGGGTATGTGCATCGATAAGGCTCGGAACCACCCACCGACCGCCAAGGTCAAGCACCTCGGCTCCATCGGGAACAGAGATCGAACTGTCACCAACGGCAGTGATAACACCATCAGTAAAAACGATGCTTCCACCTTTAATCGGCTCTCCCTCTACAGGGACGATGACTGCGTTGCGCAGCAGCACAGGCCGATCACTGCCAACTCCCAAGTTCGCCAGCGTTCCCATATGTATCCATCCTTCTTCCATAACAAACGGCTCGCACCCGAGGCGCGAGTCCCTAACGACTAGTCAACACATCCAAGGCACCTCTGAGACCTCGATCGATGAAGACCGAGGGCACAGAGGTGCAGCTCAAGCAGCCTTACGGCTCAGAAGAGTTCCCTCAGCGGTGCGATGCAAACCACGAAAGATGACGTTCGATATAGTCGCACATTTGTGACGGTGTACGAGCCACATGGAAACCACCCGGATATCGGACCATCTGGGCTTCCTTACCAAGCTTGAGTAGTCCTTGGAAGATCTCTTCACCTTGGCCTACAGGACAACGCAGATCACCCTCCCAATGAAGTACCTGAACCGGTGTCGTCACGTTCGGGAGATATGTGATCGGCGAGTGATCTCGATAGTACTCCGGAGCCTCCCATGGCGAACCTCCGCACTCAAACTCATTGAAGTGGGGTATGTCGGTCGTACCGTACATGCTGACTAAATTCGAAACAGGAGCTGAGATACAGGCTGCTTTGAATCGCTCTGTGTGACCCACCACCCAGGTCGTCATGAATCCACCGTAAGAGTAGCCCGCCACATACAGACGATCTGGATCTACTCGCCCTTGCTCAACGAGAGTATCTACGGCGCCCATAATGTCTAAGTAGTCTTCACCGCCCCAATCTTGGGTACACGCCATCGCAAAGGCTTCACCAAAGCTCTGGCTACCCCTCGGATTCGGAAGGAGAACAGCGTAGCCTTCGCTCACTAGTGCCTGATAAAGCGCCATCATCGAACCTTGAGGGTGCCATCCATGGGGGCCACCATGAATCTCTAGAACGAGTGGTAAGGATTCTCCCTCAGGCCGGTTCTGAGGGTACAACACGAAAGAGGAGATCTCGGTACCGTCGTGTGCTCGGTGAGTAATTCGCTCTAAAGTCGATAGCTCAACCTCGTCAGCGAGCTCCACATTAGCGTTCGATATCACCCTCTCTTTCGATCCAGCGACATCGAAACAGTACAGCTCAGGGAATTGAGACGGCCACGAAGCGACAAAAGCAACCGTCCCAGCCTTGCAGTCAACAGTGCCAATCTGTCGATCTCCGCCGAGGAGGAGCGAAGGAACTGCTCCATCACCACTGGCTCGAACCGAATAGAGACTCTGCACCCCTCGATCTACGATCAGGAAAATGACTTCATCCTCGTCACGCCAACTAAACGGTCGCCCAAGTGATGGGATCAGACCCCAAACTGGCCGATCTAGTGATTTCGTTAACGCTACCGGGTCGCCCACACCATGAGCAGACACTACATACAGATGCGAATTACGACTCGAGTCCCCGGGTTGATTGGCATGACCAACGAAGCAGACGCTATCACCACCGGGCGAGAAAAGAGGTGAGCCGCAGGTAGACACGGGACCAGAGATAGCCCTCGGATCGCCACCTTCAACCCCAACGACCCAGATAGATCGTTGCAGCACGCTATCACGGGTCGCCGAGCGATCAGAAGCGAACACCAGGCTGTCTCCGCTCGGTGACCAGTTCGGGTCAACATCATCCCAGTCGCCAAAGGTAACCTGACGCTCAATCCCGCTCGAAACATCTACGACGAAAATATGCTGGCGGCGATCGTCAAAGCGACCAATGTTGTCGAACCGATTGTAGAGACTCGTCCAAACAGTCGGCGCAGATTTCTCAATGGCCGACCGTTCGCTAACGGGAACCCACTCTCCGGTCTTAGCGCTTACCGCCAGCGCCGAACCGTCCGGAGACCAAGTAAACGAGCTTACGCCGTGGGGTAACGTTGTCAGTTGGCGAGCCTCGCCACCATTACTGGGTAACAGGTAGACCTGTCTCTCCTTACCTCTATCGGAGAGAAACGCGAGAAACTTACCATCAGGAGACCATCTGGGAGAGGTGTCCTTCGGACCAAACGTCGCCTGTCGTGCAGAGCCATCAGACCCGGTCCCAGCAACCCAAATCGAGGTCTCAACGCGATCTTCGGTCTCGGACGCCTCACCGACCACGTAGGCAACAAGTGTCCCATCAAAAGACAGGTCAGGATCTGCTAAAGATTTAATCCTCCAAAAATCCTTAACTTCAAAGGCACGCTTGATCATCGTCATCAATCCTTTCTACTTCCTCGTGATTACGCCGAAACATTACACTCTTACCGAGCACGTCTAAAAGAGCGCACAAGACTCCACAGAAGGATAAGGAAGTGCCGGTTCCGACCTGCGACACCGAGAGGAGTTAAAGCTCAAGGTAGACGCGTTGCCTTCGCTCTAGCCGACATTCTCGATCGAACGTCTCATCATCGAGATCTCATCACTCCTACACTGTAGCGACATCAATACCCGAGCTACAACCCTAGATTCCACTACGGAGTCCCGCTATTCGGTGCATACAATCTTGCACCCCTAGTATGACACAGCCTCTGAGGTCGATGCTGAGAATGAGAGAATTATCCTTTACAGAACCTCTTACGAGCTCTGAGTAGAACCCTTCGACGCCAACAGCTGAACCGGTTCTATCAACGGAAAGTGACAGGCGGCGGTGTGACCGACGCCGAAGTCTCTCATCACTGGTTCCTCTTGTGCACAGAGCTCCTGCGCTCGCGGACACCGCGTTCGAAATCGACAACCCGAGGGTGGGTGAATCGGACTTGGAAGCTCACCTTTGATTCCGACGTCTTTCTTGCTTCGTTCACCTCGAGGATCAGGAAGAGGAATAGTCTTAATCAGCCCGTCGGTGTATGGATGAGCAGGATTGGCATAGAGATCCTCACCCGACGCGACCTCGACAATCTTACCTAGATACATGACACCAATTCGATCAGCTAGGTACTTTACGACAGCGAGATCATGTGAGATTACGAGGTACGCCATATCATGAACGCCCTGCAGACGCTTCATCAAGTTAAGAACCTGTGAACGAATCGAGACATCGAGGGCACTCACCGGCTCATCGGCAACGATCACCTTCGGATTCAGAGTCAAAGCACGAGCGAGACCGATACGCTGACGCTGCCCTCCAGAGAACTCATGAGCGAAGCGCTCTAGTGCAGTCTTAGGGAGCCCAACCTCACCCATGAGCTCGATCGAGCGCTGTTCCTGCTCCTTCCGAGTACCGATCTTGTGAATAGCGAGAGGCTCTCGCAAAATTGAGGCCACTCTCATCCGAGGATCCAAAGATCCGTAAGGATCTTGAAACATCATTTGGAGATTCTTTCGAAGCTTTACGAGTTCCTTACCACGTTTGGCGTAGACGTCCTGACCGTCAAGGAGTACTTGGCCCGAGTCGGGACGCTCAAGACCGACAATAACTCTACCCAAGGTCGACTTACCACAACCTGACTCTCCGACAAGTCCGAATATCTCACCACGTCGAACCTCGAGACTGACGCCAGAGACGGCGTGCACCGACCCGACTTTGCGCCGAAGAATTGCACCAGATGTGACGGGAAACTCCTTCTTGAGGTCAACGACCTTCAAGAGAGGTTCCTCATCAGAAGAGCCGACGCCATGGTAACTAGCAGCGTGCTTCAAAGTCAACATCTGGTCTTCACGGAGAGGACCTCCAACCACGGGATGAAAACAGGCAGCAACGTGAAGTGAGTCTCCAACTAACTTGGGCTCAGACTCAGCACAATCGTCTTGCGCATAGGCACAGCGAGCCCGAAACCGACAACCCTGCGGAGGATGAGTCAGGTCAGGTGGTAATCCAGGAATCGAAAAGAGTGCACGCGAGTTATCCTGATCCATCTTCGGAATCGATGCCAATAGGGCTTGCGTGTAGGGATGACGCATCTCATCGAAGAGTCGTTCAGTCGTCGTGGCCTCTACCATTCGACCCGCATACATAACATTGACGCGATCCGCCCGACCTGCAACTACGCCCATATCGTGAGTCACCAACAGGATCGACATACCGAACTTAGATTTGAGATCATCGAGCAGTCGGAGGATCTGCGCTTGAATCGTAACATCGAGAGCGGTCGTCGGCTCATCCGCAATTAGCACCTTTGGATCACACGTGAGGGCGATCGCAATCATCACTCTCTGCCGAAGTCCACCGGAGAGTTGATGGGGATAGTCCTCCATTCTCTCCTTCGCTTGAGGGATGCCAACGAGTTCTAGAACCTCGATCGCCCTGTCATAAGCTTCCTTTTTGGAGGCTCCACGGTGAAGCATCACCGGTTCCATCACCTGATCACCGATGTTCTTTGTTGGATTAAGAGAGCTCGAGGAATCCTGGAAAATCATCGCCACGTCATTGCCGCGAATCTTCCGCATCTCCTCCTCAGGTAGGCCGACGAGATCTCGACCCTCCAACAGAATGGAGCCTCCGACGATCGAACCTCCCGGCGGTAGCAGGCCCATAATAGAGAGGCCTGTTATCGACTTACCACATCCGGACTCCCCAACAAGGCCTAAGGTCTCACCCTCGTCGATGTACAGGTCCACATTCCCAACGGCCTGGACCGTCGACTTCGATAGCCGGATATGAGTAGAGAGGTCTTTGATATCAAGAACTCGGGTCACAAGCAGAGACTCCTTCTAGACGCCTAGCGGCGTCGGAGGCGAACATCGACAGCATCACGAAGAGCATTACCAATAAAGTTGCAGGCCATAACCACAAGAATCAAACTGATCCCGACCGGATAGACCAACCACCAATAACCGTTGCCGAGAGCAGTATTCGCATTCGCAAGCATGTCACCCCAGTCGACGTGCGGATACTCAAGCCCAAAGCCCAAGAAACCAAGCAGAGCAACAACAATAATCGCATCAGCAACTTGAAAGGTGATATTGACGATCACCACACTCAAGGCATTCGGCAAAAGGTGTTTGAAGATCAAACGCCTACGAGACCCGCCCATCACGCGCGCCGCTGAAACGAAGTCACGAACACGCAAGGTCAATACCTCTCCCCGAATGAGACGAGCTGGCACTAACCAAGCAAAGAGCCCAAGAATTAAACTCAAGCTGAGAACGGTTCCACGCCAACGAGTTGCGATGATCAACACGATCAAGAGGTAAGGGATTGCCAAGATCACATCGACGATACGCATGAGGAGACCGTCCAAGAAACCGCCGATCAAGCCAGAAATCGCACCATAGAGGCTGCCGATAACAGTGGCAATCGCAGCAGCAAAGAAACCAATCTCAAGAGCCGCCTGTCCACCGATCATCAGTCGACCAAGCTCGTCGTAGCCATTGTTGTCCGTACCGAGGGGATGTCCGGCCCCGGGAGGAAGATCAGAGTTCAAGACATTGCCCGAAATCTGATTCGTATGGTAGACATGAGGTCCCACATAGCAGAACAAGATGAAGAACAGAATGATCGCAAACCCGGCTATCGCCAATCTGTTCTCGGCGAAGGACTTAAGCGCAAGCTTCCATCCACTCGTCAGCGCACCGAGGTCACCAGCATCGTACACCGGCGACGCAAGATTGGCACCCTCAAGTGCACCACCGAGCTCTTCAGGTGGCTCATACGGTTCATCTGCGCGTTCGTGATTGTCAATCATGCGAGCCTCACTCTCGGGTCAGCAATAGTGATAGCAATATCTGCAATAAAGTTACCGACCACAGTCAAGACACCGGCTATCAACGTGTATGAGAGCAAGGTCGGATAGTCCTCGTTCAAAAGAGCGTTGTAGAACATAAGACCGAGGCCCGGATAGTTAAACAAAGTTTCAATGATCAGATTGCCGGCCAGCAGAGCCGGAATCGAAAGACCTATCAAAGTGATCATGGGAAGCAGTGCGTTCCGCAGTAAGTGCCCTGAGAGAACCGCTCGCTGCGAGAGGCCTTTCGCACGAGCAAGTCGGATGTAATCCTGCGAGAGAGCATCTAAGGCAGACGAGCGCATGTACTGCGAGAATCCTGCAACCTGAATAACGACCAAGTTCAAGATCGGCAAGAACATAGCTCTCGGATCGGCCATGACACCGAAGACGGAAACGGATTGACTGGCCTCTGCCGGGAAAATATGCAAACTTAACGAGAAGGCCTGGATCAAGAGCAGACCGAGGAAGAACGATGGCATTGAGTAGAACGTGAATGCACCAGAGGTAACGAGATAGTCCCCAAGATGGTTCCGTCTTACTGCCTGGTAGATACCAAGAGGAATGGCGACGAGAATAGCGAGAATTAGACTTACTCCCGAGAGATACAGGCTTCGCAGGGCATTCTCAGCGAGCAAACTCGTTACCGGCTGATTCAGCTTGTAGGAGTACCCAAGATTACCGTGCAGGAGCTGCACCACATAGTGGTAATACTGCACCACAATAGGGTCGTCATATCCGTTCGCCTTGTTGAACTGTGCTACTGCCCTAGCTGAAGCATGAAGGCCTAAAACTGCTCGACCGGGTGAGCTCGAGATTATGTGGAGCAACCCAAATGCAATCATTGAGATTCCAATAATCACAACAATTGAGGTTCCGAGACGACGAAGTATGTAACCGCTCAAAGGCTTCCCTTCCTTGTGTAATCTGATACAGAACCTCGGTGGCTCAATCTCTTGACCGAGCCACCGAGCCATAGGTTTCCCACCGCTTCTCCATACCTCCTACGCACGAGTCGTAGAGGGAGGTTCCACGGTGGGACCGTAATCACGACCTAGGGGTTGTTACTTCGTAAAGTACCAGTCCTGAGGAACACCCTGGAACTGCGTCAGCGAAGAAAGAGCATTCTCATTTGACGCCGAAAGTGACTTACTCACAGCATAAATGAAGTCCGCCGCAGGGGTGAAGAGCACCGGCTGCAACTTTGTGATCAGCGCCGCCTCGGTCTTGACCGCAAGAGCGTTCTTTCCATAGACCGAGTTGTTGATAGCATTGTTGATCGCCGAGTTGTTGAACCCTCCGAAGTTGAACGAACCTCCAGTATTGAAGATGTTGTTCGTCGTCGGATAGTCCGCTGCGCTGAAGCCACCAAAGTCGTTGATATCCCACTTGCTGTTGTTAGCAGGTGCACCTGCTACAGAGTAGTTCGATACCAAGAAGTTGAAGGTCTTAGCAGTCAGCTGGAAGTTGATACCAACTTGCCGAGCTGCTGCAGCAAGAGCCTGAGCTTGCTCAGCGAACACGGGCGGAGAGTTCGAATAGAAGAAGCTCGGAGAGATCTTCGTACCCTTTGGAATACCCGCGCCACACTCACTAGAACCCGTACCTGGCTTCGCACAGAACGTTGCGCCGTTCGGCTTCACAGTCCAGCCATGAGCCTTGAGAATCTTCGCAGCCGTGGAGATACTGTACGGATACGGGTCAGTCTTCGCATTGTTCGGGGTGAAGGGGCTGACAGGAGCAACTCCGACGGAACCGTAGTCAGGAACACCTGCACCCTTGTAGAGACCCTTGACGTAGGCAACCTGATCCTCAAGGTGTGCAAACACCTGTCGGATGTAGAGCTGCGAAATCACGCTGCCCCAGTGATTGACCGGATTCTTGAAGTTATAGAAAGCCGCCTGAAAACCAAAGTCCGGAAGACCGAAGACGTTGTATTTTGACTTCAATCGACTGACCTGTGGGAGAAGAGACTGATCAACACCACCGACGGTCAAGTTACCGGCAAGAAGCTGGTTGAACTCAGCCTGCACGCTGGTGAAGGTTACGCCTTCAAGCTTACTAATCTTGGGAACTCCCCCAGCAAACTTGGGGTTAGGCACCATGGTAAATGCCCCAGTTGCAGCCGTATACGAGGTGATCTTGAATGGACCATCGGTGATCTGCCACAGTGGATTCGATCCATAGGTCGAGAGATCCTTAGCCTGCGCATCGAGATAGTTGTAAATAGCTGTTGCGTTAGCTGGAACCGCATAGTTCAGATGCGGTCCGCCGGCTGAAGCAATATTCCAAGCCGTCGATGGCATCGGTACCAACAGAGAGAGCTCGTTGTTCGTGAAGAAGCCGGTGTTGTAGGCCTTCGTCAATTGAAGCTGAACTGTGTACTGACCAATAGCCTTTGCGCTCGCAATATCGTCAGGAATGAAACCTGGCGTATAGTTACCGAAGTTCGCAGCGCTCTCCTTGATGGCAGCCCGGAGAATGTCGATGAAGAAGAGTATGTCATTCGCATCAACCGGAGCACCATTGGTCCAGGTGTACCCCTTCTTCAATGAGAACGTAACGGTCTTCCCACCATTGGTATAGGTCGGGAGTCCACCAAGTCCAATAGCTGGATTGATCTTCGGAACGGTTCCCTGCGTGCCCCAGTAGAGCGGAACGTAGAGATAGTTCTCGAAGTCGTAGAGGTTGTAGACCGAGCTGTTAGCAGCCGGCACAATTGGAAAGATCCAGTTTGGCTGCGTGCCAGAGATCTGCCCTACCGTTACGACCCCACCTGACTTCGCCTTTCCTCCTACTGGAGGTAAGGATCCATACAGATCCGGAATTGATGACTTACTAGCTGCGTAGGCAGACGGGAGCGATCCGATCTCCAGTCCGATCATCGCGGCGAGGGCCACAAATATGACTCCCAGCCTCGACCACCCACGGAACCACTTGGTTAGCGTGTATACATTCACGAGTGCAACACTAACGCAAATAAAAGCCAAACACACGGCAACAAGTATGAACGCCACGTAAATAGGCCAAATCTCCACCCTTAGAAGTAACTTTGCGCTCAGCGGATGTGGTCGCGTCTGGGCTGCCATACCTCGAATACTAGAGTAACACCAGGTCAGCTCGTATTTCCGTAGGGACAGATCCCAACAACCTGTCGAATGCAACCTGAATCGACACCTTCGAGAGTTCCTGAGAATTATCTGAAGAAAACCGTGGAACACCTTGAGCATCGAAACTCATCTCGATCATTTCGAGGCCACGACCTTCTTGAAGGAGTAGTCCTCGAGCGCATCACTAGGCCTAACTTGTAGCGTCGTAAAGGAGTTCAGCCGGATACTTGGCGCAGACCTGTGCTTGAGAAGCAGCAACTGATTGAGGCCCACGCTACGCAACAGCAATCGCTCTCTTCGGACTCATACTTGAAACTGCGACGAGCAATCTACGACACCCCAAAGAGTGGATCACAAGCTCCCACATAGTGAGCCCTCCCGGTATCTGAACCTTCTCTCAAGAGTGATAAGGGAACGATCAACCTCCAAGTAACCCAATCGAGAGCAGGTGAGCAGGGAGCTTGACCAGGGCGGCACGACGTTGAGCGGAGAGAGGACCGGCGCTGGGGTCGCTAACTGTCTCGGTACGAAAGAGACCCTCCTGCCAGCGGTGGACAACACCGTCGACAGGAGAAGGGCAACTGATTCCACAAAGAGCTCACGGCCTAGTTTCCGGTCAAACACTCGGGGTCGTGATGGATGACACAAGAGCTTGGAAGTAGAGATCTCTCACTCCACAACGCCCTCCCTATGCCCAGGGCGCTACAAGCGCTGCTGTGGGTCTGAGAGTGAGGGGCCGAGGCAGTTGCAGTCCACAGTGCGGCTTACACCTCTGGTACCTTTACGATACGACGAAGCACGGGCTACCTCGTGGTCGTGCCTTGCTTGTGTCCATCCCAGGTGGGGTTACAGAGGTGCTCAGGTTGGTGGAGACAAGGTGAGCTGGAACCGATACGTGTCGTATTCGTACGTCGTGTTGGAGGCCAGGTGGCTACTCATGCACTCCCATGGGGTTGCCATGGGAGTGCAGTGCTGTGTTGGACCTGAGACCTCTTGGCTTGACGAACAGGGAGCTACTCCCCCATCGTTGAGTTACGAAGTAGTTGTGAAGCTGCACTCCAGGGAGGGGCTCTGTCGTGTTGGGTTGTCTCGATCGATGCACGCAGAGAGTAGTACTGAAGTACACATGCGTTGAGATTGGTCCGAAGTCACGTTCTTTGGGAACTGTTCGAGGTGGACCGTATGGTTCACCATTTCGAGATCACCATGAGAGCAAGGAAGGGTCAAATCCTCCAGTACCAGACTCAGCGATGCACGTGGTAGAAGGAGAGAGCTCTCTGACAACCTCTCGAAACTCGGCTACCCTTGGGCGTCTAGCTTGCTCCAGACATCGAGCGGGTGCCGACCTCACGACTCCTTGGGCTCGTTCTTCTCTCTTGGGGAGTTCGTGGCCTACCACTCCCGTGAACAGAAGAGGCAACTGCGTCACACTACGTGGAGCCGAGGTGCTTGGTGGGACGGTGAGGAGTAGTGCGGAATCCAACGATGGACTCCACGGCAAAGCTCACAAGGAAGGCGAAGTACGCTGGGGACTTCTCAAAGACGGCAGGGACCAGCGGCGGAATATCGACGCAGCCGTCAAGTCAGAAGATCCAAGGACCTTCAGTGATCGAACTTTACCTGTGATGCTGCCGCTGATCCAACCCTAGGCAGCAAACTGCGGAGGAACTCTTCAGGTCGGGAGCAGGTAGCCTCAGACCAGTACACCGGCAGTCTAGGGATAGCCGGTTGGCTCTTTGAGGTCGAAGCAGGACGGCACTGTCCTGCAGCAACACGCCCTTCTCTGCGAGTTTGTGAGACGATGGCCACCTGAAGGCTAAGACTTGATGTGTTGTACTTCCGAGGAGATCCTGGACCATCGGAACCAAAGTCTCGGTAAGCGATAGGAACAAATCTCCGCCCCGAATTGCTAGAGTCCCAACTGACCTCGAACGGCCGTTATCGGCACTTTATCCAAGAACTTTAGACAAAATTTGCTTCTCTCTGCTATAAGCCGTATGGTTGGGGGTTGTTCTTGGTGAGATGTGTGTTGTCGTCGAAAGAGGTCATGATGTCATTCGGTAAAAAGTTGTGGTCAGCTTTCCTGGCCCTGAGCACAATTCTTACATTCATAGGTCTCGGTCTCGCTCTCAATTCTCAGCCTAGTTTCGCCGCGAATCACGGTGATATCTTCCTTTCTGCGACAAATTCCACACCGCCAGGTCATGAAACTGATCCCCATCTCGGATGTCCAACCTACATCTACCTATGGGGTAGCGACCTAGCCAGCTCATCTGGCAACTTCAGTGTTGATGGAATCGCCCCGTCTGGAAACGCTACAGGAGAACCCACCTCAGGAGGGACCTACACTTCCGATCAAGCTTGGCCGAACGACAATGCCGATGCGAGTATTCCTCCAACAGGTGGCGCTCCCTGGAGTTACAACACCAGTTCTGGCGGTGATCAAGTAATTGCCAGAATTCTCACGAGTCAACTCATTGCGAACGCCTTGAAGAACGGTGACCGGTACCAGTCGCCACAAGGTTTTCACTTCAAAGTACAGTTCACGCAACCGTTGCAAAAACACAAGACCTTCTGGGTGAATTGCGGCGCGCCAAACCCATCGATCAAGGTCGTCAAGACGGCAAACCCGACAACGTATTCGAGCACGGGTACCTCGATCAACTACACCTACGTCATTACCAACACCGGGAATGTGACGCTCACGAATGT
>JAJYZP010000045.1 GCA_021799875.1 Actinomycetes bacterium | reverse complement strand
GCGCGACATCGTACACGAGCTCGTCGACTTCGGCGAGTTCGTCGAGCTGAGAAAGTTGTGGGCGCCGCAACTCGTAACCGGTCTCGCTCGGATAGCGGGACGAACGATCGGTATCGTCGCCAATCAACCGATGATCATGGCCGGAACACTCGATATCCCCGCAGCACAGAAGGGCGGCCGGTTTGTACGCTTTTGTGACGCGTTCAACATACCGGTCATCACGTTGGAGGATACGCCCGGCTTCCTTCCGGGGAAAGATGTCGAGTGGAGAGGAATGATCAGACACGGCGCGGAGCTCGCCTTCTCCTATGCCGCCTGTGGAGTCCCTCGCATCTGCGTCATCACCCGAAAGGCTTACGGCGGGGCCTATATCGTCATGGACTCCAAGGGCATGGGGAACGACCTCACGCTCGCATGGCCAACGGCCGAGATAGCGGTCATGGGATCACAAGGCGCCGTGCAGATCCTTCATCGGAGAGCGACCCCAGCCGAGCAACTCGCCAAAAAGGCAGAGTACGAGGAGGTCTATCTCACACCGTGGATAGCCGCCGAGCGAGGCTTCGTTGACATGGTAATCGAACCAAAGGCGACACGCGCAGTCGTTGCGCGCTCTCTCGAGATGGTACTCACCAAGAGAGAGCGCCTGCGACCGGCCAAGCACGCCAACTCGCCGCTTTAGACCACCGAGCAGGCTCCAACGCTCGACGCAGGAGTCTCACGATTGCTGAAAATACTCCGGTCGGCTCACCCACGTATCGGAGACCATCATCACCCCAGATCGCGTCGCGAAGTGCTCTCGCAGACCCGCTATCAGAGAACCGGCTAGCTCCTTCGCTAAAACCACCGTGAGCAGAGCGAGTCCACTTCGGTCATTGAACGCTAACCGTCCCTGGTGAAATCCGCTATGGCCAAGACCAGAGACGTTGGGGACGGCGGTGAAACCCGTCGCACCAACATCAGAAAAGAGATTTGAGATCAGCGAGACATCGTCACCGTTCACGACGACCTCAACTTTTACCATCTGTGTCAATCCCCAATGTTCATCCATTGCACTCTCCATTCCCATCACTGTTCCCAGAGGACCACGTCTTCCAGACTCCGTTCCGCTCCCTGTTCCACCACAGACCATCGTCACTGTCGCGTGCGAGCAGGAAGATCCACTCACCATCGAGAAGCCTTCGTAGTATCGGATTTCGCCCAACGACGGCATCGATGCGATCTCGCGGTGCACAGATTACGACCAAGAGACGAAGTGGCTCGTGGTAGAGACCGTGTTCGTCTTCGATCGACTGAAGAGGGAGGCCGAGCCTCAAATCACCTCCGACTCCACTCACAACGCCTACTCCTCCGACAACGTTGTGTAAGGTTTTATCGCCGGAGGAGTAGACCTGTGGATCCACGCTCGAGAAGTAGTACTGCATGTTAATCCAGTGACCAACGACCATTGGTCCGGTCAGGATCGCCTCTAAAACCCCTCCATCGGGGTCATCGTTAGGATTGTAGGAGTGCAAGAAGCTGCGATTGTGCAGGTCAGCTCCCTTGGTCATCGATCGTGGTGCTACGATAAAGCAAGCGTTTCGAGCCAGACCCCACTCAGGCTGAACCTGCGCCCAATCCAATGACCTCGTCCGTGCCTCGAGCGTATGATTACTTCTTTGATATCCGGGGAAGGACCGAGCCCTCTCCTGTCCAAGCAACCGTCCGGCCTCTTCGAGCCCCCTTCGCACACGCTCGAGTGTCGAGTGGAGCGCTGGGTCGACCCCACGTTCGTCGTAGAGCTTCACCGTATCGAGAGCCGTGTCGTGCTCACCTGCCAGAAATACCGTTTCGTCTGGTATCTCGATCGAGCGTTTGCGTAGCTCCGCTCGGACCGATGGCTCGTTGAAGATAGCCACTGCAGCACGTGCACTCGCTCCACCTCGATTACCAGCACAGGCCCCGCGGTCTAACGACGACGCGTACGGATTGTTCTCTGTCGTACTCCCGTGACCACAGAGGATCACCACCGGTGCAAAGTTCTTAGTGAGACCCATGGAGCGGAGCGCAGACTCGGCAAAGAGCACTCGCTCCTCGAGTGACATGGCACCGTCAGACTCCTGTAGTGATATCGGAATCTCCACTGGACACTCGATGAGTCCTGTGACTCTACGGCGCACTTCGCCGTAGAGGCGAGGAAAGGCGGTCCTGATCACCATCATCGGAGCGGCAAAGAGGCCTCCGGCCTCCGCTAACAAGAAAGAGGAGATCACATCGTTCTTCGTGCCGTCAAAGGCTGCTCTTGTAGAACCGAGCACTTGCTGACCAGCGATCATGCGGTTCGCTCGGCCGAGATCGTCGTCTTGAGGTCTCTCTTCGACCTCTGCAGTCGGATTGACGATCACCGGACACAGCGCCACGGGCTCTGTCGATCCCCAACGTCGGAATCGAACCGGTAGAGCAAAAAACCCGGCGAAACCGAAGGTCTCAAATGGACCTACCTCTTCGAGATGTCGACGAAAACCCTCTGAGCGAACATCGATACACAGAACGACTTGAGCTATCGGCGTCTGTGCGTTCTCTGCTTGGGGTAGTCGGCTCAGCTTGCTAACAAGCTCCGCTTGATACCGCAGCTCTCTCTTGCGCAGAAGGTCTCCGGGGTTCGTCTCTGACCAACGGTCACTTCGGACGGTCGCGTTTGAACCGGCCTCAGATAGATCCCTGTGATCCAACTCGCTCGAGCTGTGAACATCTCTCAGCTGGAGAGCACTGTATGACGCACGAGGAGTACCCAGATTCGAAGCGAGAACGGCTTGCACGCTGTAACGAATAGCAAGTAGGTCGGCCAGATAGAGCTTTGGACTTGCATCATCCGGCGATGCCCAACGAGTTCTCCATTTCGCATACGCCGACCAACCCGGTAGCGCTGTCAATCCAAAGCGCAGAGCATCCTCCCAGCCACTGGTGGGAATATCGAGTGCACGAAGCGAGTCACCCAGCGAGTCAAGGGCTAACGGCGGCCCTTCGCCGAGCATCGCACGGCCTTGCCGACCCAACCATCGTTTCATCGACGGATCCTGACCTACGTACTCCCGCCACGATGCATAGAGTCCTCGTTGCTCAGGGTCTTCCATGACTCCACTGATATAGAGAGCGCACCAGTTGGAGAGCTCACGATTCAGACGACTCACCTGATCGGCCGAGATGTTGAGCCCTCGTTGAACGTGTCGGAGGCCTTCGCAAACCTCCTGTAACGGTGGTTCGAGTAGCCCCCTTCGGTCTCGGGATGCGCACACGGCTCCCGTCCCTCGTTCCACTGGGCCCACAGGATAGCCAGCAACCGGTAGCCAACGAGAGATCTCTGACACCGCATCCTCGAACGAGAGGTCAACGAGATCCCAGAGTGGATTGACAGCAATGAACTGCGTGAGCGGCCACAGAATCGGTATTAGCTTGGCGGCTTCGTCTATCTCCACTCGAAGCCGCGCTCGCTCTGACAGTCGATCCGTATCGTTCATTGGCCACTCCCTCGTTCAGCTTTGCTGCTACCACGTTCGTACACCAGTGCGCCTTCACCGCGGAGGATTGGAGGCGAATCACTCTGGCCCAGGCCGACTCCATCACCCGCAGTTTGCAGTTCATATGGCACGTCAACGAGATCACGTACGGCCCAGTCACCGATCGCTCCAAGACGATGGACGAGCCACCGACGAGCATTACGACGAGCGAATGCCGCAGTCAGAGCCACTCCCAGTGCTGCGAGCAGTAAGAGCCACCACGGACCTAAGACCTCGATCGAGGTCCCTGGCAGAGACATTGCCGTCCAACCCTGGAGAGCTGCGAGCACCAGAGCGTAGAGAGTGCCAACGAGACCAAGAGCCACTAACCACATCACCGTAAAGATGATGGGAGCGGGCCTGCGATTGAACCAGTTCCACGTTGCGACCCCGAACGATCCGACAACAAAGACGAGGAGCACCCCTGGCTCGTGTTGACCAAGGATCGAAACAACGAGTACGACTAAGCCTGAGAGCAGCGCGGTCGCCAAAGCAGCCTGCACCACCACCTCCCACTTCGGGGCATGAACCTTCGCGACCACAGTCTTTGCTCCAAGTCGAGGAACTGCGGTACCCGAGCGAAAAAAGAGCGTGGCCTTGTAGATTCCGTGCCCCACGAGGTGCAGTAAGGCGGCGAATGGCAGACCAACGGAACACTCTGCAATCATAAATCCCATCTGGCTCATGGTTGAGTACACCAGCGAACCTTTGATATCCGCGCGTGACCGCATGACCACGAACGCCGCCAGTGCGGTCGCTGTACCGCTCACGAAAGCGACCAGCATCGCCGCCTCGGAGCTGGTCGCGAGTGGTCCGAAACGGATCAGGAGAATCCCACCTCCGTTGACGACACCCGCATGGAGCAGCGCCGAGACCGGCGTGGGCGCCGCTACCGTCGTTGGTAGCCAGAGAGAGAACACGAGCTGTGCGGAGCGCACGAGAGCAGCAATCACAATGAGCAGCGCCACGATCGTCGACCAGCTCCCGAGCAGCCGTGAGTCGTGTGCCATGGTGAGACCGCCAGCAAGTTGTATATCCCCGACGCGCTCCACGATGAGAACGACAGCGAGCACTAGCGCTACGTCGCCGACGATAAAGTTTCTCCGGAGCACACGGACACTTTTCGCTATCGCAGAGGCTCCCTTGCGATATCCAACAACTCGAGGAAACGACCATCCAACCACAACCCATGCGACGGTCACCACGACCACCGTCGACGCAGTGACCACCATCGACATTGCGAACAGAACGAGTCCGGTCCACCTAAAAAAGACCGGTGCCCGTTCATCACCTTGGAGATAGCGGAGCGAGAAGCTCTCGACCACCGCACCGACGCCGCAGATCAGAAGCAGTAGCACGACCGTCGTCGGGTCGGCGGAGAGGAGTTGGAACGAGTGCTGAGACCCCGGAACCGAAAGAGCCACGCCATAGCTTCCGTGAAGCACCACCACAACTACGCAGACCGCTGCGGCGACTGCACTGAGCCAAGCAAGGCCCTGACAACGCCGCAACCTGGTCGTCATCGATCCCTTCCGGAGCGCTAGCGTGCTCACGCTGCCAACGAGAGCTCCTGCTACTGCAACGAAGAGTGCGATCTTGCCGAACTCGATCACCATCTCGTCCCTTCTCCTCCTGTCACGCCAACTCCTTCATCGCTCGCTACCGGCACCGCCGCTCGTGCGGCACGCTCTGAGAGCCATAGAGGTCGCCCACGATCGATCAGGCGTAGAACTGACCGACGGAGAACTACCTCGTACACGCATCTACCCAATATACGAACTTTACATCACGAAATATATACCGTAAACCACGAATCCCGTATCATTTTTCTAGTATTTTGCACTTCGCGAGCAACTTCGACCTACGATCGATACTGTGCAGGAATCGCCCACGACACCTAAGAATGAACGCCCGGGATGGACCTTCCTCTCCAATCACGGTCACGTCCTCGTCTGTCTCGCCAACGACCCCGAGATCCGAGGTCGAGATATCGCTGAGCGAGTTGGCATTACCGAACGAGCAGCGCAAGCGATCATCTCCGACCTCGTTGCGGATGGCTACGTCAGACGAACGCGCATAGGAAGACGGAATAGATACGAGATCATCTCCGATCGTCCTCTGCGACACCCACTTGAGCGACACCATAACGTCGGTGAACTAGCTGGATTCGCCCGATCGCGGACGTCTTCGACGACGCCAGGGAGTTCGAACTCACCAGAGTTGGAGATTCGACGTGATCTCGAATCGCTAGATTAGGCCCATGGAACTCTCTGAAACTCTGCAATCGAACGCGTCCTACAGAAGTTTTACCGACCAACCGGTGAGCGACGAAGAGCTCAGAGGGATCTTGGACCTGGCCCGTTTTGCGCCGTCTGGCGGAAACAGGCAGCCGTGGGAGGTCATCATCGTCAAAGACCCGAACCGACGAAACTCTCTCGAGCACCTCTATCAGCTTGCTTGGCGCGAGTATATGGCCCATGTCGAGCTCGGGCTCGTTCCCTTCGCCCCCACTGATCACGGGCGCTGGAGTGGTCCAGCGATCGACCTTGAGGAGGCCCGTCGCCGTCCAGCGCCTTCGTCCTTCGCAGATAATCTCGCCACGGTCCCCGCTCTCTTGGTCGTCTGTGTTCGACTCGACCAATTGGCGGTACTTGATAACGGCCTCGAGCGGCAGAGCATCGTTGGGGGAGGATCGATCTATCCGTTCTGTCACAACATTATGCTTGCCGCCCGATCACGTGGCCTCGGTGGCGTCATGACCACCGTGATCTGCCGACAAGAGTCGGCGGTACGCGAACTGCTTGCAATTCCAAATGGAGTCGCCGTAGCGGCGCTCCTGGCTCTTGGCTACCCTGACAAGGTAGTAACACGACTCAAGCGCCACGACCCCTCCACCTTTACGCACCTCGACACCTTTACACAGCGTCCGCCGTGGGAAGAAGTCAACAGCGCAGCTCCTTCAGCGTTGAAGTAGTCAGCGCGCAAGGTATCTGTCCGACCCTGTTGACCCCGAGCTGAGAGTCCAGCGTACTTGAGTCCCCTTGGTTCGACCTGGTAGCGTCGATCTCCTAGATGGTCCTCAGCAACTCCTTCGAGCTACCGCCTCAACACCTTACGACCCTGGTACGCCCGGTTCGTTGCCTCCCGCCGATACGAAAAGAGAGGATGCTCAGCATCGACAACGAGGCTCACGTGACGCTCTCGTCACTCACCCCTCCCGGTGCCGTCCTTCTAGCGTGGGCGGTTAGTCACCAGATACCACCGACCGCCACGTCGTCGCCATCGCTACCTTAGACCAGGCTCATCGACCGATTCACGGGTCAGCCACACAATTTCGCCCCGACCGATCGAGCGCGTGTCGATGCATCACTGTTGCACACCAACCCAAGCTCTGGTTCTTCAGCTCCCACAGAGATCGCTGACGTGATTTTTGCGTCGATGACCGAGATCGGCAGAGACACGTGGGGAAACATCGCTTGAGATCTCGTTGCGCCTACAATGAGTCCTACTGTCGAATGCCGACGATCTTCAACCCGTCCAAGGATGACCAAGTCCCAAAGCGGCATCTACTCGACACTATCGAACACTGCAGAGTTGCGGTTCAAGCCTGCACCGTCTCCTCGGTCTCAGCGTCAACTCACTTCGAAGACGCCGCATGACCGTTGAGTTCTCAAGAGCATGCTCACCGACGAGAACTCTCAAGAGTTGCAAAGCCAAAGCATCGAGACCTCAGCGAAAGGTTCGAGTACCGAACCCCGAACATCTTGCTATCACCTAACGATAGCCAAAAATCCCAGGTACAGAAAGAGGAGCAGGCCTCCTTCCAAGCGACTCAACCTCTTACCACTTCGCATGAAGAGCCACAGCACCGCAACAAGCACCAAGGTCGCCACTCCCGTTGCGGCGAGCCCAACGACGCGAAACGAGGGGGCGAGTAGCAGGGCGAGCGGCGCAACCATCAAGGTATTGAAGACCGAAGAACCAATGACGTTTCCGAGCACCACTGAACCGAATCCCCTCCGTGCGGCTTGAACCGAGGTCGCAATCTCTGGCAGCGATGCACCGAAGGAGAGGAGGACGCCGCCGGTGAAACCTGTAGAGAGTCGGATCGAGGTCGCTATCTTCAGTGCAAAGATCAAAAAGAGCTCCGCCGAACCGAGCGTGAAGGCGAGGGCAACGCCAGCAACGCCGATGAGTTGCCAGAGCGGCCGAAGCGAACCGGCCTCCGAACGCTCTGACTCGACCTCACCACCACCTTCATCCAATCCCGAGCCGATCAGCGTAAACGCTACTCCAGCCCCGAAGAGAGCAATACCAACGGCGCCGAACCACCAAGACGGAGAGAGGATCCCGACTGCTGCCACAAAGCCTGCGCCGACGAGACCGACGATACCTTCACGTCGCAGGGTCCTCACACTGACCGCCGGGGCAGAGACCAGCGCCGCAAGACCGACGACGAGCGTAACGTTGATAGCGGTCGAACCCATCGCAGAAGCCACACCGAGTGTCGGATGATGCGAGAGTGATGCAAAGATAGCTGTAAAGAGCTCTGGCAGACCCGTGCCAAAGCCGACAACGATCACCCCAGTGAAGACCTGGGGAAGACCCAGTCGCTCTGATGCCCGGCTAGCAAAGGAGACGAAGTAGTCCGATGCATAGGCTAGGACGAGCACGCTCACACCTACGGCGATGAGATCAAGGACGAGCACATACACCGCCTCGGAAAGACTCGACCACTACTACCTCTTTTGCCGTTAAGATGCGCTGCGTTCCTGCGCACACTCATCCAGATAATCTCGATTGGCTAGCATGTCAAACGACAGTCCCGACCGACTACGAACCCCAAAGTTGGAACCCTGCCCACCGAGGGTTTGTTAGCGGCTCATGATCTCAGATTTGTTAGCTCACTCAACTTTCAAGACAACCAATGCTCCAATTGGGCGCTCTCGGCTCGTATCGTTGGATCCAGCGTACCAGAGCACGCAGTGAGGCCCACGAACTCGACCGATTCGATCCCCAGTTGCGTCGTCGAGCAGAATCGTAGCTGCAAAACACAGGTCGTACAGACTCCCCACAGCACCACCTAGAGATCCTCAAGACCTTCATTTTGCTGAGAAAGACAGATCTCTTGGAATGAGTGACCGCTTCCGAAGGTTACAGCAACTGTTCTTATGAAAAATAGTAGTTCTAGCAATAGTATTTTCCATGATATGCCAAATGCCCACGACGCAGATGAGTTCGACCTCGGTTCCGACTCCGAGATTCGTCTCCACGGCGTTGCAAAGTCTTACCCAGCGTCGACAGAGCTCGTGACTGCCCTCCGAGCTGTTCTCGCGGTGCTCCGGCCCCACTTCAACGATGTCTCGGAGCTCAAGGGCCAGATCGGACTTGCACCACGGCACGTTCACCTTATGATTCAACTTGCCATGGGAGGAGCGCAGAGTGTGTCCGATCTCGCTCGCCAGCTCTCACTTACCCTCGCCTCGGCCTCTCAAGCGGTCAATGTCCTCGCAGAACGCGGCTACGTCGTTCGACACGAAGATCCGTCGGATCACCGCAGGACCATCGTCTCGCTCTCCGCAGTCACCGCGGCGTCCGCTCAGGCCATCGCTACCTCACGGCTTGCACCACTTGAGCGAGTGCTCAGCACCATCGAGAGCGAGACGCTTCACACCGTCACTCGAACCCTCAATACAATCGCTCTGAAGCTCGTCGACGAGCTTCACCGAACCGACACCAGCGCCAGTGTCACTGCTTCGCCGTTTACGAAGGATCGAACCGACGAAGTAGCTCCCACGCAAGAACAACAGCCATCGTTACGCTTCACCGAAAATCGACACAATTTTGGAGGAACCAACTCATGAATAGGATCTTCACCGCAATCGGTGCCTTCTCTGTCAAATTCCGATACTTCATCATCGTCGGATGGCTCGTACTCGTCGTGGCGTCGGTATCGTTTTTCCCGTCACTTTCCAGTGTCGTTAAAAACAACAACTCCGACTTCCTCCCCAAAAACTCGCCTTCGATCCAGGCCGCCAACTTAGCAAAGGTCTTCCAAAACACGAACGACTCGACGGTCATTGTGATTGCCTACAGACCAGGAACGGCCCTCACCGCAGCTGACACCACGGCGATCTCGACGCTCGCTAACGATCTCCGAAAGGTCCCAACGGTCGTTCGATCAACCGTCGCGGGAACCTCGAAAAATCAAGAGGCTGAGCAGATCGAGGTCCTCTCCTCTACGTCAACCTTCTCCAACTCGGGGACGAAAACACTGGTTGGAAATATTCAGGCCGAGCTAGCACGGGTGCATCTACCCCAGGGCCTTCAAGTCCACACTGCGGGTCAAATCCCAACGGCAGTGGAGGCGGCCGCCACAAACGGCGGGAACGTCAACTCCACGCAGTCGTACACCATTCTCTTCATCTTGCTCATTTTGCTCTTGGTCTTTCGATCGATCCTTGCACCGCTCATCACGCTGGTCCCAGCCCTCCTGGTGGTGGTTGGCGGAACACCTCTCATCGCACGACTCTCGACAGCGCTCAACTTCCAGGTCTCTTCGATCACTCAGCTCCTCCTCATCGTGCTAGTCCTCGGCGCAGGAACCGACTACGGCCTCTTCTTGGTCTTCCGAGTCCGTGAAGAGCTTCGTAATGGCAGAAGTGGCAAGGACGCCGTTCGTTTCTCCGTCTCCAAAGTCGGCGAGTCCATCACCTTCTCAGCGTTTACCGTGATCGCAGCCCTTCTCTCGCTCATTACCGCTACCTTCGGTTTCTACAAAGGGCTCGGATACCCCTTAGCGATCGCTATCTTCCTGATGCTTCTCGCCGGTATTACGCTCCAACCGGCCTTGCTATCCATCTTCGGACGAGCCGCTTTCTGGCCCTCAAAACCTCACAAGCAGAGTGGCCCGAAGGTTGGCCTTTGGGGAAAGGTGGCAGGTCGCGTCGTCCAGAGGCCTGTGATCACCCTGACCGCTGGCATCTTGGTCTTTGGTGCTCTCGCTCTTGCATCGCTTGGTAACAAGCCGTCTGGATTTACTTCCACGACCACCGTCCCCAAGACCTCCGATGTCGGGCTCGGCAACGCGGCACTGTCGAAGTACTTCGCTACCGGCTCTTTCAACCCCACGCAGTTCATCTTCAAGTACCAAGGTTCGGTTTGGAACCACCTTCCGGAGATAGCCCAGCTCGAGAACGCGCTCTCCAAGAGTTCCCAGCTGACCCAAGTAACCGGGCCCTTTGACCCCTTCGGAACTCCACTCTCGGTAGCAGAGGTGACGACGCTTCACAACGAGCTTGGCTACCCAGGACGGCTGCCTGCGGTAGAGCCAACGAATCTCACTCTTCCCGCCCCGGTCTACCTCACTTACCGCTCGATTGGCCAGTTCGTCGCCAAGGATGGGCACACCATCTTCTTTAACGCTGCGCTCAAAGCCGGGGATCCAGGATCCACAGCTGCGCTCAACGCAGTTCCAGGCCTGCGATCCTTCACCACGCATGTCCAGCATCTCTATGGAGCGTCCAAGTCTGCCGTAGCGGGAGAGGCCCCTGCTGCGTACGACATCTCCTCGTCGTCAAACTCTGACCTCCTCCACATCGTACCGCTGGTCATCGTCATCATCGCTCTCCTGCTAGCGATCGTCCTTCGGTCGCTCATCGCACCGATCTACCTCGTCGTCTCAGTGCTGCTCTCCTATCTCGCAGCCCTCGGCGTGGATGTCTTGTACTTCATGAACTACAAGGGTGATCAAGGACTCTCCTTCATCTTGCCGTTCATGCTCTTCCTCTTCTTGTTAGCGCTCGGCGAGGACTACAACATCTTGGTTATGACCCGCATACGGGAGGAAGCCCATGGCCTACCGCTCAAAGAAGCGGTAACGAAGGCCCTTGGCTCGACCGGTGCGACCGTCACCTCCGCTGGGCTCGTTCTTGCGGCCACGTTCTTCGTGCTCGGGTTCGCTGGAGGGTCAGGTAATCCACAGGTCCAGCAGATCGGCTACGGCCTTGGTCTCGGAATCGTCATGGACACCTTCTTAGTGCGGACCCTACTCGTGCCATCCGCAGTCGTGCTTCTCGGGCGCTGGAACTGGTGGCCCTCCAAGCTTCACGACCTCCACAAGGAGTTCGAAGAAGCTGAGCGACAGGGTCCCGCCTCTGAGTCTGACCAGACACCAGTCACCGTGTAAGGTCCATGAACATGCCGTCGATACAGCTCGAAGTGACTCAAGACTCCGTAGCGACGCTCAGCATCCACAACGAGCACAAACATAACGCAATCTCTGTGACGATGTGGAAAGAGCTCGCAGCTCACGTCGCAGTCATCGCCCGGTCTCAGTCCGTGAGAGTCGTCATCGTCCGAGGGGCCGGGCTGACCTCTTTTGCTGCAGGCGCCGATATCTCCAGCTTCGAGAAGGAACGCACGACAGCAACTGCACGTCACTATGACGAGACCACCGAGGAGGCCCTGAGCTCTCTTGCAGCTCTCACCGTGCCGACGATCGCACAGATTCACGGCTACTGCATCGGAGGAGGGCTCTCGCTCGCCTTGGCATGCGATCTTCGCCTCGCTGACGACCTAGCCACCTTTGCAGTTCCAGCAGCTCGCCTCGGCCTAGCATATCCACCGCAGTCGCTCGAGCGTCTCGTGAACACCCTTGGAGAGAGCTCTGCTCGGTACCTTCTCCTGAGCGCTCAGCGCATCGATGCACCGACGGCTCTGCGACTTGGCATCGTCCACGAGATCCACGCTCGAGACGCCCTCGACACTCGGGCCATCGAGCTGGCCACGGCGATCGCCGCTCTTGCCCCGCTCTCCTTGAGCGCAGCAAAGCTACAGCTTCGACACCGACAGCTCAGTCGAGCCCAAGCTCTCAGCCCAGATGTTCTCGACGCAGTTCAATCGTGTCTCAGCTCCCAAGACTACAAAGAGGGACAACGAGCGTTCCAAGAGAAGCGAAGCCCCAACTTCACTGGAGCCTGAAGGCCGGCGAGAGATCGCTACTGAGTCCGCTCGACGACCCGGTCAGCAACGACCATCAACTCTTCAATGAACTCTCGAATCACGTCTTGGCGGCGCTGCCGACGCAGTGAAACAATGTAAGGATTCATGACCGTGGATCGTAAGACTACGAGCCCTTCCCGTTCATAGATCTCCTCGGCGTCGAGCAGATTCGATCGCTTGAAGAGCGGACGCAGCGAAGCCGTACTGTACGCCGGTGCGCCAAGATGGGTCGTCGAGAGAAAGAAGGGTTGCGAGTAGCTGAACTCGTGTTGACCCAACTCTGCTTGAATCGCGAAGCTGGTGTACACCTCACGAGTCACTCGGTTCATTCGCCCGAGATCTGCATCCTCTCGAGCTTTGACTGCGAACGTAATGATATTGGTGTCGGGTGGAGACGCGTTCGAGTCATCGCCGGAGAGTACGACGACTTCGAAGCTTCGATCTGGCCGTACGACATCGCAGATATCATCGAGGTGAACCAACCATTCATAGAGCTCTCGTGCGGCAGACCACGAGGTCGTCATCAATGCGCCGTGATGAACCCGATCTAGTGGCATGAGTTCGGTCGCCAACCACAACGCCGTCGCTGGAAAGCTCGGTCGAGAACCCTCCAGGGTATAGGGCGCAAAAGCCTCTGTGGACACCGTACCGACCTTTGCCCCGCCCCCTTCTGCTAACACCAGGTGGCGTGGCGGTAGGTTTAAAAATCGAGACTCAGACACTCCAGTGATATAGGGAGCCTTCTGTCGAACTAGTGTCCGCACCCGATCGTCACGAAATGCAATCGCCCCACATGGGTAGTTGACGTAGCCCATTTTGTGTGGATCCACCGTAACGGAGTCAGCTCGATCGATCGCCTGCAGCGCCGAGAAGACTGTCTCGTCATCGAAGCTCACACTGCAGTGATGTCGATAGACGTGCTCCGTCTGCGCCTCGTAGTCGTAGTAGGTCATCTCGAGGTCAAACTCATCGCTTACGTCACTGCGAACGCGCGCAAAGAGTTCAGCTCGATCTTTCTCCAGGCGCTCCGTATCGAGCTCAGACACAAGCACCTGGAGGAGCTCACGACATCGAACGATCGCTTCATCGATGGAGATAGCTCCTACCGAGATCAAATGTGACCGCAGCACAGGGTCTCGACCTTCGAGATACTCTCCAAACACTTCATCGCTCATGAGCTCGGCGAAGCGGTCAAGCGCCCGGTGCCTAGAGCTTGCGGCGCCGTCGGTCGCGGAACCGTGCTGAGCGACAGCACCACCGGAGCCACAGAGCTCTGCAATCCTTTCGACAAGCGCGGTGAGTCGATCTTCGCGCGAATCTAAGAGCAAGGTTCGGAAGTAACCGCCCCAAGCAGCATCAACGTGCAGCCACATCCCCAGACCATCGTCGGCAAGTCGGTCTCGAAGCTCAGCGATAGCTTCAAGCGGGTCTACGGCTCCTTCCTCCGTCGTTCCCACGATCCCGATGACGGCCATGGGCATAGAGCCTCGTTCAGCCGCGTCGCGAACTTTTGCCTCAAGATCCTGGGCATCCAAGCGAAACCGCCCATCGGTGTCGACATGGACGAGGGACGATCGTCCGATACCCAAGAGATCGAGCGCCTTGGAGATCGAGTAGTGTGCAGCTCCAGAGACAAAAATCGCCGGTGGAAAATCTGCCATGCAGCGAGCTATGCCATCTGCAACGGAGTACCGCGACTCCTCACGAAGCAGATTCCACGCCATGGCGACGCTCTCACTCTGCGAACTCCTCGCGTTCTGATAGCGATGTATCTCCCCAAGATACGCGGTCAAGAGCTCAAGGGTCGCAGACGGAGCTAGCCCGAGAAGCTGTTCATAGGAGAGAGTGACAATGTCTTGGAGGTCTCCTCTGTAAGGAACGGAAATCTGAAGACCTCGCGACTGAGCGACATCGCGCACGGAGAGCGGAAAATAATGTACCGCCCGAGCGACCCAGAGCGCCTCGATATTCGCCACAGTACCACCAGAGGTCAAGTGAGACCAGGCAAAACCACTCTCAAGTCGCCTCCGGTAGCGCCACAGAGAGGTCTCATTAATGATCTCAGGGGGATCGGGGGGCGGCTCGAAGCCGATCATCTGGAGCAATCGTTGACATGCATCGATCTCGTACTCAACTGTGACGGCACCAGTCTCAGAGGTGACGTTGTTGGAGTTATACAACATCCCTGCTAGAGAGCCAACTAGTGCGGGGATCGCTACCTCACCTTGTTGGTGCGCAAGGTAGCGCGGCGAGTAGAAAGGGAAGCTACGTCTCAGCCGACCGAGGAGCTCAAAGAGCTTCTCCTCGAGGTCGCTATGTTCCTCACGAAAGAGCGTTCGTTCCGCAGAGGTAGTGACGGCAGGATCAGATGGGTAGTAGTTCCTGCGCCAGTGAAAGTAGTCATCGAGAACTCGGTCAAAGAGAACTTTGAGAAGTTCAGAGTTCTCACCCTTTGGACCGGGAAGGTACGCAAGAAACGACTCGTGTTCACCTGTCATGACGCTCCTAACTCAACGAACGACGTCAAGGTGCTAGCGTACACCCGGCAACACAGAGATAGTTCGCATCCAAAGAAAACTCCTATCGACCAAGAGTTCCCTAACCGGTGCCATCATCGGCGATACGGCGGAGAGCTCAGCTGCGCTCACCTCATCTTCTCATCACATCGAGTAAGCGCACGATCTCACACAGGTATGCACCGCATTTTCAGTACCGCTACCATCCTGCGACACCCTAGAGCGACCAGGGCCAACAGGAGAGGAGAGACAATGCGCCCTGCGGAAGAGAACTCACGGCATCGCGCGCTCAACTCAGCCTACGAGAGGCGGGACTCGCACCGAAAGAAGGCTATTGCGAGAGGTAGTATTCGATCACAACGGAAAGGGGCGACCGAACACGAACTCTCAATGTCGCACCCTCCACACGGCCGAGATACTCCTGCGCGCAGTGGGTCCGCCTCCTGTTCGTACCTCGAGCACACAGCGCAGGCTCGGTGCCTCAAGCGACCGAGCCTGCGCTGTGTGCAGAGCTAGCGCTGGGATCTGGAGAGGAGATCTGCTGCCTTCTCAAGGACCGGTCGCAACTTCTCGGTGATCTCAACGAAGTGCTCAGGTCCACAGATCAGTGGGGGCGCAAACTGTACGACGGGCTCACCACGATCATCGGAGCGGCAGATCAAGCCGGCGTTATAGAGCTCAGGGGAGACTATACCTCGGAGTAGCCACTCCGACTCCTCAGCAGTGAAGAGTCCTTTACTCTGCTGATCTCGGACGAGCTCTATCGACCAGAAGTAACCCGTACCGCGAACCTCTCCAACGATCGGAATATCCGAGAGCCCCTCAAGTGCGGCTCGAAACTCATCCTCGTGTGCACGAACATGCTCGTTGAGGCGCTCGCGTTCCATGATGTCAAGGTTTGCCAGGGCAACTGCAGCACTGACTGGATGACCCGCAAAGGTAAGGCCGTGGAGAAAGGTCGCTGTCTTACCTAGGAACGGCTCCATTAACTTATCGGAAGCGATCATCGCTCCAATTGGCGCATACCCCGAGGTCATGCCCT
>JAJYZP010000154.1 GCA_021799875.1 Actinomycetes bacterium | reverse complement strand
ACTCGCAGATGGTTCTAGCCACAAGGCATTGCGTCATCACAGAGCAATGAGCAGGGCGACAGGGAACACCTCAAGCGGTGAGCGATCGCTAGCGGCTCCGATCCACTGCAAGACCATCAAACCGTCAGATGACAGAGCACAACAGCCGCATCCCATACGGGGATACCGAATGAGCGATGTAGTTCTTGCATTAACGGCGTATCGCAGCAGCAGCCATGAGAGCCGCTCCGTAGGCACCAGCATGACCAGACCCTGTCGCTCGCACAAGGTACGGGTACGCAGGGGGGTAGGCCGGTCCGAGACGATTGCGGAGACGAGAGTCCAGGTTCAACAGGAACTCCGAAGACTCCACCCCAATACCCCCACCGATCACAATGATCGAGGGATCCCAAGCTCGAACGGTCCACTGCAGTGCAACGCATGCGAGGTCGAGGTAACGCTCCCGTCGAGCATTGCGTTCACTTTGTGAATCATCACTGGTAAAGAAACATTGACGAAGTGCGAGCTCGAGACAACCTTGCGCCCCACATGCGCACCGACCATCGCCTCCGAAGTAGCCGTGACCGATCTCTCCTGCAAACCCGTGAGCGCCGCGCTGCACGACACCACAGAGCACGACCCCAACCCCAACCCCTGTTCCAAAGTTGACCACAACACCGCAGTCGATTCCGCGCAGCGCACCTACCTGCACCTCTAGGTAGGCGGCAGCATTCGCATCATTGTCCACCACGACCGGCATACCAACCCGGGCAGCAAGGATCTCGCTCAGGTTCTGACCGACCAGGGAGGGTCGATGGGGAGCAAAGAGAACCTCCTGCTGGCCGATACTCATCCAGCCCGGTACGCAGAGACCGATCCCACGAAGATCTGAGGCACGATGCTCACTGATAACCGCGACCAGATGATCGACTATCTCGACATCGTCTCGTACGATCTCGTAGGACTTCGGGATGAAAGTATCGTGGTCATCTAAGAGACCGACGGAGACCTTGGTGCCACCAAGGTCTAGACCGAGAAAACTCACGTATGGGACGTAACCGTGGTTTCGACTCTCGCCTTTAGGTCCCCAAGAGCGGTATGAATGATCTTCGATTCCGCTCGTCGCTTCACAAAGCCCGGAATCGGAACGACCAGCTCTGCATCGAGCTCGTACGCCACTTCGGTCTGGTCTTGACCGTAGGAACTAAAGACGTATCGACCATCGAGCTTTGAGGTAATATCCCCCTCGACCAACCTCCAGCCAATAGCCTCTGGAGCCTCTGTGTAGTCGTAACGAAGCGTGTAGGACGTACTGCGACCGAAGGCTCCGGCACGAAACGTCACCACCGAAGGACGACCCGTGTCGTCTCGCTCTTCGATAACTACCTCTTTGACGTCCGACGCCCACGTCGGGTAGTGAAGAAAGTCTGTGGCAACCGCAAAGCACTCCGCCGGATGCGCTCGCACCACAATACTCTCTCTTGCGCTCTCCATGTCCTCACTCCTTCGTGCATGCACGCCGACGATGGCATCATAGTCCTCTAAGGTGTACTATCGACACCTCGACTCCACTCTAAAATCGTCTGCAGCTGTTGCGCTGCATCTTCAATGCGAAACTCTTTCGATACCCACCGTCGCGCCGCACGACCCATCTCTGCTCGCAGGTCCTCGGCCATCAACAGCCGATCAAGCTCCTTCGTGACGAGCGGGACTGAACCAGGACTCTGAACCACGATGCCCGTCCGACCCTCGAGCACTGCATCGGGAGAACCACCACTCCTACCAGCCACCACCGGTAGGCCACACGCCTGCGCCTCCAAGAAAACGATTCCAAAACCCTCTTGTTCGAGTCCAAACCATCGATCTCGGCAGAGCATCGCAAAGAGATCGGCTGCGTGATAGAGCGATCTCAATGACCTTCGACTCACAGCGCCCGTAAAGCGAGCGTCGATTCCATTGCGCAGAGCGATTCGCTCCAGACGCCGTCGATCTCTACCCTCGCCGACGAGCACCGCACAGACCTTTCGACCTGAAAGAGTTGAGTGACCCAAAGCCTGAAGTAGTCGATCCGCGCCCTTACGAGGCACGAGTCGAGAGACGAAGAGTACGACCACCTCTGACTCGCCGACCCCAAGCTCTCGTCGAGCTTCCCGACGCTCGTCTCCATTGGGTGGACGAAAATAGTCAAGATCGACCGACGGGGCGATCGAGAAGGTGGGTGGAGCGGTCAAGCCACTACGAGTAACCAGCTCCTCGACTACTCGTTGTGGATACGATCCACTCGTAATGATGCCAACTGCTCCAGCCATCGACCTCGCCATCGCCTTTCTCAGCGGAGCGACCACTGCAGGCACGGTGATCTCGGCACCGTGACCCAACAGAAGATACGGAAGGCCAAGGTGCGGTGCGGCTAACCCGAGGGGAAAGATCGGATCGACGCAGATGAGATCGGTATTAGTCCGTGCAGCGTGAGCCATGACTCGTCGGCGAAGCGCAGGCGTTGGTAGTAGCGGGCCACGAACCCTTACGATCTCAAAACTCTGGGCTCGATCAAAGACACGATCCTCCCTCCCTGTCTCGGTCGTAAAGACCGAGAAGCTACCAGGGTCAAGGTGGCTCCAAAGCTCATAGAGATAGTTCTGAATACCACCACGTTTTGGAGGAAAATCATTGGTAAGAAGGAGGTGTTGCGTCATCTGAAACCGTGATCCTACCGCACACGACGCAGGGGCTCACAGAATTTTTACGCCTACCCCTGCAGAAGCTATCAGCGAGGAGGCCGTATCCAAATTCTAGAGAGACCGCAACCGCAGCTGCTCGAGCGACCACCTCGCCTGTTCCGATAGAACAGCGTTGTCAGAATCAAGGTAGCGCTCGAGGATCCCTTGAGCCTCAAGAAGGGGAACCTCCGAGTTGCCCAGTGCAAGCAGCAGGTTTCGTCGCAAATGGTTCGGATCACGCTTTGGTACGTAGAAGTGTCGACAGCGCTCAAGGAGTTCACGATCTCCGAGCGATAGAAGCTCGATGAGAGAGTAAGGGAGAACCGACTCATCGCTTCGACGCTCGACCTCACTCCGACCCTCTTCGCTTTGGTCATCGAGACCTCTCTGCAGGGGTAGACCGACCGGACACGAGAGCAGGCAGGCGTCACAGCCATAGATGCGTCGACCCACAGCGCTTCGAAACTCATGAGGAAAGCTCCCGGGCTTTTGCAAGAGCCACGCCAAGCACCGTTCGGCATCGAGTCCGCCTCTACCGTCGAGAGCTCCTGTCGGACACGCGTCAACGCACCGGTAGCACGTCCCACACGACCTTCGATTGATCGGCAAGTCGACTTCGAGCTCTGCATCGGTCACGATCGATCCAACGAGGACGAAGGGACCAGAGCGATTCATCAAGAACAAGGTATTGCGCCCAATCCAACCCTGGCCACTCCGACGAGCGATAGCCTTATCGACCAGGGCATTAT
>JAJYZP010000153.1 GCA_021799875.1 Actinomycetes bacterium | reverse complement strand
GAAGCTGTCGGAGGCGAGGGTTGCGGATGAGCTGCTTGACGAGGGAGCATTGGAGTTCCGCTCCGAGATCGAGACTCTCTGCAAGGAGCTGGTGGCCGAACTCTCTGAGCTCGAGATCCGATCTCTTCTGGGTGGGGAGTTTGACGAAGGGGATGCTCTGTGTGAAATTCACGCCGGTGCAGGTGGAACCGATGCCCAAGATTGGGCGGCGATGATGCTCCGCATGTATCAGCGCTTCGTAGAAGGTCGAGGCTTTGAGTTTGAGCTCGACGAAGTGACCGATGGCCAGGAGGCTGGAATCCTGTCTGCGACCTTCATTGTACGTGGAAGATACGCCTACGGTCTTTTCTGTGCAGAAAAGGGGGTGCATCGTTTGGTGCGGATCTCACCCTTTGATTCACAGCATCGTCGTCAAACGTCGTTTGCTTCCTTAGAGGTAACCCCGCTCATGGCCGACCGTGAGATCACCGTTGCCATCGATGATAAGGAGTTGCGGATCGATACCTTTCGTTCTTCTGGGGCCGGTGGTCAGCACGTCAACGTCACCGATTCGGCTGTACGTATCACCCACCTCCCGACCGGAATCGTGGTCTCTTGTCAAAACGAGCGCTCGCAGATGCAAAATAAAGCAAAGGCGATGCAGATGCTGGTGTCCAAGCTCGAACAACGAGCAAGGGAAGAGCGACGAGAGCTGCTCGATACGATTGCGGGACCACAAAGCGATGTGGCCTGGGGAAGTCAGATCCGATCCTACGTGATGGCGCCGTACCAGATGGTGAAGGATCATCGATCTTCTTTCGAAGATGGAAACGTAGAAGCGGTTCTCAACGGCGATATCGAGCCGTTTATGGAGGCGTATCTTCAGTGGCGTCGAGCCACTGGGGCGATGCCTGAAGGTTTGTGAACGTTGGTAGCCTATTTCAATGTCTGGATGCATCGAATAACTCTGTCAGCCGTGGCGACGGATTAGATCGAAGAGGAGGACGCTTCATTGATCCGACTAGAGAACGTCTACAAGTCTTATGCAGCTGGTCACTATGCCCTTCGAGGTGTAACCCTTGAGATCGATCGAGGTGAGTTTGTCTTTCTTATTGGATCCTCCGGGTCGGGTAAGTCGACGCTGCTGCGACTTCTTTTACGGGAAGAACGGGCAGATCAGGGGAGCGTGTGGGTTGCGGGGAAGGATCTGAGTGAGATTCCCTCGTGGAAGGTTCCCTACTTCCGTCGTAACATAGGCTCGATTTTCCAGGATTTTCGTCTGCTGCCCAATAAATCTGCGTACGAAAATGTAGCCTTTGCGCTTGAAGTCATTGGGAAGTCTCGCAAGACCGCGCAGACACAGGTTCCTCAGATCCTTGAGCTGGTAGGACTTGCGGATAAGATGCACCGACTCCCTCACGAGCTGTCCGGTGGTGAACAGCAGAGAGTTGCAATTGCTCGAGCCTTCATCAATCGACCACTGATCCTTCTTGCGGACGAGCCGACGGGAAATCTCGATCCTGAGACGTCGTGGGGTGTGATGCGACTGTTGGAGAGAATCAACCGAACGGGGACGGCCGTGGTTATGGCCACGCATGATGTCGGTATTGTCGACCAGATGCGTCGTCGAGTAATCGAGATTGACGAAGGTCTCATTACTCGAGATCAGGTACGCGGAGTCTACGGTTTGGGCGTTCGATAGCGAGTGAGGTTTAACTTCAGGCAACTCCGTGTTGCCGTTCGGATCTTGCACGTGGACGCGTGCGCAATATCGCGGGGTGAATGACGTGGCAGTGTCGGTGGACTATGTAGTGCGGGAGACCGCTGGGAACCTTTGGCGTAATCGATTGATGTCGCTGGCAGCAATGCTGACCATAGCGGTCTCTCTTGCGTTGGTTGGTTCAGCTCTCTTGATCAAGCAGGGGGTAGCAACCTCTACGATCGCCTGGCGCGGAGGTGTTCAGCTACTCGTCTTCATGCAGCCGAACGCTTCGCCTGCTCAGAATAGGGCGATTAACGTCGAGCTCAAGCAGATGAATCAGGTGCAAAGCTACACGTATGTGGACAAGGCTCAGTCGTATCAAGAGTTTCGTCGTTACTTCGCGAATCAGCCTGACCTTTTGAATGCAGCTACAGAGAGTCAGATACCTCCGTCGTATCGTGTTGTGCTGAAAAATCCCGCTGAGGCGCCAGCGGTTGGTTCGATCTTCAATGGAGAAGCGGGCGTGAAGGCGGTGGAGTACAACTCCGCAGCGATCCGGACACTTGAGCGGGTGAGCTCGATCGCTCAGGCCGTCATCATCGGGCTCGCAATCGTGCTGCTCTTGTCGGCCTCGGTTCTCATCTTGAATGTGATCCGCGTGGCGATCTTCTCTCGAAGACGAGAGGTTATGGTCATGAAGCTCGTCGGTGCCACGAACTGGTTTATCCGCGTGCCGTTCATGTTGGAAGGCTTCACCCAAGGGGTCCTGGGTGCGGTGATTGCTGGTGGCGCCGTGATCGGTATTCGTTCGCTCTTTAACTACCTCATCCAACACTATCGCGTGCAGCTACTGAATGGTTTTGTTCTTACTGGTCATGACGTGTTGATGACGGAGCTCGTGGTGCTGCTGATCGGCATCGTCGTTGGAACCGGTGGATCAGCGCTCGCAGTCCGGCGCTACCTCGAGGTCTAGCTCCGAGGATCGGCGGAGCGGGCCGATTCTCCAAAGTGTTGGATGGATGAGCTGTACTCTCAATCTCCGTGATCGATCGTGAGACCTAAGACGTCTCTGAAATACTGTGTTGGAGATCTCAGCGTATGACATGGTGAGTAGTGCTTGAGCCCCAAAGGGTATGGGCTCTGAGATCGTAGCCGTCAGATAAATAGGGTTTCTGCCCCTTTCGCTCCATGATTGCAACGTGATGACTGGGTTTTGCGAAATGTTGCCGTGGATGCGCTAGAACAGGGGTATGCAAAGTGAAGCAGAGAGACCTGAGTCATTGAGTTGGCGACCGGTAGGTCCCAAGGGCGAGTTAGCTACCTACCGGTTCGGTATGGGCTCGATTCCACTGCTCTGTGTGCATGGCTTTGCAGGTGGGGGAGTGCTCTTCTCTCCACTCTTTGTTGCAGATGACATCTCGATGAACGGCGATGTTGTCGGCTACTCCTACGACCAGCGTGGGCATGGATCTTCACAGGTTATGGTCGATCGCGATGAGGATCGTGATCCTCAACTCAACTTTCAGTGGGCCCGAGATCTACACAGCGTGATCGATGCGGTTCTTGATGAAACGAAGAGAGATTCGTTGTACCTCTTGGGCTGGTCGCTCGGTGCGGTGGTCATTGGCGAGTACATCTCGCTCTATGGAAGTGACTCAATCGCTGGTGTAGTTCTACTTGCTCCGTCGTTCTCTGTGGGCGATCGAGCCGCGCTCGAGTTTACGGGCTCCGAATTTCAAGGGGCGCTTCGCTCCTATCTACGGGCAACGAC
>JAJYZP010000152.1 GCA_021799875.1 Actinomycetes bacterium | reverse complement strand
GAGCTCTGTTCAAGACCTCCCTTCGTTTGGAGCACCACAGCACCGTGAGACGTTGCACGGTTGATTCGAGCTCTCTGCACTGGTGACTCGAGTGTGTGTGCTACTCCGGTCTGAGATTCGTGGAGCTTCTTGATCTGTGATTCTAGGGACCTTTGACATCGAAAGCGAGTGACGCGGAAGTAAGAGTTGCATCGGCTCGCGAATGAGGTTGCATCGAGCGCACTCTGAGTGAAGTACGCAAAGCCTTGTACGGTACTCACGTCGAAGGTGTTGAGTGAACTACGGAGAAGTGACGAGAGGGACCCAATAGTCAGTCTTGCGTCGCTCACCTGATACGTGGGGACACGTCGTCTAAGAGGGGTGTGCCGGAACGGAGGATGCCATAGTTCAGCGGTAGCGCGATAGCTTGGTCGACACGCTTGACGGAGGTCGCGGTGATCGTTGAGACTGTGGATCGTAGAGCGGCATTGAAGCTTGAGTGAACAGCTACCGCGCAGACCCTCTGGTCTCCACCAAGGAGCTCTTCGGTCGTACTCCTCAGGTACGGCTCCGACTGCTCAACGTGTTGAAAAAAGATCTGTATCGAGGACAGATCTGCCTCAAGTGAGATCTCGCTTAGTGAGGAGTGGCTGTCGCAGACGGTCGCTATGGCGATCTCGGTGGTAGGCAGAGAGGAGCGGTCGATCGTTCGTCAACTGGGCTCGCTAAGACGCGCCGTTGGTCTCTCCGTCCTCCATGGGGAGATCGACGGCCGTCGCATCTCCAACTCGATGCACGGTGCAACTCGAAAGATCGGCGCGGGTAGATCTCGTCCAACAGTACACATGATGCTTTGGATCTGGAGTTCCACCTGCGTGTTTGGGTGGCGGTGCCGACGTGAAGTGCGACTGCTCTAGGAACATCGGCGCGAGATCGACGGCCGTCGCGCCACGAGACCGGTCACTTGAGCTTAGGTCGATCTCTTCTTCGTAGCGATTCGAGGACGAGAGGCTTCGGCATGGTGATCGTACCAATCACCATGCGCTACCGAAGGATCGGTGGCGGTCGTTTTTACCCTTGACGACCATAGAGACGAATGGTAGTCTGCTTCGCGAACGGTATCGAATAAGAGAAAGAATGGAATGAAGTGATGCGTTGTAATGGGCGTCTCATTGGTGCACTCTCACTCGCCGCTGCGAGTGCTTTGAGCTTCAATGTGGTGTCACTCGGTGGTTCGGCCAGTGCCACAGTGACCGCTTCGTCGACGTCGGTAGCAGGCGGAACGTTGTTGGCTGGCAATACCTCCTTCTCGACGTTGTCACGTTACTCTTCCTTCCCTGTCGGCGTTGGTAGCGTAAGTCCGAGCGGTGTGGTCGGCCTCACTGGGGCGCTCAACACGAACAGTACGCTCGATTATCCCGATGCTTTGGTCTACGATTCGAGCGGTAACCTTTGGGTAGCCAACTATGCCAATAACACGATCTCTGAGTACACGCCTGCAGAGCTTTCCTCGAACTCAGTTCCCTCCGTTACCCTGAATACGACGGGAGGATCGCCTGCATCGTTGTACACACCTGAGGGCCTTGCATTCGATTCAAGCGGGAATCTCTGGGTTGCGAACGCCCGCAACAGTACAATTGTTGAGTTCTCGAAGTCTTCTCTTGACCAGTCTGGGACGCCAACGCCGGCTTACACTTACCAGTTAGCATCGTCGCTCCCACAGACGCCACAAACGATCACCTTTCATACAATCGGTGCTACGACTTACCTCTTTGTAGCGGTAGCCCCCTCTGGCGGAACGCAGAGCATTCTCGCGTTTCCCGTCGAGCCAGCTTCGGGAGGTGGTTCACCGACGCTTGGTACTCCGTTCGAGATAGCCGGCTCGAACACTCAGCTGCATGACCCAAGTGGTCTTGCATTTGACGCAAGCGGTAATCTCTGGGTCTCCAGCTTCTTCTTCGACACTATCGTTGAGTACTCAAGTAGTCAGCTTCAGACCTTGGTGCAAGGGAGCTCCTCGAGTGCAGACAACCTAACCCCAACACTCGTGATGCAGGAATCGACTACTGGTGGCATACAGAGTATCGATTATCCCTATCAGATTGGATTCGACGCCGCAGGAAATCTCTATGTCGCTAACTATTACAGCTCCTCTACTCAAGGGTCGGGGAGCGTCACGGAGTTCAGCGCTTCTGAGCTCCACCCAACCTCTCCGGGATCGACGTACGCTCCAGCTCCGGTATCGGTGTTGAGCAACGGTGATGTCGATGGTCCTCAGGGGCTCGCCATCGGGCCGGTGAGCGGTTCGGCTCCTCAGCAGCTTGCGGTGGGAAGCAGTGGGGACGTCTCTGGTTTGGCGACCATCAATCTTCCGCTCCCCGCCTCTGCTGGAAGCGGACCGAACCAACCGTATTCGCTTGCTCTTGATACAAACGGTGACGTTTGGGTAGCAAACTACGCAAGCAGCACGATCTCGGAGTACACCCCTGCGGAGCTTGCTTCTCAGACCGGACCGGCCGTAGTCCTTGCGGACTCGGGTGCGGGCACCGGTATTAGCGGGCCCGACGGACTTGCCTTCGACGCAGCAGGAAATCTCTGGGTCTCGAACTACGCTAGTGACACCGTCGCTGAGTACTCTGCCGCTGCTATACAACGGTCGGGAGCACCTACTCCTACGTTAGTTCTGAGTTCGAAGTATCTCTATGAACCTGAGGGGCTCACGATCCACAGTGTTAATGGTGCTCCGTATCTGTTCGTCTCTGATTATGGGAACGCTGTGATACCGGGCAACGTCGTGGGCTTTGCACTCTCGGCCTTGTCTGGGTCTGGTACCCTCACCGCCAACGATCCAGGGTTTCTACTGCAGAGTACAGTTGCTCAGTACGGTTCGTCGATTGCAGCGCTCGGTAAGCCCGGTGGTATTGGTTTTGATGCCTCGGGTAACCTTTGGCTTACGAACTATTCCGAGTCTGGCTCCATCTCGGAGTTCAGTGCGGCACAGCTTGCAGATGCTCTGACGAGCGCCACCAATCCGAACTCTGACCCAACTCCCGCAGCGACCATCACTGCTTTCACTAGTTCGAACCAAACGTTGACGAGCCTGGATTATCCCTACGATTTTGCCTTCGACGCAGCAGGCAATCTCTACGTTGCCAACTACTACACCTCCGGATCAAATGGTTCTGGCTCCATCTCGGAGTTCAGTGCGGCACAGTTGAGCAATTTGAGCGGATCGAACACCCTGACGCCATTTGGAATTAACACCGGATCAACCTCTGGACTCTATGCTCCTCAGGGGTTGCTCTTTCTCCCGAATGGCCCTTCAACGCCACCTCCGTCCGTTGTTGGCTCTGGCACAGGGTCCTCCACCACTCCATCCTCAAGCACCCAACCCGCTCCCGTCACCTCGGCCCCATCATCGTCCAACTCTGCTCTGGGCTACTACCTCACAGCACGAGACGGAGGAGTCTTCACCTTCGGTGAC
>JAJYZP010000151.1 GCA_021799875.1 Actinomycetes bacterium | reverse complement strand
GTTTTGACTCCCTCGAGCTAAAGTGGGAGAGCTGAACCCCTGTGGTTGGCAGACGGCAGGCTTGGACTCTAGGCCGTAGGTAGTCGTAGGGTGTGATTCAGATGAGGAGGTTGTTCAACCTGCCTCACTTCAGCTGTGGTAGAGTCTGGCCAGCATCTCAATGAAGATTGGGAGTTCTCCGATTGGGACTCTTGGTTGCGGTGGTGGAGAGCAGTCTGACCTCGGTGAAACTCGGGACGTATGAGCAATGAGATCGAACCGATGCGAGGGTCGGAGGTGGCTTCGTGAGACTCAGATCACGAAGCCGTAGGTGGACTCCCTGTGTCTCGCTTGGAAGATCGTGCGCCCCTTTGCGCTCTGAGATAACGAGCTTCAAGGTGCTCGGTTATGGGTGAGCTTCGACTCTGAGTGACATTGCGGGCTCGGAGCACTCGTCGATGCCTGCAACCGGTTGGTCGATGTCGTGTTGGCTATAAGACGGCGTCGTTGACTTCTATGTAGGCTGGAAGGAGTCTCTGTCTTGATCGAAGCGAATTTCAGGTGGGCGGATCGGGATAGGTGCCTGGTGCCGGATCGATACCGCGCACAGAGTTGAGATCGAGAGTGTTCATAGCGGTGTAACAACTTTGTAGCGAAGGGGAAACGTTAGCTTCGTAGCGTCATGAAAACATCGTTCGAAGAGCTCAGCGGTGAGTCCGAAAAAGGCATCGGACGTAAGGGTGACAAGTTGGTCCGATATAGCTACGCTCGAGAGCAGGAGGGTCCTTTATGAAGTTGGTAACTGCGGTCGTCAAACCTTTCAAGTTGGAAGATATTCGTGAGGCCCTCTCGAAGTTGGATGTCAAGGGGATGACCGTGACTGAGGTGCAAGGCTTTGGACGTCAAAGTGGCCACACCGAGGTCTATCGCGGTGCAGAGTACAAGGTGAGCTTCAACCCAAAGGTAAAGATCGAGGTGGTGGTCGAAGACTCGGTGGTGGATGAGCTTGTCGACGTGGTCGTGAAGGTTGCTAATACTGGCAAGATTGGCGATGGAAAGATCTGGGTTACGCCCGTTTCGGAGTTGATTCGCGTGCGTACCGGTGAACGCGGAAGCGACGCACTCTAAGAGAGCCGGAGTGTGACAGCTGTAATGCACGTACGTCACGCGTTAGCGGTCGTTGGTCGGTGCGAGCGATGGTGAGAGATCCAAGCTCTCTGCGCCGTTCTCTCCTCGAGGACCGATCTCTGCGTGGAACAGACTGGGCTCGGGCGTACTCCAATGGTGTTGACCATTGGCTTACGGAGTTGAGCTCACCTCTTCCTCCGGTAGCGCTCCTAGCTCTTGGAGGTTACGGGCGACGAGAGCTCTGTCCCTGGAGCGACCTCGATCTGATGTTGGTGCATGATCGTCGCGTTGTGGGTCGTGCACTCGATGAGGTTGCAGAGGCGATTTGGTACCCTATTTGGGATCTCGGCGTAGTTCTTGACCACTCGGTGAAGACCAGACGCGATGCGTTATCAGTTGCAAACGATGATCCGCGCGCGCTGCTCGGTCAGCTCGATGCCCGTCTCGTCGTAGGTGATGCTGCGCTCGCTCAAGGAGTGATCGAGGGAGCTCATGAGCATCTCCGGAAGCATCTTCGGCGGTTGAGCGCCGCCATCGAAGCATCTGTGGTCAAGCGACACGCAGCGTCGGGGGATCTGGCCTACTTGCTAGAACCAGACTTGAAGGACTCCCAGGGAGGTCTGAGAGACCTGAACATCGTTCGTTCGTTTCTCTCGGTGATGGAGGTCCCGAATGCAGCATCGAACCTGGAACTCAACGACGCAAACGATTTCCTGTTGACCGTTCGAGTCGAGCTCCATCGTCAGGTCGACCGTGCCACCGACCGGCTTGGTCTTGAGGAGGCAGATTCGATCTCGATGGCTCTCGGATTCACAACGACAGATGCCTTCATGAGACGGGTCTCCGAATACGGTCGGTTGGTATCGTCATCACTTCGGGAGTGCCTTCGACGCACGAAGGTGCGTGGAGGTACCAGCCCCCGTCGCCACGTTGAGCTGGGTGGAATCGCAGGTACGGTGCTGGCGGCTGAGGTCGTCGACGCTATGGTGCGAGTTCCAGAGCGGTCCGAAGTGATCGAGATCGATCCCCTGGCGTTGATGCGACTGGCTCGGAGAGCTTCAATTGAGAACCTAGGCTTCGATCGCCTCTCGTTGGAGTATCTTGCGGCTCATCTGCAGATGCCACCGAATCCGTGGCCGCAAGCCCTCCTTGCGGAGTTCCTAGGTTTACTCGGAAGCGGAGCCGGGCTTGTCGAAGTTGTTCAGGCACTCGACGGTGTGGGGATTTTTCAGTGGTATATCCCTGACTGGGGTTTTGTTCGTTCGAAACCCCAGCGCAACGCATACCATCGCTACAGCGTAGATCGGCATCTACTGGAAACGATTCTCGAGGCGTCGCGCCTGCGCAGGCGTGTTCATCGCCCAGATATCTTGCTGCTCGCCGCTCTCTTCCACGATCTTGGCAAGGGTCTTGCTGGTGACCACAGCGAAAATGGAGTCAGAATCGTTCGAGATCTCGGACCGATGATGGGTCTGAACTTCGACGACCAGAGCACACTGGAACGTCTGGTGCTCTATCACTTGCTACTCATCGAAACGGCCTTACGTCGAGATATCTCAGATCCAGTGACGCTCGCAAGTGTTGCAGAGAAGGTGGTGGACCTAGGCACCCTTGAACTTCTGGTGGCACTGACCGAAGCTGATCTCAAAGCTACGGGCGCATTAGCGTGGACCGAGTGGAAGGCCGGACTCGTTCATGACTTATCCGAAGGTGTGAAGCGACTTCTTGTCGACGGCGAGCTGGTAGATCATTCGGTACCGATAGATGAAGCGCTGCTCTGTGAGTTGGTCGCTCTCGGTCGAAGCGGGGCAGCGATCTCGGTAAGGGACGGATTCGTCTTCGTTGCGGCGCCGGATCGACCGGGTCTGCTCGCGGCGGTTACCGGGGCGCTCACCCTTGCTTCGATAGCGATAGCCTCTGCCGATATCCTTGTTCTTGATGAGGTTGCCATTGAACGTTTACGGATCGTCGATTGGTCCGGTGGGGAGCCGAACGTGGAACGATTTAAGCGTGAACTGGCGGGGGCATTGGTCGATGAAGACGCGTTGAGGAAGCGGATCCTAGAACGTGGTCGACAGCGACGACCTGTTCGACGCTCCGCTCCGCTCTCTGAGGCCCCGGCCCCTCGAGTCGTTGTTGACCCTGCTGCTTCGCAGCGTGCAACGGTGGTCGAGGTGCTGGCTCCGGATCGCCATGGCCTACTCTATGATCTCACATCTGCGATTGCTCGATTGGGTTTCGATATACGCCACGCTAAGGTTGCGACCCTTGGAGATGACGTCATCGACACCTTCTACCTCACCAATGCTTCTCGTGCTCCGCTCGGCCCAGATGAACAGGAGAGTCTTTTAACTTCTCTGACAGCCGTGGTCGGTTGAGTCTG
>JAJYZP010000150.1 GCA_021799875.1 Actinomycetes bacterium | reverse complement strand
CACGGAGTGCCGGTTGGCTCCAATCTCGTTGGAGTTGATGGCCTCTATTGACGAGGATACAGTGGACTTCGTCGCTAACTACGACGGTAAGGAGAGCGAACCTGCCGTACTCCCGTCGAGATTCCCAAACCTTCTCGTGAATGGATCTCAAGGGATCGCCGTCGGTATGGCGACGCAGATTCCTCCTCATAATCTGGCTGAAGTTATCGATGCGACGCTGTACCTCATCGATCATCCAGATGCCACTCCACTCGATCTCATGGCTTTTGTAAAGGGTCCTGACTTTCCGACCGGTGCTCAAATACTTGGTCGTAGCGGGATTCGGGACATCTACGAGACCGGGAGAGGTTCGATTAAGCTTCGAGCGGTAGCAGAGGTAGTAGAGGGTCGTTCAGGGGCTCAAATTATCGTCACAGAGATCCCCTATCAAACATCAGTAGAGCAGATATCACTGAAGATCGGTGCATTGGTCGAGTCGAAGGTTATCGATGGAATCTCGGAGGTAACGGACTCAAGCGCTCAGCGAGACACACGGATCGTCATTGATCTCAAGCGCGATGCTAAAGCTTCGGTCGTGCTTAATAATCTTTACAAACACACACCATTGCAGACGTCCTTCTCGGCCAACATGCTTGCATTGGTAGATGGCGTTCCCAGAACCTTGAGCTTGTCTCAAGCACTCGGGCACTACGTGGCGCATCAAGTTGAAGTAATCACTCGGCGAAGTGAGTACCGACTTCGACGGGCGAGGGATCGAGCTCATATTGTGGAGGGGTTGCTCCTTTGTATCGATCAGCTCGATGCGGTGATAGCGGCGATTCGATCCTCTGAGGATCGAGCTGATGCTCGATCTCGACTCATGACCGCTCCTTTTGGCTTCTCCGAGGTGCAAGCTAACCATATTCTTGATATGACATTGGGACGGCTCACCCGGCTTGGGAGATCTGAGCTTGAAGAGGAGATGGCGAAGCTTCTTGAGCTGATCTCTGAGCTCGAAGCGATCTTGCAGAGTTCCGAACGACGAAACGAGGTCTTGAAGGCGGAGCTCATAGAAGTGCGCAACAAGTTCTCCGAGGATCGTCGCACAAAAGTCATCTCAGATCCTGGCAACTTAGAGGATGAGGACCTCATTCCGGACGAGCCCGTGGTCGTGATGGTTACCAAGTCAGGTTACGTCAAAGCCCTTTCGGATACATCTTTTCGCACGCAAGGCCGTGGAGGTAGGGGAGTCGTTGGCGCTCGTATGAAGGAAGAGGATATCGTCAATCACGTCCTTCATACAATGACACACTCATACCTGTTATTTTTCACTTCAAAGGGTAAGGTCTATCGACTCAAAGCCCATGAGATTCCGAGGTTTGAACGCACGGCTCGTGGAACGGCGATCGTTAACCTCTTGCCGCTCGAAGCCGACGAGCGAGTTGCAGCAGTCTTAGATACTCGTACCTTTCCCGAGGGTCATGAGCTCGTTTTTATCACGTCTCATGGTCAGGTCAAAAAGACAGCGATGGAGGAGTACGACAAATCTCGAAGAGATGGTCTGATTGCGATCGATCTTCGAGACGGAGACTCCCTCGTGAAGGTCGTAGAAGCTAGCGAGACCGATGCCTTGATCCTCTTTACGAAAGATGGTCAAGGCATCAAATTTGCTCTGAGTGATATTCGTGCGACAGGACGTGCAACATCAGGAGTTCGAGGGATGAAGTTGCGCCCCGGTGATCTCGTTGTCTCGGGAGATGTGATCAATCAAGATCGAGAAATTCTCTTGGTCACCGATCTGGGGTACGGCAAGAGAACTCGATCTACTCTGTTTCCTCTTCAACAGCGTGGCGGTCAAGGCGTGAGATGCATCAGGATTGTGAAGCAAAAGGGATCTCTTGTAGCCGCCTTTTTTGTCTCTATGGATGAAGAGATTCTGCTGGTAAGTACTTCCGGTGTAACGATTCGTACCACTGCTTCAGAGGTCGCTTCACAAGGGCGAGACGCAACTGGTGTAAAGTTGATTCAACTCGGGGACGGCGAAAGGGTTGCCTCCGCGGGGTTAGTACCGGTTACGTTGGAGTAAGTTGTGTTGGATCACGGTTTCCGGATGAGTGATATTGGTCGATACTAGGAGAGATGATTGGTACAAGAGTCGACATCGGCCCCTCGGAGAGATCCGGCTGGGTCGAAATCTCGTTCGAAACCGGTTCAAAAGCCCCCGCGTGCTGGACGCACGAGTGAGGCCGTTCGAGATCAGCCACTCGTAATCACCAGGATCTCGTCTGCCTCAGTTCTGCGGGCATCTTTGGTCTTTTATTTCCTAGCTTTTCTTGTGGCAGTGGTAGCCATGGTCATTCTTTGGCAGTTCTTTGGGGCGAGTGGCTATGAAACGAAACTCAATCACCTTCTCGATTCCCTGCTCGGGTCGGCAACGTATCACGTTATCGGATTCCAGGTGCTGGTTATATTTGCTGGGTTGGGTATCGTTTGGGTAATCCTGTCCTCAATTGTGACGGTAATAGCGGTACGGATTTTCAGTGCGGTCGCCTCGTTGCTTGGGGGAATCACAATTTACGTGCGAACGCGCGAGGTGTCGGGTAGATAGTCGTCTATTCTGGTAAGGCCCCGGGGCTATAGCTCAGTTGGTTAGAGCGCAGCACTGATAATGCTGAGGTCGCTGGTTCGAATCCAGCTAGCCCCACCCCGAATTATCTGTGTTGTCTCAGGATCCTCTTTCGGGCTCTGCGCCATAAAAAATGCGCGAGCGATGAATCAGATCCGACTGGTCGATGGGCGACGTAGTAAGGTTTCCTACGGTATGAAGTCCACGTATCAGGAAGAATACGATCAGTTCCTGCGTTCTGCCGCTTTCGCTTTCCTCGATAGCCTCTCGGTGTTGAGGCCGGGGCCCGTTCGTTTCGAAGATCTAGTGCCGTTCCGATTCGGTGACGATCGGATCCCGCTCATGGATCGTCAACGCGGAATTCGCAAGCCCAAACAGCTCGATGCAGCGCTGAGCATTCGGACCGTTCACGCCCGTAGTCCCCAACATCGGCCCTATGTGGATGATGTGGGCTCCGATGGGTACCTCCGGTATAAATGGAGGGGCGCCGACCCTGAACAGAGCGAGAACCGGGCCCTTCGAAAGGCGTGTGAACGTCGGCTTCCTTTGATTTGGTTTCAAGGCGTAGCTTCGGGGCTCTACTGGCCTATCTATCCGGTTTGGTTAGCCGGCGAGGAACCGTTTGCCCGGCAGTTCGTCGTTGCTCTCGACGATGAGGAGCTAGACCACTGGGATCATGCCGACGTTCTCGATGTCAATGTCCAGCGTCGCTACGCCGAACGTGTAGCCATGGTTAGATTACATAAGCCAGTGTTTCGCGAACGTGTGCTCGTCGCATACGGTACTAGATGCGCGATCCGTCACCTGCGTCACAGAGAGCTCCTAGACCGAAGTTCCCCCTCCTCAGCTAAGCAATATCACCATCTACCAGGACAAGTATGGTTTTGGCCCTGCCTAC
>JAJYZP010000149.1 GCA_021799875.1 Actinomycetes bacterium | reverse complement strand
GTCGTTCTCGCACTTCGTCGTGTTCACCGCATACGCTCTACATGGTCGACACCGAACCCAGATAGGTACCCTGGTCTAAGAGTTTGACCTAGACGCTGGCTGGTGCCTCGTCTCTGAACTGCTCGGACTCAAGCGTTGCTCTGATCTGCTTGCGCTCCACAACGCTCAGAGCTCGAGGTTGAGAACAGCCACTCGCTGCGGCTTAGGTAGTGGCGCACTGCAGCGGTGTCGTCGATATCAGGTGGCCCGGTCTACTCCGAGGGCGGAGATGGCGTCTTGAGTGCTGACGAGGCTGCTCAGTTCTGAGATGGCTTCATCGATCATGGCTTCTCGCTGTTTTCCGCAGTGCTGGTCGAGGCGAGTGCCTCTGATAGCGCTGCATGATCTCTCTGTATCTCGACCACCCTTGTCGTCTTGTCGAGCTCACTCTCCAGTCGGCCGACCTTCTGCTTCAGGCGGGTGATCTCGTGATCTCGGGGGTCAGTCTTCTGGCATCGGCATCCCGCTGGTCGACCAAGTGCTACCTCAGCCCCCTTGTCACGTTGGTCACGCCACGAAGAGATCAGCGACGAATACAGGCCCTCGCGTCGGACTAACGCTCCTCTTGCTGAGCGAGGCAGCGCCTCATATTCGGCCAAGATTCTGGACTTGTACTTTGCCGAGAACTGCCGGCGTCCCGCAGAGCGCTCGAGCACCTCGGGGTCTGGTTTCGGTGGTTCGGTCACAGAACCATTGTGGTGGCCCGTGCCGCCAACAGTAGTCCCTGTAATGGTCATTGGAAAATTCCTTCTCTACCCTCTAGTTGACTAAGTCGCTAGTGCGGACTGTCGCACTAGAGCTTGGCACAGAGGGTTGCTAGCACTCCACCAGGTTTACCCAGCGGCGCCCTCATGCTTTGTCGAGTCGACCGAGGGCCCCGAGTGGGCGGCGGGCATAACCGGTGGTGAGGACTCTCCGTCCGACTTCATCGCTCGGTTAATCTCAAAAACGCTTTTGTCCTCCTTCTTAATGGCTTTGACCTCGAGTCAAGAGATGATCGAGGGGCCATCCCCCTGCAGAAGATTTTCCTCATACCTTGCGTCGTGCCGGCCTGGACGCCACATTCTCTGACTTCAAAGATATCTCGTTGCTCGATGCGCTTACCACTAATACGGTGGATCGTGCCAAGATCCTGAGAGTTCACGGTGTGGCCGTTCACTCCGCTCGTGAATACCTTGCCAAGTTTGTCTTGTAGGCCCCTTGTGGCCATGCAGGGTCAGGTCGTTAGGTCAAGAGCGACCAGATCGGCGTGCACTTCCGATTACTGGGTAGAATTCCTTCACGTCGGCGATCTTTCTCCCTGGACTCGACGACTCAAGGGTAGTACTCGAGAGGCACTACCGGCTCGTGGACTAACCCGAACTCCGCAAGCTTTCAAGCACGCGTATACTCGCCTCAAAACAGAGTTTGAACTGTATCGAAGATCAGACGATCACGCCGCAGAGATCGATCGTGGGACCATCTTCAAAGAAGACATCAACTCGGAGTGGATATTCCTTGTGCTCAAGGGGACTTGCGACTTAACGAACTGGATGACGAGCGGTAAACCTTCTATCCGCTTTATCAGCAGACGGACCAAACTTCGAGTTCGGACCATCGTTGAGTTAGGCGACGGTTTGTCACACGGTGCTGGCTTGAAAGTGACTATCGCTTCGGTCCTGACGCAAAAAATGTGCTCAACGAGTCCTTCTGTGGAGTTGTTCTCCATGCGTGCCAGGAGAACTTCCCGGCTCTGTTTCCCTTGGTAACTTGTTAATTGCTAGTAGGTAAACCACTTCTTGATCGCTAAGGCGCGCGTTTGGGCCTTCACCGATTCGAACGCAGACCGGAGCTCCTTAACCGCGCGTTGCGCCGCCGCTGATTCGTCGACGTCGTAGCGCTTCATGCTGAGCTTGTGCCCAGCATCCATGAGTGACTGCTTTTCTATCGAATGTGGGCCTACTTGCAGACGCCGAGTTCGATTTCCATCGGTTTGACCGGTTCACGCTGAAGCAGCCGTTCGCAAACAGCGAGACGAAACTCCACGGAGTGACGAAAGGTTACTCCCACCTCTTGACAGTGCACGACCGAATTCTTATGCAACTTGTCCAATATCTGGGGTCTGGATCGAATAAAGCAACTAACGGAGATCCGGCCGTCACCTGCGTCAAAACGTTGTCGCAACTTTCAGATACTATCAGGGAAGCGGTTATGGAGGTGGCGATGGGGAACGTGGAGAACACAGAGTATATCTACTCTCCGCTGTTGGATGATATCGAAGAACTTGTGGAGCTTTACTGTCCCAGCGACGGCTTACTCGTTGGGATTCCGTTCGAGAAGGTGCCGCAGGGAGTTAGATGGTCCACTGTTGCCGAATTGCCGCCTGGCCCTGGTTTGCAAAGTGGCATACACCTCTTACGTGGTGCAAGCTCCTGCAAGATCCTCCTTGTCCAAGGACGGTCGATGCCAGGCGACCCTCACACCGTACAGCGCGACGAGGATGCGAAGCTCCTCGACACGCTTCAGGAATGGTGGGAGTATCTGCATAAAGGTGCGACGCCGGTAGGCGGGCCTTCTAAGTACCAAGTGGGACAAAAGGTACGGGTACGGGGCTCCTCGGACCAGGTCTTCCGGATAGATAGGGTCGAGCGTTCAAAGGACACTTGGATCTATCACGTCGGTGTGGGAGCCATATCGAGGCAGGTGAATGAGGCTTCCATCGTCGGAGTGATACCAGATAGAAGTGATCCGATGTCTTGGATCGAAGGACCCTCCGTGGATGCCAAGCACTTTGCAACAACCCTGACGTATTTGAAGATTGACAAACCTCTAACGGATCACATCTACTCCATTGATAGCTCTCGCACAGTCTTTCTCCCTCATCAATTTGTGCCGGTGATCAAGTTCTTAGAGGGCCAGCAACAGAGGATTCTCATTGCTGATGAAGTAGGCCTGGGAAAGACGATTGAGGCTGGCCTGATCTGGAACGAACTTGAACAGCGGGGTCAAGCTAAGCACGTGTTGGTGGTCTGCCCATCGGCACTTGTTGAGAAGTGGCGGAATGAGATGGAGAATCGCTTTGAACGCCGGACGACCGCTCTAACGGCGTCGAGCCTCAGGGAGGCCCTCGATCATTTTCGTCGTGGATCGTCTGAACAACCCATGAGCTTAGTGGGATCACTAGAGCGGCTTCGGGAACCGGGTGTCCTCAAGCGGCTTCTCGAGGCAAGCGCGCGTTTCGACCTGGTCATTATCGACGAGGCTCACCATATGCGCAATCCGCGTTCACTCTCTGGACAACTTGGTAGGCTGCTCTCGGACATTGCCGATGCAGTTGTGATGTTGTCTGCGACGCCTGTCAATCTGAGAAGCGAGGACCTCTTCTATCTCTTGAATATCCTCGACCCTGTGACGTATGACACAGTAGAGACATTTGAGCTCCAGTTGGGCGCAACAAAGATTCTGAATCGTGTCGCCTCACAGTTGATG
>JAJYZP010000044.1 GCA_021799875.1 Actinomycetes bacterium | reverse complement strand
GAGCTACGTCTCGTTCGAGCGGCGAGTCGCCATGGAGCGCCCGATGGTTGTGGTGAAGAGGTCGTGAGCGTGAGCCTCTCAGTATCGATACGGTAGTGACCTACTCGTCTTTGCGTGAGGCTCTCGATCTCTGGGTCGTTGAGTGGTAGCTCTCCCGATCTCGTGTGTGGTCAGCTCCGACAGAGAGCAGGGTTGATGGCGCCGTACGCCCTGTCGATCCACTGGCGGCGGATGATATCGGTCTGGAATGCAGCTGGAATGCAAGCGAACACCATCTCGTCAGGAGTTTGTTGAACGCCATTTTGGTCCAGTGAGAGCGCCCGGAGAGGCGGAGGTTAGGTCACAAGAGATCTGAGCGGTTACCTCACACGATCGAGGAGGTACGTACTGCGTGCGGGCCGCCAGGTTTGGCGTCGTAGCGAGCCCAGACTCGTGATGAGCGAGCTGCGCTCTTCGAGAGATGAGCACTGCGGTGTCACGATGCCGCACGATTGATTTGTCACTGCTATGATGTTACAATAGTAACAATAGTTACGTATCTGTTCGAACAGATCGTTCTGATGGGTATCTCGTCGAGTTACTCGTGCGAGGATGTTTGTACGATGGTGCCGCTCCGAGAGTTGAGCTCTCTCGGGTTGGAAAGGTTCGGGAGGTATTGAGATGACAGGATGGGTACTCTTCGCTGTCACATTTCTCGCGTGCATGGTTGAGGCGGTTGAGGCTGCGACGGTCGTGCTTGCGGTTGGAGTGACGAGGAGTTGGAGCTCGGCGTTCCGGGGAGTTGCTCTTGGGGTCATCGTCGTGGCGGCCGTTGTAGCGATACTTGGACCGACCCTGACGACTATTCCGATCAGCGCTCTACGGCTCGTGGTCGGTGCACTCCTCTTGGTTTTTGGTTTGGGTTGGCTGAGGAAGGCCATCTTGCGTGCTTCGGGCTGGAAGGCTCTCCACGATGAGGAGGCCATCTTTGCCAAGACGACTGCTGGCGCAAAGGCCATTGAATCGCCGAACGCTCGGGGCTTCCACGGTGGAGACCCGTACTCATTCTCTCTAGCGTTCAAGTCGGTCGTCCTGGAAGGGTTAGAGGTCGCATTCATCGTCGTGACCTTTGGCGCCAATGCCCATGACATTCCTCTTGGCGCCGTTGCGGCGATTGCGGCCATTGCGGTCACGGTCGTTGTGGCGGCGATTGTTCGAGGGCCACTCTCGAAGGTTCCAGAGAACACCATCAAGTTTGTAGTTGGTGCTCTCCTGACTAGCTTTGGCACCTTCTGGGGTGCGGAAGGTGCTGGTGCGCACTGGCCAGGTACGGATCTTTCCTTGGTGGTCATTATTCCTGCGACGATAGCGATTGCGCTAGTGATGTCTGGAGTCCTTCGCATGATGCGGACCTCGGCACAGCGAGGTAGTGGCTCAACGGCGGTGGCAGCGTGATGCGCAGAGTACTTGAACTGCTTCGTAGTTTTGTCGTTTTCCTCTGGGACTTCATTATCGGTGATGACATCGTTCTCGCTATCGGTGTGGCAGTCGGTGTGATAGCGATTGGGCTCTTCAACCATGCGCTCCATCACTCATCTTGGTGGATTCTTCCCGTAGTTTGGGTCGTGGCGCTCTCGTGGTCGCTCTTTCGTGCCGTACGGAGCACCTAGCGGGCGTCGTAGAGTTCGTCGCCGGACTCGACGAGGGGAGCGGACCCCTGTCGTTCGTATCGTACCGCTTGAAGTGTTCAACTTGCCTTCGCACGCTTCTGAGGGGCCAAGAGTTGGAGTACCGGCGCTCGTCGGTTGGTAGATCTTTTCGCTGGTAGCTCTGTTTCTGTGGTGTGGCCTGCGGTTCGTGAGAGCGAGAACGCCGGTTCTTGAGGTACGTTCCGTGGTTTCAGCAGAGCTGAGAGCTTGGACCGCGACCTGGTGACCGTAGTGGACTCGTAGCCTAAGGATCTGATGTGAGAGGTGACGTGTGGTGGAGAGAGTGGACGATGGCGATGGCCGTGAAGAGGCTGCGCTTGCAACCAAGGATGCTGCGGATCGTGGGCAGTGGCTCATCTTGACGTACCGTATCCCAAGTGAACCGAGTCGGTTGCGAGCGTTGGTATGGCGGAGACTCAAGTCGTTAGGTGCGATCTATCTCGTTAACTCTGCTGCAGCGCTCCCGGTCTCGAGGAGCGGCGAGCGAGCCTTGCGTAAGCTGCGGACCGAGATCATCGATGAGATGGGAGGGACCGCCGTGTTGCTGCTCTGTGATCCCCTTGGCGGTGCTAGCGAGCTTGTAGCGGCGTTCAATGCGGCCCGAGACGACGAGTATGAAGAGATCATCGATCGATGTGTTGACTTCGTCGCTCAAGTCAATAAGGAGATCGTTGGAGATCACTTCACCTACGCCGAGCTTGAGGAGAATGAAGAGGACTTGAACAAGTTGCACCGATGGTTTGAAAAAGTGCTTGCTCGTGACGTCTTACATGCCCTCGGAGCCCAGCGGGCGAGGAGTGAGATCGAGCGATGTGAGGGCGTGCTGGAGGCCTTTGCGGAACAGGTCTATCAGCGCGATGGTGTGGAGCGAGGTGACGCAGGTTAGGCAAGCTCGAGACCGATCGTTGCGTGCGTCACTCGTCCTTGGCAGCGTTCCCATGACGCTTCGGTAGGTCAGCTATCGAAGAGAGCTAGTACACCTCACGATGGATACCTCAAGAGTAAACGTCGTTGTTACCACGATGACAACCGGAGTAGCCGATGCGTCGTGGTCTGTGACGCTGTAGACTTTAGCTCCTCTTGCTCCATCTCGGCTCTCGGTCTTGTGGGACGCAGGGTCGTTGGAGATAAAAAGCGTGGTCTTTCTTCTCTCATGGTTTGTCGGCAGGTCTTTGCTCTGATTGTGGAGATCGTTGTTGGGGCCGTGTGGACTTTGGTGTCTCGGTCTTTGCTTGGCGGTGCAGCGGCCGTGAGCCTACAAGCGCGGCAGCGAGCGCCGTTGTGTCGCTCGTTGCGGCCTCTGTGGCGATAAGCCGATGGTTGGCGGGGATGGTTCTGCGCGGAGCAACAGTAGCGATAATGGAAACCTCTTGAGATCGGGTCGCAAGAACCGATCTCAAGAGGCCCGGCGAGTCACACCACATACGAAGGCGGTGAACCGGATGGCTTAGCCGTTGACGGTCGACATGTCTGGGTAGCGATCTCCGGCGGTGACGTTGCGTGTGAAGACCTCATTCAATGTAGATAAGTCCTCCGGACTTAAAGAGAGCTTAAGCGCTGCGACGTTTTCCAAGAGTCGCTCGGTGCTGCGTGTTCCGGGAATAGGAACGATGTCGTCTCCTTGTGCGACGAGCCAGGCGAGCGCTACCTGCGCCGGGCTCACACCATGCGACGCTGCTACCTTCTTCACATGTTCCACGAGAACGAGATTCTTCTCAAAGTTCTCTGGGGAGAAGCGCGGATGTCTCCTCCGGGTATCATCGGCGGCGAGATCTGAGAGGCTCTGGATCGCTCCTGAGAGAAATCCTCGACCCAACGGAGAGTACGCTACGAATCCGATGCCGAGCTCTCTGGTCGTTGCGAGGATCTCGTCTTCGGGATCTCTCGTCCACAGTGAGTACTCGCTCTGGAGGGCAGAGATCGGATGAACTGCATGAGCTCTTCGAATGGTAGCTGCCGAGGCCTCTGAGAGACCGAGGTAGCGGACCTTACCGGCTTGAACGAGCTCGCTCATGGCGCCGATGGTCTCTTCGATCGGCACGTTGCGGTCGACCCGGTGCTGGTAGTAGAGGTCGATGACATCGACACCGAGACGCTCGAGTGACGCATCGCAGGCCTTACGGACGTACTCAGCGTCGCCTCGGATCCCGAGAAAACTTCCGTCCTCTCCTCTCACGTTACCGAACTTGGTGGCAAGCGTGACCTCGTCTCGACGATGTGCAATAGCCTTTCCGACCAGTCGCTCATTGGTGAAGGGGCCATACATGTCTGCCGTGTCGAGGAACGTGACACCGTTGTCGAGAGCGGCCATTATGGTAGCGATCGATCGCTGCTCGTCTGAGCTCCCGTAGAAGTCAGACATTCCCATGCAGCCGAGTCCTAGGCGTGAGACCTTGAGTCCTTGAGTGCCGAGTTGGGTAGTTGTCATGGTTGTCTCGCTTTCTCTGTGAAGTACTTGTGCGCTCTCCTGCTTGTTCAAAGCCTGCTTTCGGGAAGACGGTAGCGAACTTGCTTGTGTGCGCAACTTTTTCTCTGGTAGCGATTGTACCCACAGTCCTGATCCTCCTAACAGATCGGAGAGAATCGTCCCTTCGCACGCACTCCTCGTGAGGTCGTTCGTTTACGTTTGGGGATCTCACCTCTCAAGACCCGAACGTTGAGGCGATGACACGTGTACTGATCTTCATGAGCAGTCAATTTCGCCAAAGGACGTCTCGCTGCAGTGGCGGCTCGCCGTGGACTCGTACGGAGCGTCGCTCTCGGGTGTGTGATCTCACGGGCCGGTTGTCGTCCATGACGGAGTCGAGTCGTAGACCGATCAACGGGTGAACCACGTTGAGTTTCAGCTATCGAGCAATCGTGCCGATGGTTGGAGAGATCGGGATACCTCGGTGTCTGGATGAGCTGTGGGTCGAACTTTGGACAAAGGAGTGGAGAGAGTTGAAACTCAGACAGAAGCGTATTGGAGCGAAGGCAGTGATTGGGATTCTCGTCCCGGTGGCAGCAACGGCCTTCGGTGCTGGAACAGCGTACGCCGCTGGGTCGGGATATTCAGCTGGTGGACAGGGGACCGTTCCAGCCGGAACTCCTGGGGGATTTAGCCAAGTGATCACGACGCAGACGATCTCGCCCTCCACCACCTCCACGACAACGTTCTCCGTGCCGGTCAACGGTGCGACGGTCCAAGTGAGTGTGCCCGCTGGAACGTTTGGGAACACTCCAGTCCAAGCGGTGGTAACGGCGCCGGTCTTGAGCTCGGTGACCGCAGCACTTGGCTCCTATGGCCTCGGTGGTGATCAGACGCTCGGCGGCTTTGGCCTCTCGATCGTCAATCCGGCGACCGGACAGCCCTTTGCTGGTACCTTTGCTCATCCGGTTACGATTACCGTGACCAACAGCGTTTTTCAAGCCGGCGATAAGGTTCTGGAGTTCTTCTCCAATGGCACGGTGAGCGTCGATAGCACGGCGGTGGTCGTCAATGGTTCTGTGACCGTATCCTTCTCGACGGATCCCGGATTCGCCGTTGTTGGAACGAAAAGTGCTTCCGTAGTGCCTGGAGCGACGACTCCGGTTACCGGCAAACCATTTCTGGCCGAAGGAGCGAGTGCGGTCGCACTGGTTGGGGTCGGAGCGGGCGTGATGATGTGGTCACGTCGGCGATTTCGCGGCGCTGCTCTGGTGCAGAAGAGGTAGCGCCTGATGTTTCGCAGGGGAGAGCGAACGCAGTGGATCACGGTAGGAGTAGTTGGAGCAGCAGTCTTGGGAGCTTGTGGTGCGACCCCGTCGCACCACAAGTCTACGGTGAAGGTCGCTCCGGCGCAGGCGAAGCTCATTGTGCCGACGCCAGTGGATGCATCTTCGCTGACCAGACTTTCGACCTCAGGTACCTTCTGGCTTGTGGGAGGACCTCAAAGTTCGCGAGGTCTCTATCAATTCACTTTTACCTCCGATCGTGAGCTTCGATCGGTCCCGCTTGCGAGCGGGGCAACGAGCGTTACGGCGCTGACGAACGGCCTTCTCGCAGTAGGGATCGGAACGGCTTCGAGTGGTGCTGTTGAGATTCGAAGTGCCGACCTTGGTACCTTACAGCGTTCCATTCCAACTGCGGGTCCGGTTCTCGCTGTTGCCTCGGCGACCACGGGTGACACGATCTTTGCACTCGTGACGGTTCATGGCGCCGCATCGGTGGTACAGATGAACGAAGCGGGTCGTTTGGTTGGCCCTACGATCTCAGTTCCGTCGAACTCGGTGGGAATCAGCGTCTCTCCTCAAGGGAATACGCTCTATACCCTTACCTCGACTGGTTCTGTCGTAGCTACCTCGACCCGGAGCGGGGTGACGCTGTCGAACTTTACGGTTGGCCACTCGGGCGAAGCGTTGAGCGAATCGGAGGATGGCCAAACCCTCTACGTCTTGAAGGGTCCGGGATCGCAGCGGAACGTGGCAGTGGTCAATCTGCAGACTGAAGAGGTACTTCGAGTTCTGCCCGCTCCGGCGGATGCCGTCGCCCTTACGGTTGAAGCAAGCTCGGGGACGCTCTTCGATCTTGTAGGTAGCGCGTCGGTCGGAAATGTGCAGGAGTTTTCACTCTCATGATCGAGGAAGCGGTTCTGGCTCCCGCTCGACGAACCAGCACACCGATGCATCGACAGAGCGCTCCCACTCGGCCGACGGAAGCGAAGAGGATTGAGAGGATACCTGCTCTCGGGTGGATCCTTGCTGGCATTGTTACGCTACTGTGGGGCATTCGGCTCTTGGGTCTTGGGTCGAGTTCGACTCGATTTAGTCTCGTGGGATTTCTCGTGATCGTGGTAGGCGTGACGGTGGTTGCCGTGCACGCTTGGATCGAACGGGGCTCGAGACCGGCAATTTGGTTGAGTTGGTTGGTCATAGCGGTGGTAGCGCTTGCGTTCGTGGCTTGGGCAATAGGCCAGGTGAGAGTTGCTCCGGGTTATGGAACCGATGAGATGGCCTTTGATCAATATGCGGCGTTGCTCTACGCACACGGCGTTAACCCCTATCTCCACTCCATGGCGCCGGCCTTCACGCGTTTTCAGGTTTCTCCGGATGGATTTACCTGGCACATGAACGGAACTCCAGTCACCTCGCTGTCGTATCCGGCACTCGCGTTTTTGGTCTATGTCCCGCTGCTCTTGCTTGGGATATCCGGCCAAGTAGCGGTGTGGGTGAACGTAGCGGCCTGGGTCGTGTCGCTCGTGCTGATGGCGAAGCTCGTTCCAGCGCAGCTTCGATCGTCGGTGGTAGTGATCGGGAGCTTGAGCATCTATATCGCCTACGCAGTGGGTGGTGTTACGGACGTCTTGTTCTTGCCCTTCCTGCTTGTGAGCGCTGTCGATCTCGATACCTATGCCGCTCGCCGTGGACTGAGGCTTTGGATGAGTCCGGTAGCGTTTGGATTGGCGTGTGCGTTGAAGCAGACGCCGTGGATTCTTGCGCCGTTCTTTGCGGTGCTACTCTTCCGATACGCCCGCAGCTCAGGACGTTCGGTTGGATCTTCAGCGCTCGTCCTATTGAGATATGGGGCCATCACGTTGGTGACCTTCCTCGTACCCGAGCTACCGTTTCTTCTCTCGCACCCAGGGCATTTTCTGCACGGGATTCTCACTCCTTTTTCTAGCTCGATAATGCCAGGTGGTCAGGGGCTCATCGCTCTGGCGTTGCAGGGCAATATCGGGGGCGGGAACGTCCTGTGGTACTCGGCAGCGTCGGTTGCATTCTTGGCTCTCCTCGTGGTTGCGACCTGGCTCTTCCATCCTCGGTTTTCGTGGTTGGTCTTCCTTGCCCCCTCGATCGCTCTCTTGTTTGCAACTCGGTCGTTCGGCTCCTACTTCTTTGACCTCATTCCGGTGGCCTTTGTAGCTGCGGCTCGATGGCGCACGGTCGACCTACAGCCCTCTCCTACGCGGGGATCGCTGGCGCTTCTGGGGGCGGGTCTACTGGGTTGTTGCGGCATCGTGGTGCTTGCCCTCACGGCAAGTCACCCGGTGCGAGTTACCATCGTTGGTGTTCACACTACCGGTCAGCTGGCAACGGTGGATCGGGTCTCGGTGCTAGTAGCGAACACCACCTCTGCACCACTGACTCCAACTTTTACCGTGGAAACCGGGGGATCTGCAACGAGCTTTTGGCAGCCGAACTCAGTCTTCAAGTCCATACCAGCACACAGGACTGTTCGATTGACCTTGGTGGCACCCAACTTCCCAGCGGAGCCCTCGATAGCAGGCGGATTTGAGGTCGTAGCCCTCACGCAAGGTCCATCGTCGGTAAACGTCTCACGCCTCTACCAGCCCCAGCTGTTGCACGTTGCCTTGGTTCCTGACGCTATTAATCACGTGATCACGACCGGATCGAAGGTAACTCTCGTTGCCGAACTGCTCAATCAGTATGATCAGCGTGTTGCTCTCTCGGGAGTGGCGGTGTATCTGGGTCAAGCCATCTACGCGCAGCGGGGACTGGTCTACGGTGAGGCGGACATTAACGGTTCGGCTCCAGGGCAGACGCCGGTGATGGTAACGACGAATCGATCAGGCTCAGCGACTTTTGTGATTGTGGATCATACGGCACAGGCGAACGCAATCTCCTTTGAGGCCAACCTGGTCAGCCCTACCGATTTCTATCCCTATGGGTACTCCCAGATCGTCCCCATTCGCTTTCAGATTCGCCGGGGTCGATGACGTTGCTCGCCACACTCAGCAAGAGCGAGAGGCAAGAGCCCATCTGCGATGCCACGCAGACTCGCGCACCTCTGCCCGCACTCCTGACGTGGAGGAGAGCCGTTTGGGTGGCGCTTGGCCTTGCTACGGTGCAGTTTGGGATCTTCTGCCTCATTGAATGGTACGAGGTCCAGCGCCACCTGCTGACCATTGACTACTCGATCTTTGGTCAGGCTGCGTATCGGATTAGCCAAGGTGCGATTGATCCAACGACCACCATCGAAGGTTTCCCATTTTGGGCCGATCACTTTGCTTGGCTTATGTGGCCGATTGGATGGTTTATCGGTCTGACACACCTACCGGTCTCCTTTGTGTTGCTTATTATCTTTCAAGCACTCCCTCTGGCACTGGTCGTTCCGATCCTGGTGCTGTGGATTCGCCATCGAGCTGAGAGCCTGGGCGGCCAAGAGTGGGCTTTTGGCGCACCGTCGGCGCTCGTCGTTGTTGCAGTGGTCTGGGTGGGAAATATCTGGGTGTATAGAGCTCTGAGCTTTGACTTCCACTTCCAAGTCCTCCAGGTTCCAGTGCTGCTCGCGCTGGTCTACTTCGTCGATCGGCGATCTCGGGTCGGGACCCTTCTGATGGTTCTTCTGCTCTTGGGAACCGGTGATATCGGCGGTCTGGTAGTGGTTGGTGTTGGAGTCATCGCAGCGCTTCTGCAACGACGTTGGTTACTCGGATGCGGTCTCGTACTGCTGGGAGCGATCTGGATCGTAGTTTTGGGAGCCTTCCATGCGAGTCGCTCCACCAATCTCGGTTTTCTCTATGGCTACCTCGACCCACACCAGAGATCGGTCTCAATCTCTCGCGTTCTGATCGGAGCTGTAGAGAATCCAATGGCAGCGATCGCCGCTATCGAGCACTCGTGGCTTGGGCTATGGTCCGATATTGGTAGCACCGGCATACTTGGACTCTTCTCGGTGGCTGGTTTGGCGATGGTCGTTGCCGTCTTTCTCCCAGTAATGCTCGCTCAGAGCTCCGGCTTTGCGAGCTCGGGACTTTTCCAGACGTTGCCGGTTCTCGTCGCCTTGAGCTTTTCGCTGCTCTTCCCTTGGTCACGACTCCCACGCCGTGCGTGGCTTCGTGGTGGCGTGGCAGCGGTCGTCGTTGCACAGGTGGTGCTGTGGACGGCCATCTTCTTACCGAGAGTCGTGCTCTCGATTACGTCTTCGATGCCTGCCGCAACGGCACGGCAGCTCTCGTCGATCGCAGCAGAGCTCTCTCCTCACGATGAGGTCGTCGCAAGTAATGGTGTGGTGGGGTACTTCTCGCTTCGGCGTTACGTGTACTCCACTGCGATAGGTTCCGCTCCGCTTCACGGCCGCCCGGTTGATCTCATCGTCGTTCCATGGGCCGGTACGGAGTACTCCGTGCGGAACGCTCTCGAAGAGGTCCAGGCGTTTTCGAAGCTCCCCGGCGCGGTCGTTCGGTATCGCAACGGTGTGTACTTTGGTCGCTTCGTACCTCGGCCATCGCTTCGTCGACTCGATCTCCTTCCTCAAGGTAGTGGCATGCAGCTGACCGCGTTGGCTCTTCGGAGTCCCTATGAAGCGCAACGCTTTATCTCGACCGGTTCGTCAGCGTATCTCCAGTCAACGCTCCAGGGCGGTTACCTCATAGCGGGTCTTACTCGCCACCTCGTTGCCGATCAGCTCGAAAATCTGACCCTCGATCTCTCCGTGGCTGCAGGTTCGATGTCGGTTCAAGTCTGGAACCAGGGCAGTGGTCAACTGCTTGTGCAGCGTACACTCGGTTCGACGAACGGGTTTCAGCGAGAGACGCTCTCGTTCGTGACTCCTGCGCACGCAAGTGCACACGCAAGTGACGGAGTTGGCATCTTTCGGGCCCTCTTCATAGCACCACCGAAGGGAGCGGTCTACGAGGTTCGTGTGTGGACGCGATCGAACTCGATCGTACGAGTGCGGTCGGTAACTTGGACCTCCCTCTCAAGAGTCACAAGGCGGTGACGGAGATGCATCGTGGAGTGACTCTCTCGAAGATCTTCGCTATCTTCGGCGGGATCTTGGTTGTAACTGGACTCTTCATCGGCGGAAGGATCGCTGACTTCTATCTGAGGTCCGCCATGGTAGGTCATCGTCTCCTCACTGATGTTGCACAGAACGATGCCGCTCTCTTTCATCGATCGACCAAGCGTTCAAGGCTCGGTAGCGCTCCAACGGCGACGAGTCCTGCGAGAGCACAGCAGTGGCCAGCTGGGCTTCTTGGCGAGATCGCAGCGCCGACGATTGGGCTACGAGCTCCGATCGAACAGGGCACGGACAATGCCGTGCTCAACGTTGCAGTCGGACACCTCAGCGCGAGCGTCCTGCCGGGGGCACCAGGAACGAGCGTATTAGCGGCTCACGACGTTACCTGGTTCCGCCATATCGATCGACTGACGACCGGCACCTTGATCGATGTCGTACAGCGGCACGTTCTCGATGTCTATCGTGTGACGTGGCACAAGGTAGTTCGTAGCGGGTCTCCCGTCTACAACACGGCTGGATCGTCGATCGTGCTCGAAGCGTGCTACCCCCTCGATGCTCTCTACCTAACGCCCTATCGGTATCTGGTCTCTGCGTCGTTGGTCTCACAGAGATCTATTGCGCCGTTATCACCGAAGTTCTCCTCGGGAGAGTTCCATCACACTACTTTCCCCCCCGCTCTCGAGGCTCAGAATCTAACGTTATCGGGCAATTCGCTCCCGATGGGAACTCTTGACTATCTCGGTTCGCCTCAAGCTTCGTGGGAGGAGAGCAACGCTCCGTTGAACTTAGCGGGCGAGATGGTTCGGGAGACGATTGGAATCTTCAAGAGTGGTGTGGAGAATCAGCCAACATGGATATCTGCGATCGTGGGAACCCGGTATGCCAACGAACTGAACTCGGTTTTAGATGGAGCACACGTGGGCCGGTTTCTCTCGAGCGCATCGGTCTCAGAGACCGTAATGGGCTCATCGGCCCGAGCTGGATCGCTCTCCCTTTCATTTGTGGTTACCGGTGGCACCCGGCCGGGACCGTATCGAATGACCTTGAACTTTGTGGTCCGAGGTGAACTCGTGGCAGTCAACGGGGTTACCTTAGGACCAACGTAGCATCGGTGCAGACCGGTCAGTCGAGAGGTTCGGTGCCGTCTGCTTGAGGCACTTTCTCTCGGTCGCGCTGTTAAGTAGCGGTCGTGACAGAAGAGCTACGGACTGTAGGATCCGTCGCTGAGCGGCCGACGCGGTAGTAGCCTGGCACTGTGGCCATAGTGGCTGAGGCATAATCGTGGTAGCTAAGGGCTCCGACTCCTTGACCTTCAAAACCCTACTTCGAGGCTTTCGGTTTCGAGGACTATCATCTCGAGCGCTGCTGTCGCCTTACCGATGTGATCCTTGTTGCCGTTGCCCCGGACGGTAGGGCAAGGTGGCAAACCTTGTAGGAGCCACCGCTCCGATGCCGGCCGCACTTTCGCTCCTGTGTCCTGGGGCTCTCGAGCTTTGTGGGTTGAAGTCCAACTCCTTTTCCCTCCATTTCCTGGGATTAGAGCCTCCAAGCCTTACGCTATCGCCCTACCGATGATGGCGGGTACCGTTACCAAGGTATGATTCGAACCCTCCTACAGGCAGCGAGTGAGAGCTCTCACGATTCGGTCGCTACGTCCGTTCGACCGGACCAGAGATTCCGTGTCGCGGTCACGCTCGGTGCCTGTTCTCTGCTCGGTCTCTTGCTCGCAGTGCAGTCCTTCATCGGGGGTCACATCGGTAACCTCGCCGAGTATGACGACGGTGTCTACTTCGCCTCAGCGATAGCGTTGGTGCACGGAGTTCTCCCGTATCGTGACTTTACGTTTCTGCAACCACCACTCATAGCGGTCTGGCTTGCACCTTGGGCTCTCATCTCTACCGCTACCTCGGCGCGCTTCGGACTCGAGCTTGCTCGGGGTGCAACGGATGTGATCCCGCTTCTCAGCGTGCTCATGGTGGCAAAGATATCGTGGAAGCGTCCGAGGATTTCGTTCTTGGTGGCGGTCGGTGTTACAGCTCTGTCGATCGGGACGATTCAGGCGAGTCAGACGGTCCTCCTCGAGCCCTATCTCGTCGTTTTGTGTTTGGCTGGGCTCTTCGTGCTCAACGTCGGCTCTGATCGAACTGCCAACTCGTGGCGACTTATCATTGCCGGAGCACTCTTCGGACTGGCCGGGGCGACGAAGGTCTGGGCGATTATTCCGGTGGCGGTCATACTCTGGCGAATGCCCGAGCCCACTGCGCGACGTCGTCTGCAGTTTGCCCTTGGTGTCGTCGCTGGCTTTACTCTCGGCGCCGGCCCATTTGTCCTCCTCGCACCGCTCACGGCTTTTCACGACATCGTTCTCACGCAGGCTCTGCGTGGACCGAGTGGCATGGTCGTAGCGACGCGACTTGGAGACCTTTCCGGCTTCCAGCTCCTCGTGTTGCTTGCACGGACGCTGCGCCCTCTTGGGGAGGTACTCACTGTCGCTATCGTCGGTGGAGCTGTGTGGTTGGTCACACAACGAACGAGAGCCTCGAGAGTCGCTACTGTCACTGACGCCCATCGTGACGATACGCTCCTTCGTACGCTTGGGTTCACCATCGGCCTCATCCTGCTGGCTGCTCCGTCCTACTACTACCACTACGCGGCCTTCTACGCACCCTTTCTCGGCCTAGCGCTCAGCACGTTACCGCCCCTGTGGCGCCGAGACTCTTCAGCCTCGCCGAAGAGGGGTCGCGCAACCCTTCTCGGCTTGATCGCCCTCGGTGCAGCTCTCTTGGTTGGTGACACGGTTGGGGTGGTTCGTCCGGTCGTGGAGAACAGTGCCGTTCCTCAGCTACCGGTTGCGGCCAAAGGTTCGGGCTGTGTCGTCTCCGATGCTCCCGCTTTTGAGATTTTGAACAATAGCTTGACACTTGGCGATACGGGGTGTCCGAACGTCATCGACTGGCTCGGGGTCGAGCGTGCGCTCGTCCACGGCATCTCCGGTGAACCTCAGGATGCTCGTAGCGCCGCGTTCCAGCGTGATCTTCTGCACTGGTTTCACGCAGCAGGCACGGTGGTTCTCTCGCCGATCGATGCGGGAATTGGATCTCGTGCGCAACGCTACCTCGTAACTCACTTCACGCTCTCGAGGTCTCGTCCCGATGGGCTTCGCATCTATCATCGCCGTAGGTAGGTCGTTCGACTCCGGAAATGTGGTGTGTTTGGCGGTGGTGCAGGATGCGAGGCCAAAGAAGGACGCTCGCTCCGTGAATCTCAACAGTTCAGCTGTAAGGTGAGTAGAGCTGACAGAGGAGAAGTAGTTCAGCTTGCAGGGTTGAGGAATCCCCTTGGGACATGGTATCTCGGTGTTGTGGTGGATGTCCCTTGCGCATGGGAGGAAGTGGAGAGTAGGGACTGCGCATCACTTGGGTCACACAAGGCGCCGCTCTGCGACTCGTTTGTGCGACTCGTTGCAAAAGGGCGATGGTCGAGCACGACCGCCCTTCCAAAAGCCCAACCTAGGGATCTGTCGTCGTGAGGCTCTGCGTCCGTTCTAGGAGTAGTCAAGGTCGTAGGTCATCTAGTCTCACTGAGCGCTTTTCGCTTTAGCTGGCCACTTCACCTCTGACTTCAGGCGGAGGAGTGCCAATGATTGCCGGTGGTGATGAGGCTGAAAAAAGGTTGATCCCCATCAAACCGAGGGGGCTGGTTTGACGGGGATCGTTCTCTCCACACCGTTTGGGGCTTTCCGGGAACCACCTGAGTCAGATCAAAGGTGATTCCCGGCTGTGGTGAGAGTCTTAGCCTTTTGGCTTGAGGTGTAAGACGACGACCTCGTTGGTCGGCGCGCTCGGCTGTCCGGACTCGTAGGGATTCGATGGCGTCGGCCACCCCACGAAGGACTGTGAGTTGTACTCGTCGAACGCTGCTCCGTAGACCGTTGGGATGACGGGCAGTTGTGTTGCGACGAACTTCTCAATTGGAAGCAGAGCTTTACTCTGGGCCTTGAGCGAACCAGCTTGCGCCAACTTGGAGAGATCGGCCTGGATCGCTGGATTGTTCAGCCGCTCGTAGTCGCCGCTCGCTGACTTCGTTGCGAGCTTCGAGTCGAGCCAACCCTCATACTGCTGGTAAGGAGTCGTACCCTGACTTGACCAGTGCATGGTGAGCTGGAAGTTCCCAGACGCAACGTCGCTCGACCACGCAGAGACCGAGAGCCCGACGAATCGAGCATCGATATGGGCCTTCTGGAGGTCTTGAGCTACGATTGCTCCATCAGCGGCGTAGTCGGTATAGGACGACGGGTCCACGATGGAGATCGTTACCGGCTTGCCCTTGTACTGGTAGAAGCCGTTCTTTCCAATGGTGTACCCTGCCTTCTTCAAGATGGTATCGGCTGCACTCGGGTTGCCGTTGTCATTGAGCTTGTAGCTTGCGAGAGCGCTGGAGTAGTACGGCTTGAAGGTTGGGAGTACGAGTCCCGATGCGTTGACCACCGGTGGCTCAAGCCCGGCCTCTCCATTTTGTGAGATGGCGTTACGATCGATGGCGGCGCTAATTGCCTTGCGCACGGCAAGCTGATCGGTCGGCCAAGTGTGGAGGTTAGGCATGAGCGAGTTAGTGTTCAACGGATCGAACCAAGCATGGTGCGCAGAGCTCGTGTTGAGGAAGATCTGCTTCAGTCCAGTGATGAAGTTTCCAGCCCACTGAGCCTGACCAGTCTGAAGCGCTTCGAGAGCGGTCGTGTTCGAGGAGTAGACCGGGAAGTCCAACGTTGAGATAGTGACCTTCTGCCAGTAGTTCGGATTCTTCGTGAGGGTAAAGCCTTCAGGGGTGAAGCTTCCAAGTACGTAAGGACCGGAGCCGATTGGGTTGGCATCGGCGAACGTAGCAGGATTCTTCACGCTTGACCAGATCGACTTTGGAACGATGTACACGTTCGCAATGCTCTGGAGGTTGGTGTACTGCGGTGTTGCAAAGCTCAGCGTGACGGTGTCGCCGCTGGTCGATACGGACTTGATGGAGAGTCCACCGGTGTTGATGGCAGCGTTATTCTTCACCATGTTGTAGGTGAACGCGACATCGGCCGGGGTCAGAGGCGTTCCGTTGCTCCACTTCACGCCTTGACGAATCGTAAACGTGATGGCTGTACCGTTCTTGTTCCATGCGTACTTGGTTGCGAGCCATGGATACTTGATCGTCGGCTTGGCCAGGTCGAACTGGAGCAGTGGCTCGTAGATCATCGAAGTGGCACCGAGCAAGGTCGATGCCGATGACGGGAGGAACGGATTGAAGTTCTGACTAATTGGGTTCGTAGGGCTTGACTCCATGGTCAAAACCGTACTGGTGGCTCGAGCCTTCGCATGAGCTGTCGAGGTACTGGCGAACGCGCCCGTACTCCCGAGCCCAACGAGACTTGCGCTCATTAGGGTGGCAGTCGCAAGAGCGCCGCCGATTCGTAGTGTTGACGATCTCATCATAGAGCTTCGACTAACCTTTCTTCTGTCTGTCGTATTCGTAGTGGTACTGATAGTTCAACGGTGTGACCCTCGGCCCCACCGGGGGCACACGTTGATCTTCTTGTTCTCATCATGGTGATGGACGCTCCGTTGTGTTCTCCTTTCTCTGTGCCGATGCTGAAGCCGCTGCCTCTTCGAGGTGCCAGCAGGCTGCAGCGCGATGTGGTCCGATCCGGATGGTCGGTGGTACCGCAGTGCGACATTGATCGTCTGCGAAGGGGCATCGTGGGCTGAATCGGCAGCCCACGATGGAAGAGAGTGCGCTCTCGGCTTGTCGGGCTTTCGCTCCGATCCCGCTTTTGAGATTAGACCCGAGTGCATCGGGATCAGGCGAAGCCGAAACCAGAAGCTGTGTGTAAGGATGCGAAGGCTCTTGGGTAACGGTCTCGGCATCTCCTCGTTCCACGATCTCCCCTGCGTACATTACGATGATCTCGTCTGCGAAGTACCGTGCCGAT
>JAJYZP010000148.1 GCA_021799875.1 Actinomycetes bacterium | reverse complement strand
AGGCGACGAGGATCTGGCGGAGAGGGAGGGATTTGAACCCTCGGACCCGTTTCCAAGTCAACTCATTAGCAGTGAGTCCCATTCGGCCGCTCTGGCACCTCTCCTTGTGCCAAGGAGTTTAGCCTCTTCGGGCACGCCGGCTCTACCAAAGCGATCGATCGAGCTCAAAAGGTGTCGGCATCTCAGGAGCGCAACGTAGCTTAGAGCGTCCACCGATCCACCAACTAACGCAGAGGCGGCCCATGCGATTCTCATGGAGCCTCTACCACATCTTCAGCGCAGAGTGCCTAAGATAGCCTGCGCAGCGATACGCGTTACGAAGGTCATTGAACAACAAAAAGACCACCGGACAGAAACACGGACAAAGGTAGACATGCTTCTCGCAACTCTTCACAGCCCGATCTCGTACTTTCAAGCCATCGTGCTCGGGCTTCTACAAGGCATAACGGAGCTCTTTCCGGTTTCGAGTCTCGGTCACTCCGTAGTGCTTCCCCAGCTCTTTGGCTGGACCTCTCTCGTCAAGGCACAGAGCGCAAGCTCGTCCTACTTTCTCACGTTCTTAGTTGGGCTCCACGTCGCCACCGCCTTAGGAATGCTCCTCTTCTTCATCAAAGACTGGATCCGGATCATCTCTGCTCTGCTCGTCTCCATCAAAGAGCGGCGCATTCAAAATGCAGATGCACGACTCGGATGGCTCCTCGTGATTGCAACCATTCCAGCCGGCATCATGGGGCTCGTCTTTGAAAAGCTCTTCCGCACCCTCTTCGCCCGACCTCTCGCCGCAGCCATTTTCCTGGTTATTAACGGCATTATCCTGCTCGTGGGAGAACGCGCACGTCAGAAAAGTGAGTCTCGAGCGCTCGCTCGTAGTGCGGCGGATTCGAGAGAGCTTCTCGGAAAGAGTGAACCAACGTCGAGAGTGCTCGAAACACTCGACTTCAAAGAGTCCGTCATCATTGGAGTTGCGCAGGTCTTTGCGCTACTTGCCGGAATCTCTCGATCAGGAATCACGATGGTGGCTGGCCTCCTCCGTGGACTCAACCATGAGGACGCCGCTCGTTTCTCGTTCTTACTCGCTACGCCAATCATCTTTGCCGCCGGCGTCTACAAGCTTCCGAGCCTCTTGAGCTCAAACGCCAGCGCCGTACGCCCAGAGATCCTCGTCGGTGCGGTCTTTGCGTTCATAGCGGCATTCTTCTCCGTTCGGTTCCTGACGAAATACTTTCAAACTCGCAACCTCTACCCTTTCGCCGCCTACTGTCTCGCTTTTGGATCGCTTCTCGTGATCCGATTCGTCTAAGTATCCTCGTAACGAGTTAGTTAGGCGCTCAACGTGTCACTACGACAGTGGATACGAGACCAGAACGCTGGAGTCCAACGGCCCCCCTCGCCCACGTCGGCGAAGGGAGCGGATATCTTCACGATCGCCGGTCTACTCCTCGGGGGCCTCATCGTTCCGGCTCTCGGATGGTTGATCGCTCTCGGACTGCTTCTGAAAAGCCCGACCTGGACGACCAGAGAGAAGATACAGGGCGCTCTGCTACTGCCTTTTGGTTTCCTACCCTTCGCGCTCGCTCTCGCTCTTCCTCTCTTTCTGAGTCACTGCATCACCAGTACACATCTCGTGACGAAGTCGACGATTGCGGCGTGCGCAAACCACACCTTCCACTTCAACATCGCCGAGATCGCAGCATTGATCTTGACGCTGATCCTTCCCCTCGTTGGCGCGTCCATTCTCTACCGACGCGCTCGGCAGCAGCCTGTCGAGATCTCCTAGCTCCATGCTCGACCCCGCAGAACTCGACAAGGTCTATCTCTGTGACGCGTTGACGAAGCTCCAATCGCTCCCCGATGCCTGCATCGATCTCATCTACATCGATCCTCCCTTTGGGTCAGGCAAGGCCCAGTCCATGACTCGCATTCGAACGGGAGAAGGAGAACAACTCCGAAAAGGCTTTGGCGATCGCACGTACCAGTTCTCGGTAATCTCACATCAAAGCTTTGACGACCGCCTACCACGTACCGACTACCTCCAGTTCCTCTCCGAAGTACTCCTCGAGGCTCACCGTACGCTCAAGACGACCGGATCCATCTACGTACACCTCGACCACCACTCGGTGCACTACGTAAAGGTTCGCCTCGACGAGATCTTCGGGGAAGAACGTTTCCTGAACGAGATCATCTGGGCCTACGACTACGGAGGACGTCATCGAGACCGTTGGCCACAAAAGCACGACTCTCTTCTCTGGTATGCAAAGTCAAAGACGTGGACCTTCAATCGCGACGAGATCGACCGACTCCCATATATGGCACCTGGTCTTGTTCCGAAGGAGAAAGCGCTACGGGGTAAGCTCCCGACCGATGTTTGGTGGATGACGATCGTTCCAACAAACTCGAAAGAGCGAACCGGCTACCCGACGCAGAAGCCACTGGCGCTCCTCCGAAGGATAATCCTCGCCTCGTCTCGACCCGGAGAACTCGTCGTCGATGTCTTCTGTGGATCAGGAACGACTCTGGTCGCTGCAGCTCAGTGCGGTCGTCACTATATCGGAGCTGATATCTCCCAAGACGCCGTGGCGCTCGCCCAACTCCGCCTCACAGCCCTCAACGCTGACAAGTCATAGCGCTCACCGCACGACTCCAAGTCACCTACGTAGGCTCGATCCAAAGGAACAACACTCGCTTCCTCACGCTTCGCCACCCCCTGGGGTCCACACCGACCTCCCACCGCAAGTGATCGCAATCCCTCTGCAGTAGAGCTCAGCAGCGGAGTTAGACTCGGCTCACAGTAGCCAAGCTACGCCATGCCATGCCATCGATACAGCAGAACCGATCTCTTGCGATCCACGTCCCCTCACAGACGGAGACGGAAGTCATCAAATCCAATCACGCTGAGCCCAACGAGTAGTCAGCAGTTAGGGGGAGTTCATGAACCAAGCACTACCACAACGTGGCCGCAGAGGCTACAGCGCCACCGGTGGCACTCCGTTGCGGCGCTCCATCGGTCGCTGGCTCTTGCTCTCGACGCTTCTCGTCCTCGTTCTTTCGGTAGCGACACTCGCAAAGGGCAACCTGCCGCCCTCCAGCGCTGGGTCTCGTTCATCCTTCTCTCACAGCGCCTTGGCGTCTGCGACCGGTGCAGCCTCGTACGACCTTGTCGCTGCCGATGGAGGAGTCTTCACCTACGGAGGTGGGGCGTACTACGGATCTACGGGAAATATCAAACTGAACGCTCCCATTGTGGGTATGGCATCGACACCCGATGGTAAGGGATACTGGCTCGTTGCCTCCGACGGAGGGATCTTCTCCTTTGGAGATGCTCAGTTCTACGGATCGACGGGAAATATCAAACTGAACGCTCCCATTGTGGGTATGGCATCGACTCCCGATGGCAAGGGATACTGGCTCGTTGCCTCCGATGGAGGGATCTTCTCCTTTGGAGATGCTCAGTTCTACGGATCCACAGGAGCCATGACCCTCAATAAGCCCATAGTGGGTATGGCATCGACTCCCGATGGCAAGG
>JAJYZP010000147.1 GCA_021799875.1 Actinomycetes bacterium | reverse complement strand
TTGTCACCACGTCGACCGATCCAAAATGATGACGTAGAAGACTATTGGAGGCGATGCGAGGGATCGGATAGCTAATCCGACGGGTCATGCAGCACCACCTTGACCGGTACGGTCGTTCGGGTCAGCCTGATCACTGAAGCGCTGCGCAGTCCTCTATGCCACAGTGACCGGCTTCGTATACGTCACGACGGTGCCAAGGTTGGAAGGCCGGGTTGGTCGGGCACGTAAACCGAGTCATTGCCTGGTCGCCTTCTTGTGGTTCAGTGGATGGCGTAACGACAGCATTGGAGTGACCTCAGGCCGCACGAACTTCGATCCTTGCTCGGGATCTCTCCTGGTTGGGCTTGAGCGAAACGCAAGTGCATTGGAGCGTTGGAGGTTTTCGGTCTTCTTTGGAGCGAGGATGCCGGGGATACGGCGGCGCCGAGAAGGGAGTTCTAGTGCAAGATGTGTGTGACGAGACTTGGTTTGGACGCAGACCTTGTCGTTCCACCCTCTTTGGTGACTGCGATGGGTGGTGCGCTGTCGGTTGATATCTTTTCGGTCGTGAAGGTGAGGACTCGGAGATCCTCTGTGAGGATAAGCCTTCTGGAGGAGACGTCGGACTGTATCTGCAAGGAGCCACCTCGGCGGTGAGCGCTGTGAAGGGTCTCGACGAAGGTACCTCATGACCAGAGATGAGAGCTTGAGTGGACTCCGCTCGTCTCATCAGTCAGGGTGTGTTCCGTGTGGCATCGCGGTGCGGAAACGTGGAGTGTGCCCAGGACTTATGCCATGCGCTCTCTGTCAAAGAAGTTCTCAGCGGTCGGGTCGTGTTGAGACCGTTTGTGAGGAGCTGCTTGAGGTGAGGGTAGGTCAGATTCCTCCGCCTGGTCGTGGGGTAGCTCTGTGATGAGGGTTGCGTGCACAAGCGGTGTCGGCGACGGTCGTGGCTAAGGCTTAGGCTAACGCTACCGATGGCTGAGCACAGAAGAGATCTGCTCAGACGCGCGCCGAAGCGATCGTGCGGGCGGTACATCGGCGTCAGCTAACGATTGAGGGCATGCTTCACAGTGTCGTACTATCGGCCGAAAGAGAGTGCTTGGTGTCGTCCACCGTGCCGATTCGTTCAAGAGAGTGAGTCTTTCCGATAGAGAAGGAACGACACTCGCGTCAACGAGTCAGTTGACCTTGGCCAGTCGATAGCACTATGCCGTCAAGGACTTTGTCGTACCGTGACGACCTCGAGTCGGTATGCTTGCTGAAGGCAACTGACTGACCGGCGTTGAGCAGCGCTTAAAACGGACGTACTGATAGTTGGTCGGTATCGATATGAGGTCTCTGGGCGGTGCGAAAGGGGACAGGCCTTAGCGTCAGTGCGATGATGCGCATCCCGTTTCTGGTTGACCGGTCGTTGGAGTGAGGGCGTACCGTGGTACCGTTCTTACATGACTTGCATCGTGCAAGATTGAAGTTGGCCTTCGGGGAGGCAGTGCGGGTATGAGCGAGGGAATGTCGACGGAGTCATTACAAGGAGTGGGTCCCGCCGTTGTCTGTAGATCGAAGCTCATCGAAACTCTTTCAGGGTTCGATACTCGCTACCGTGCAAGCGCAGTGCAGCGGAATCTCATCACGTTGGAGTCCGAGTGAAACTCTTAGTTTTCGGTGGAACGGCGTGGCTCGGTCGAACCCTGGCGCTCGAGGCTCTGGGTCGGGGGCACAGCGTCACCTGTCTAGCTCGCGGCGACTCTGGTGACGTACTACCTGGAGTGCGTTTCGTGCGAGCGGATCGTAGTAGTAGTAGTAGTGATGTCGCCTACGCCCAGGTGGTTGGCGAACACTGGGATGTCGTGATTGATGTTGCGACCCAGCCAGGCCACGTACGAGGTGCGGTCGCCGAACTACACGCGGTAGTGGGCCAGTACATATTCGTATCGAGCGGAAGTGTGTACGCTAGTCAGCGCAAACTCAATCAGGACGAGTCGGCGCCCATACAGGAGCCGCTTGAATCCGATGTGATGGAGAGTATGGCCGATTACGGTCGGGCGAAGGTAGCTTGCGAGAGTGCTGTGACCAGCGTTTTTGGTTCAGAACGCTCGCTTGTTGCTCGTGTTGGATTGATCGGGGGTCCCGGTGATACATCCGGTCGATCGGGCTACTGGCCTTGGCGATTCTCTCGTCCATCGAACTCGAGTGGGACCGTGCTAGTTCCGGATGCTCCCGATCTTCCGGCGGCTCTCATTGACGTGCGAGATCTGGCTGAGTGGCTCATCACGTGTGCTGAGCGTGGCACTGTGGGCGTCTTCAACGCAACTGCGAACCAGCTGCCCTTCACGGACCATCTCGCAACTGCGCGCTCGGTTGCCGGTCGTCGTGGAGATACCGTCGCCGCTTCATCTGCGTGGCTGGTTGACCAAGGTGTGCAGAACTGGGCGGGACCGAGGTCGCTTCCGTTGTGGCTATCGGATCGCGATTGGTTCGGTCTGAGTGCTCACGACGTGAGCCGTGCCCGCGGCGCAGGGCTTGTCTCTCGTCCGTTAGAACAGACGCTCGCCGACACGTTGGAGTGGGAGCTAGATCGAGCTCAGCCGGGACCACATGGAGCAGGTCTGACGGACGAAGAGGAGCGTTCTCTGTTGGCACAGTTGGCGACGGCGCGGTAATTGAGCTTCCTTCGGAGTGCGTACGTGCTGTTCCCTTCGAGCGGGCTTGCTTGGGTGTGCCGCCTGAATCGGCCGTCTCTCGGGCCGACGGCGGCGTAACGTCTAGTCCGTCTTGTGGTCGTTTTGTCCTGGACCTCCCTTGGCTTGAGTGTGCTGAGGATCGAGGCAAGGCCGTGTGCAGCTGTGGTGGCTTCATCCCCGAGAGACCTCTTGGTTTGCAGCTTGTTCCCTGTGACAGATCTCGTCGCAGAGAGATTGGGCGGCTCAGTTTCTGTGGTCGCTGAGCTCCACCAACCGCAATGTTGGTTGTGAGGTTGATAAATACTTGCGTACCCCCGGGTAGGAGAGGTCATGGATCACGGCACTCTCTCCATTGTTGGTATGGGGAGTTTGTGCTGCTCGGGGGTGGTGTGAGGACCGGTCATGCGCATCACGGCCGAGGGAATGAGTTCATCTGTGATAGCTTTGGGAGGTGAACGTACAATCGGAAGAAATTACCTCTCCGCGCCTGCGCCTACTCCCTTTTGCTAAGAGCACGGCGCACGCTATTCTTCATAGAGATCTGATCGGGCTTCGGGTGGCTGAGGGTTGGCCCCACGATGGAACCTACCGTGCTCTCACGATGGCGCTTGAACATGAACGGCCTTTGGGCTGGATGATCACGGTGCAAGGAACGGTCATAGGTGACTGTGGTATGAACGGCGAGGTCGATGCTGCTGGGATGGTTGAGATCGGATACGGTTTGGCAGCACCGTTGCGGGGTCGAGGGTACGACACAGAGTCGGTCGCCGCGCTGACCGAGTGGTTGCTCTCTCGGCGGGAAATTGTGACCGTTCGCGCCTGCGCTGAGATCGATAACGTGGCGAGTCGTAGAGTGCTTGAGAAAGCAAGCTTCACTTTCAGAGGACTTGACGCTGATGGAAACAGTGTTTCTGAGCGAGAGCGAGAGC
>JAJYZP010000007.1 GCA_021799875.1 Actinomycetes bacterium | reverse complement strand
CATTGCACCGGTGGAGAAGCGTTTGACAATCTCAGTGCCCGGCTCTACGTCGTCAAGCGTGATCGCCGTGGCCGACGAGGTTTTGAGAGTGAAGAGCCCGCGTAACGTTGCAAGGCGTTCGCTCTGATCATCTACGAGTCGCGTGTAGGAGCGGAAAAGATCGAAACGCTTCGTGCGAGTCGCGTGTTGGAGACGGAAAACTGTCTCGGGGTTAAAGAGGTGGTATTCACCTTCTCTCCGCCACTGGTATTCGCCGCCGACCTCAAGCGTTCGATGAGCCCGTTCTTCGGGTCGATCGGGGTAGGCAGCTCTGTGACGGGCCGCTATCTCCTCGGCGATCACGTCGAGGTTTGCACCACCGATGCGAGACGAAGTACCGGGAAAGTATGCAGAAATCACATCAGGGTCGAGTCCAATTGCCTCGAAGACCTGTGCTCCTGTGTACGAGGCAGTGGTCGAGATGCCCATTTTGGACATGACCTTGATGACGCCCTTGCATGCCGCCTTGATGTAGTTGCGAATGGCTCGCTGTGGGGTTACCCCGCTGAGCTGTCCCTCGCGAATGAGGTCAACGATGGAGTCAAAGGCGAGGTACGGATTGATTGCGCCAGCACCGTAGCCAAGCAGTAGGGCCATGTGATGAATCTCTCGGGCATCTCCGGTCTCGACGACGAGACCAACTTTGGTTCTCGCTCGCTCGGCGATGAGGTGGTGGTGGACTGACGCTACCGATAGGAGCGAAGGTATTGCTGCCATCGTTGCGCTTGCGTGCCGATCCGACAGGATAATGATGTTTGCTCCATGTGCTATGGCATCAGAGACCTGGGCATGAATCTTCTTAAGGGCGCTAGCGAGCCCAGGGCCACCATCGAGCACTGGGTAGTGGCAGTCAACGACGTGGGATGCAAAACCTGGAGTCTCACCTTCTTCATTGATATACATCAGCTTTGCCAGGTCGTCATTGTCGATCAGCGGGTAGGGGAGGTGGATCTGGTGCAGCGATGCTGGAGAAGTATCGAGGAGGTTCGCCTCTGGTCCGAGCGTAGATCCCGATGCGGTCACGAGTTCTTCTCGAATTGCATCGAGAGGCGGATTCGTCACTTGTGCGAAGAGTTGAACAAAATAGTCGAAGAGTAATCGTGGGCGCTGGGAGAGCACGGCGGTGGGAGTGTCCGATCCCATGGATCCAAGCGGTTCAGCGGCGGAGCGGGCCATCGGCGCCAAGATCAGCCGAAGCTCCTCCGATGTGAACCCGAACGCTCGCTGTTGCATCAAAATGGAGGAGTGCTGCGGGACGAGCATGGGGCGTGGTGGGAGATCCTCGAAGCGAACGAGCTCCCGATCGATCCACTTTTGATAGGGGTGTTCGGCGGCAAGAGCATCTTTGATCTCGTCATCGGTAACGATTTTGCCGAGTTCGGTGTTGACGAGAAACATTTTTCCTGGTTGGAGGCGTCCCTTAGCAACGATTGTCGATGGATCAACATCGATCACACCCACCTCAGATGCCATGATAACTGTACGATCTTTCGTTACCCAGTAGCGCGATGGGCGTAGTCCATTGCGGTCGAGGACCGCCCCGATGCTGGTGCCGTCGGTAAAGGCTATGGATGCGGGACCATCCCAGGGCTCCATCATGGAAGCGTGGAACTGATAGAAGGCCTTTCGGGCAGGATCCATAGAGGCGTGGTTCTCCCACGCCTCTGGAATCATCATTAGGACTGCGTGAGGGAGCGATCGCCCTGACATTGTGAGAAGCTCGAGTACCTCATCGAAAGATGCAGAATCAGATCCACCCTCGGTCACAACAGGAAAGATTCGATCGAGATCGCCCGGGATGAGGCCGCAATTGAGCAGGGATTCTCTCGTGGCCATCCAGTTCCGATTGCCTCGAACTGTATTAATCTCTCCGTTATGGGCGATGAGTCGGAATGGTTGTGCGAGAGACCACGATGGGAAAGTATTGGTCGAGAATCTCGAGTGCACAAGGGCGATTGCGCTCTTGAGTCGTTGGTCGCTGAGATCACTAAAGTAGGTCTGTAACTGTGGCGTGGTCAACATGCCCTTATAGATGAATGTTCGGGTCGAAAGTGACGGGAAGTAGATACCGCTACCGAGGTGTTCGATTCGCTTACGAAAGACAAAGAGTCGACGCTCTAGGGCAAGGCCTTCCTCGCCGCAGGTCGAAGCGAAGAAGTATTGTCGCATGAGGGGCTGGTGCGACTGAGCGGTGGGTCCAAGTCCCTCTGGGTTCGTTGGTATGTCGCGAGTGCCAAGTATAGTGAGGGACTCCTCACTGGCGAGATCGCGTATCTGGACTGCCATCTCGGATCGCCGCGAGTAGTCGAGAAAGGCGATTCCAGTGCCGTAACTGGCGGGTATAGGGAGGTCGAAGTCAACGATCTCCCGCCAGAAGGAGTCCGGGTTCTGCAACAAGATCCCAGCTCCGTCGCCAGTTGCGGCTTCGCTGCCAGAGGCCCCTCGATGCTCCATGTTGACGAGCGCTTGCAGACCTTTGGTGATGATGTCGTGAGATGGGGTTCCGTCCATATCGACAACAAAGGCGATGCCGCAGGAGTCATGCTCGTTGATGGGGTCGTAGAGACCGATCGAAGACTGTGAGGATCGATTCATGGGCGTATTCCTTTGGCATCTTTGTACTTTGTTGTGTACTTTGTACGGTGTGGATCATTATGAGATCGCCACCGCTTGGGACGCCATTGGCCCGCACGTATGAACGAGTATAGGAGAGCTACGATACCCTAAAAAACTCGTTTTGGTGTCACTACCCGGCGAGAAAGACCCCTAATGCGAGGGCTGCTACCGATGTGATGCCTGAGATTCCACCCCACGCAGCGATGCCGGCCTTGGACTTGGCCCGCTGGTGCAGGTAGGCTGCGACTCCTGCCAGAAGCGCAACCGTAATCTTGATACCGACCACGATCTTCCAGGCAAGCGAGACCTTGTTCATATTGAAACTCGAGTAGTTCCAGAGCCCCGTGATGAGCAGTACCGCGTAGGCGGGCCATGCAAGCCTTCCGAAAGCCTTGGTCACGGCGGCCGTCGCTTCACTTCCGAGTCTGCGTAGTGAAGGGACGAGACCGCCCAGGGTCAATTGACCGCCGACCCAGATTGCAGCCGCGAGCACGTGAAGGGTGAGTCGGATACCTTCGATGGCGGGTGTGAGCACGGTGTCGATCCTCTCAGGAGTTCTTGAAACTATGGTCTTGACTCAAGACGCAACAAGACCTAGTCCACTGTAGTTTCCCGCAGAAGATGGTGGATCGTCTTTGGACTACGACAGAGTTCGACTCGTCCTGCTCAGTTCACTACAGACCCTACGGCGTCGCTACTCTCGATATCCGTGGAGATGTTGGAGCCAGCTCCTGTCCGAGACGCAGTGATGTGAGGCCGCATACGGTTCGAGTGCTTCAAAGCACATGATCGACGATGTCGGATCGTCTCGCCCGATCACGGCGTTTGATCGCCGGAAGCACCGTAGGTGACCTCACTGTAGTTGGAGGGCGCAGAATCCCTCTGTGATATGTGTGGTAGGGGAGAGAGCTACTCATGGCGCAACGATCGATGCACCCACGATCGAGAGTCCATGAGGTGGTGGCACTCCTAGAGTGTGACTAGGCGCATTGCTTGCGCATCTCTTGATGAGATCTGATTAGGGCTCTCACCTTCGTCAGCAGTACGTACCTCCGTCAGGGTTACACACGAGGGAGGTACGGTGTTCAAGACCCGATCGTGGATCGTAGGAGGCTGGGGGAGAGGCGGATGAGAGCGTTGCAGGCCCGTGAAGCGAGACTTCCCTGAGTAGGGTCTGTAAGAAGTAACGGTCGAATGAGATGGTAGCAACGGTGGCGAACCGTAGGCTGATAGGGTACGTACCGCTGCTCACCAGATAGGGGCCAATGCCGTTGTGATCTTCGCTTCCTTCTACGGATTCGATCTCATTGACCTTGCGCTGCTGTTGCTTGTAGGTTTTTCTGTGTTTCGTGGATTCCAGCTTGGGGCGATGATCCAGCTCGGCTCGTACGGTGGATTTTGGATCGGCTTAGTACTGGGAGCGCTCCTGGCTCCCCAACTCGGCCGATTTTTGCAGGGCGGAGTCGTGAGGACGATTCTGTCGCTCGTGATAGTTTTTGGACTCGCTTCTCTAGGCGCTGGTTTCGGTCGATACTTCGGTTCGGCGATCTCGACCTCTGTTCGACGACTGAGACTTGGTTCGGTCGATTCGCTGCTGGGTGGTGGTGTCTCGGTCATCGCTACCGGTTTAGGAATCTGGATCTTTGCTGCCGTCGCGGTGAACTCGACCTTTACTGCGCTTTCGACCCAGGTGGCGAACTCGAAGGTCGTTCGCCTCATTGATCAGGTAATGCCGCCGGCGCCATCGGTCTTCTCCAAGCTCGATCAGGTTATCGGTTCTGCCGGCTTTCCTTCGGTCTTTGCTACGCTTCCCCCAGCCCTAGCTGGGCCCGTTTCACTTCCCTCGAAGCACGAGGTCAGCACAATCGCAGCCAAGGTAGCGTCATCGACCGTCAAAATTGAGGGGGTCGGATGTGGCAATATTCAAGAGGGCTCCGGTTTTGTCATTGCCCCGGGCCTCGTCGTAACAAATGCTCATGTCGTCGCTGGAATAGCGAACCCAGTGGTCATTGACGGGACTGGGGATCATCCAGCAAAGGCGATCTGGTTCAATCCAAAGTTTGATCTCGCAGTCTTACGCTCTCCTGGCGTCAGTGATCCGGCCCTGCAGATCGATCCGGCTGAGGTAGGGCGCGGAACTCAGGCGGTAGTTCTCGGATATCCAGAGGGGGGACCCCTCACGATAGGGTCTGCTGGTGTCATGGCATCGTTTGACGCGCGAGGTCGCGACATCTATAACCAAGGCCTTACCCTTCGGTTGGTCTATCAGATCGAAGCGATCGTGCGCCCAGGAAACTCTGGTGGCCCCCTTGTCAATGCCCAGGGCGAGGTCGTTGGAGTTGTATTTTCAAGGTCCACGACGAATCCGCATGTTGGTTTTGCGCTTGCCTCGCCTGGAGTGCTGGCGCAGGTGCAGCGTGCTCTCCACCAGACTGCGATCGTGTCGACGGGTAGCTGCATCTCCTAGAGATCGACGGTAGCAAGTCGAATCGCATTTACGATTTAGCGATTTCTGTAAATCCCTTTAATGATCTCCGTTTATCGAGATAATACAGAGTTTGCCTTGTGTTTAGCTTCTGTTCTCGATACAATCTACCCAGTCCAAGGGTGTACCTCTCGGACGTGGGGGGTAGTGGTGACGTGGAGTCAGAAACTCTCTTGACGGAGAGGTTTTGGTTTATTCGTTACCTCGTCTGTTCTCCACACCTGGAGCTTTGGACGTTTGTGACAGAAGGGGGATGAGAGTCATGAGTACCACTCAAGGTACTGGACAGAAACTCAGAAGAGAGATGAGTCTGCTTGATCTGACGATGGCATCGCTTGGTGCCATTATCGGTTCTGGCTGGCTATTCGGTGTTCTGTACGCCGCAAATGATGCCGGACCAGCAGCTATATTTGGCTGGATTATTGGCGCTGTTGCTGTCATTTTGGTAGGAATTGTGTACGCCGAACTGTCGGGAATGATCCCTCAAGCCGGTGGTATCGCACGCTATCCGCACTTCACGCACGGACCTCTAGTTGGTTTCATTATGACGTGGGGTGCCTTCCTCGCTTATGCAACGGTCCCTGCGATCGAGGCTGAAGCCGTGGTGCAGTACGCGGAACACTACATCACAAGTCTGGCGAATAACTCCTTTGAGCGATTCATCATTGAGGCCGTAATCCTGATCATATTCTTTGGAATTAACTACTATGGGGTTCGGGCATTTGCGAAGGTCAATACCGTTGTCACGCTGCTGAAGTTCATTATGCCAACTCTGACGATTTTGGTATTTCTATTTGTTGCTGGGCACTGGGGCAACTACTCCTCAAAGGTTGCAGGAGGTTTTGCGCCCTATGGAGTATCGGGTGTGTTGAAGGCAGTGGCGCTCTCAGGAATCGTGTTCTCGTTCCTAGGATTCCGGCAAGCGGTTGACCTCGCTGGTGAGGCGAAGAATCCGCAGCGAGACGTTCCTCGAGCGATCTTCATGGCGCTCGGTCTCTCGGCTGCGGTCTATATTCTGCTCCAGGTCGTCTTTTTGGCCGGCGTTGCACCGAGCGGGATTGCAAAAGGTTGGGCGGCTTTGACGTTGACCTCTCCTTTCGCCCAAGTTGCATCTGCGCTTGGACTAGGTTGGCTCGCGACCCTGCTCTACGCAGATGCCGTGCTCTCTCCAGCTGGTACGGGTAACATCTATCTCGCTTCAACTGCTCGAGTAGTCTACGCAGCAACCAATAACCGCTATCTTCCACAACGGTTCAAGGTGCTTACTCAACGCAGTGGGGCACCGTTCCTGGGCCTGGTCGCCACACTGGTGGTCGGCATCATTGCATTGTTGCCCTTTCCGTCCTGGCAGAGCCTCGTCGGGGTCATCTCCTCGGCGACGGTCTTTACCTACATGATCGGGCCCGTGTCTCTGCAGGTGTTTCGCAAGACTCACGCAAATGCACATCGACCCTATCGGCTTGGAGGAGCATCGATCGTTTCGCCGATCGCCTTCGTCGTTGGCACTCTCATTATCTACTGGTCTGGCTGGTCGATCGATTGGAAGCTGATCGTTGCGTTGCTGGTTGGCACGGTGATCTATTACATCGCAGCGAACCTCTTTGACGTTGGGCTCAACAAGGTCGATGCAGAGTCAATGAAGGCCGCAATCTGGCTTGTTGCCTACCTCGTGGTGATGCTTGCAATGACGTACTTCGGAGCTGCACGCTTTGGTGCACCGTTCAACCATGGAAAGGGCCTGATTCACTACCCTGGAGATCTCGGGGTCGTTGTCGTACTGGCTCTCATCTTCTTCTATTGGGGGGTTGCCTCGGGTCGACGGACGGCTGAAGGAGATGAAGCGATTGCCGATGCCGAGAGCGAGAGGTCGACTCTTTCTCGGTGATATGAAGGTTGCGTCGAACTCAGTAGGCCGCTGATCCGCTCAAGCGTCTGTTTGAGGACGGGAGTGCTGAAGCGTTTGGGTCGCTGTTTGATTGACATCCATCAACGCCACTGCGTTGGTGTTGATGGATGTTTTCGTTGCGCACCACGATAGTGGTCAAAGATAGGCCGTGATGGATCCCGATGCTGAGCTGTTGTGGCGTGGAGGGCGATAGCACTGCAGAGGATTGGCCCTGAGAAAAAGACCCCCTGTCTTCGAACTCAGTTCGAACCTGACAGGGGGCGCAAATATCGAGATCCTAGAACGCTAGGGTCCGTGCGGAGGGAGTGGGATTTGAACCCACGGTGCCCATAGGACACAGCGGTTTTCGAGACCGCCCGATTCGGCCACTCTCGCATCCCTCCGGTCAGCGCTTGGTTGCGAAGAACTCCTTCAAGATCCTACTGCAGGCCTCTTGTTGAACTCCCGCCACCACCGCTACTTCGGCGTTGAGCCTTGGGTCACAGCATAGGTTGTAGAGAGACGATGCAGCGCCGCTCTTTGGGTCAAAGGCTCCGAAGACTACTCTTTCGCAGCGCACCGTAACGAGGGCTCCAGCACACATCACGCACGGCTCGAGCGTGGTGTAAACCGTAACGCCGGTCAGGTACTTGTCTCCGATCATCGAGAGCGCATCCCGAATGGCCAGGATCTCGGCGTGGCACGTAGCGTCTTTTCGCAGCTCTTTTTCGTTATGCCGTGATGCAAGAACTCTGTCGTCGATGACGCAGAGGGCACCAACGGGGACATCGTTATGCTCGAGTGCCCGTCGAGCCTCGTCGAGAGCAAGCGTCATCATTTCATCGTGGTTCATTACAACCCTTTCGGCCCAGGCGTTGAGCCGATCTCCCAGGTTGAGACCCGCCGTATGGCCGAGGTGCAGGTCTCTTTAGACGTTTGCCAGTGCACTGGTAGGTGCGCTGGCGTTCGAGCGGAGGAGGTGGGATTCGAACCCACGGTGAGTTTCCCCACACGCGATTTCCAGTCGCGCCGATTCGGCCACTCTCGCACCCCTCCGGATGAACATACGCTATCGTAGATGGTCTAGTTACCGTTTACTGCGGTGGCCGGGCCCTACGCGGCGTAGGCTCGTGAACCGGGTCAGGTCCGGAAGGAAGCAGCCCTCAGCGAGTTACTATGGGTGCCGTAGGTAACCTGGCTGCCGCAGTAAGCGGTAACTAGAGCGTGATCCCAAGAGAGCGATCCTTGCCGTTGCGATCGAGAGATAGGCTTGTTCCGTGAGTGAGGCCATTGAGTATCAGTCCCTCTATCGTCGTTTCCGCCCTCAACGATTCGACGAGGTTCTTGGCCAGCAGCATGTCACGCGTGCGTTGCGTAACGCCGTTGCGACGAATACAGTCTCGCATGCGTATCTCTTCTCTGGCCCCCGTGGGACCGGCAAAACCTCCACTGCTCGCATTCTCGCCAAGGCTCTGAACTGTGAGGCCCCTGAACAAGGCGAACCCTGCTGTCGTTGCACCTCGTGTTCTTTGGTGCGAGACGGGCGCTCTTATGACGTAGAAGAGCTTGATGCCGCCTCGAACTCTGGCGTTGATGCCATGAGAGCGCTGATATCGACGGTCTCTACCTCGAGCTTTGGCACGTGGAAGATCTACATCGTCGACGAGGTCCATATGCTTTCCACTGCTGCATCGAATGCGCTCTTGAAGACGTTGGAAGAACCTCCTTCGCACGTTGTTTTCGTGCTGGCGACGACGTCTCCCCAGAAAATTCTGCAAACCATCATCTCTCGAACTCAACACTTTGAGTTCAAACTTCTCGAGGATGAGGTCCTCGACTCACTCCTCCTCACAGTAGACGAGAAGGCACACCTCGGCCTTGACACTGAGTCTCTAGCCTGGGCGAGACGCAAAGGTGGAGGCTCCGCTCGTGACACGCTCTCCTTTTTGGATCAGGCCGTTGCGTTGGGAGGAAAGCCCGATGACGACGAGGGCGACGTCGAGAAGGTCGTGCGTTCGCTGTTCATCGGAGATGTGGCAGAGATGATCGTTCTCCTCGATCGTCTCGTTGGACGAGGGGTTGAAGCCAATCAGATAGCGATCGAGATTCTGCAGGTGGTTCGTGATGCCTTCCTGTATCGAGTTGCCGGTCTGCACGAGGAGCGTCCTGGACGCCGCGTGCTTGAGCTACTTGAGGCCGAAGGAGTCTCAGTTGCAACTTCGGATTTGACTCGTGTGATGGAGAGTCTTGGTCGAGCTACTCTCGAACTGCGCGAAGGTATTGATCCGGTAACGCTACTCCAGGCCCTCCTGGTGGGCCTCGTTCGAGCTCCAGATCGACCGAGAGTGTCATCGGTGCGAGAAGTCGAGGGTCCGGTAGTTCGTGGAGTAACCGAATCAGCCTTGGAGGACCGTCTGCGGCTCCTGGAGGCCGAAGTTCGGGAGCTGCGATTGGTCCTTGGGGCCACCAAGCCCAATGCTTCGACACCTGTGACCCCAGGAACTGGTGATGTATCTACCCGAGGAATCGACAGTATTCGTCGAGGTCTTGACGGTGCTGCGAAGAGGTTGGAGCGCCCAGATGGTGGAGACAGGGCTCGTAGCAGTCGAGACTTCTCTGCGGCTGGATCAGCGGATGCGCGAGCCGTGCTCGAACCCAAGGCCGGGCGAGCGGTGGGAGACGAGTTAGCGAATTCGGCAGGAGTTGCAGAGGAGGGAGCACCGTCGGCTGTGCGGAGTGCACAGCCGGGAGGTCGATCTGTCGAGTCACTTCGCTCTCAAGGGATCAGCGAAGATCCAGAGCCGAAGCGAACGAATCCAGCGCTGCAGTCAAATCGCCCTGACATCGATCCTGTGCTGCACACCCAGGCCGACGTGACAGTTGATTCCAAGACGAAGGAGGGCGGCGCGGTCGTAGAGATCGGTGGTCAAACTAGTGCTCGGCCCGATGTCCATATAGGGGAGCGCGCAGTTGCAGACGCCCCTCTTCTCGACGGAGTCGAGGGCAAGAACGCCGGGTCCATCGATCTACAACGGCTGCAAGATGCTTGGGTCTCTGAGATATGCCCTTCGCTACCGCTTCGAATTCGATCGAAGTATCAGACTTCACGCGTTGTTTCGATATCGGGTTCAACGGTAACGCTTGGATTTGAAAACTCGTTCTATCTCGACCTGACGAGACCCCTCCGGGGCGATGTTGAAGCTGCAATCGCCTCTCACCTTGGCGTAGCGAAGATCGCTCTCGATCTCGTAGTCGTCGATGCCGAACAGCTTCGAGACGGCCGGAGCGAGAACTCGGATGAGGAGATCAATGACATGAGCGAGTTTGCCGATGGTAGCGACCTTGCGGTAGAAGAGACCGTAGCAACGATGATTGAGCGAATCTTCCCCGGCGCTCGTGAGTTAGATTGATACGGTTGTGATCTATCCACCAACCGTTCAGACCCTTGTCGATGAGTTCTCGAAGTTACCTGGTATTGGGCCAAAATCTGCTCAACGAATTACCTTCTTCCTCCTCAAGGCTGATCAGGCAGAGGTGATGGCGCTTGCCAATGCCATTTTGGTGGCCAAAGAACGATCGCAGTGGTGCAGCAGGTGCTTTAACCTCTCCGAGTCGGAGCTCTGTCCGATCTGTCGGGACTCGACTCGAGATGCTCGGCGAATATGTGTCGTAGAGGAGCCACGTGACGTGGTGGCGCTTGAGCGGACTGGAGAGTTTCGTGGTTACTATCACGTTCTTCAAGGATCTCTCTCGCCGATAGATGGTATTGGACCGGAGAAGCTACGCATCAAAGAGCTCCTACAGCGCTTAGCGGGCCCAGAGGTCGATGAGGTGATACTGTGCATGAACCCGAACTTGGAAGGGGAGGCCACTGCGCTCTACCTTGCTCGGCTTCTCGGGCCCTTTGGAATTTCGGTGACGAGATTGGCGAGCGGACTGCCTGTCGGTGGTGACCTGGAGTATGCGGACGAGAGAACACTTGGAAAGGCCTTAGAGGGCCGACGGTCGGTGCTCTGATCCACGGGTACCACCACAGGTTATGAGGCTACGATGGTTACTTGCCGTCGAGATATCGCAAGGCTGCGGACGTGTGACTAGAAGATTTTGTGAGCGGTACTTAGTCTCGCAACGAGAAGACAACGCACTGGATCGACCTCATGTGGTTGTGCAACCGGTATTGAGATGTGGAGAGACCCCTGTAAAGTCCCTGCTCTCCAAGGTACGATCGCCTCGATGTCAACTACAAGGGCCTCTGGGACCTGCTTATGACCGGATGCCCCTCAGTCGCTGCATTGGCGACCCTCGAACGACGCCAAAGATGGGCGTTACTATAGTCGGTGCATCAGGGTTCGAATTGGATGTTACGAAGAGCGAGCAGCGTCAAGAGGCTCTCTTGGGGAACTGATTTGAGAATAGAGAGCGATCGATCAGCCTGCGGTCCTTCGTGAAGCTCTCGACCTTGCATTGCGTCCCGAGCGCTTTGGCTGCGAGGAGAGTTGTTGACGGTTGACGGCGTCATTCTTGCCCTCGCCGGTCTCGTGGTCACCTTTCCTAGATACTTGTCTTGTGGGGGATCGAGGAATAGGCTCCGCCAGCGAGCTGGTTGACGCTCGCCAAACCGGTTCGCTCTTTTAGGCTACGAGTGTTGAGCTGACGATGGAAAGGTTGTGCGCAGATGACCGTCCATCTCGTGCGATACGAAGCGGCGGGATGACCTCGATGCGTCGAGCCTGTCTCCTCGCTCTAATGCGAGGAGTTCTCGATCGGGTGCACGACTTCGCTCTGGTCGGGTGGTGCTAACAATGCATTCTTAGCGGGGAGGTACTGCCGATAGAAAATGTAGCCCGGAGGTAGTCCTACAAGGAGATTGAGCGTGCGATAGACCGTCGTGACGGTGGCGGCTAGAGCGAAGGGCACTCCGAGGGTCACCAAGGTTCCCGCCATGCCAAGTTCGAAGACGCCGGTACTGATGAGGGCACCCCCGACGATGCTCACGATGTTGGCGAAGAGATACGCCATGACGACCGGTCCAGGGCTTACCGCCTTCCCAAGGGCAAGAAACGCCAAGGAGAAGGTCGCTATCTCGACGACGATGTAGAGGATCGACCATAGAAAGGGTCCCAACATCCTTCTTTTGTTGTCCGTCATGGTTCGGTAGCCGACGTAAAACTGGTCCATGAATGTGGTGACCGTGTCACGCCTGAGGGATTTGAAGAAGCGAGCAAGGAAGTGAAGTATTGCGTTGAGAGCGCGTCGTGCAACGACTTCTTGATGCACGAGCGCAAGTAGCCCCACAGCCAGGATGGTAATGGTAAGAGCAGAGATCACGGTGGCATCGAGGAGTGAACGGCTACCCGCGCCTCTCTCGGTAGAGACGAGCAAGAGGCCGATCGGCAACATGAGCAAGACCGACAGTGCGCTGAGGGCGTAGCGCATGAGCTGCACGAGGATGCTCACGCCCCTTGGTATCTCAGGTGCTAACACCTGAGATAGGTAGCCTGCGCCGGCGAGACCTGCTGAAGGAAGGAGGTAGTTGACGAAGTTGGTGGCTAGCGCACCCTTGAAGAGGCGTGTTGGGGTCGCTTCGTAGTCAAAAATCCGCAAGATAGAGCGGTAGTAGAGAGCATTGAGCCAATAGCTTCCAACTTGGACGACGACGATAATGAGCAACATGTACCAACGGAGCCCTGAGAGTAGTGGAATAACACGCCTAAGGGAGCTGCGATTTTCCCAGAGTACAAACCCGAGGCCAAGCAGACCCAGTACTGCAAAGATGTGACGCAGGAGTCTCGAAGAATTTCGGCTCATAGTTTCAGGCTCTGTGTGCGCAGTGCGGTTGGGCTCGATAATGGTGCTTGCACTTCTGCGCTGACTCGTAGTTGTCGATCGGAACGAGAACTCTTGCGCTTTGGATTCGATGGTAGAGGAACGGTACTGCTTGAGCCCGAATATCTACGCTGGTCCGTTGCTCCGGAGAGAGCACATCCCTTCGATTCACTGCTCGCCGCACCTCTACAGACCGTAACTTTGAAGCTTCCTTTTCTTCTTAAAGCTTATCGATAGGTACAATAAGAGACTCTTTCTCGGGCTAAGCCAGCACGTTTCCCGAACCCCTGGTCGGAATGAATGTTTGTAGGCACGTGCTCTGACCCGATTGCGGTCCTCGTCCCCAGATGGTTCTTGGGGCAAAGACTGATCGTGCGCAAAACGAGCGCATCTGAGGTAGGTGGAGGGCTACGGTAGTGCAACCGATCTCGATCTCATCCTCGATCGTTCTGGTGTTGTTGGAGCCAAGCACCCGTCGTTCGTGTCTGTTTGCGCCAGCTTTGCACCTCAGCCGGATCCTATGCCCGGGCTCTGTTGCAGGTACTTTTCGGGAGTTCCCTATCTGGTCTGGTAGGTGGAGAAAACCCGTCGTAGTGCTATTGCCAACCTTCGTAACCCTTTCTTACTGCGGTTTTAATTCCGGAGGTCTTGGTCGACTTCATCGTGGGAGAGGTGTGCGGTGTGCGGCTCTTCAACGAGTTCGATGAGCGTCCCAAACGAAGATTTGGGGCTGACAAAGGCGACGCTAGTTCCGCGGGAGCCGGGCCTCGGCGTGAGGTCGACCATTGTCACTCCCTGGTCTTGATAGTGCTTGACAGCATCGGCGCAGCTCTCGACCCGAAACCCTAGGTGGTGGAGTCCTTCGCCGTGTCGATCGAGAAATCGAGCGACTGGGGAGTCGGTAGTTGTGGGTGTGAGGAGCTGAATATAGGAGTCGGCGACGGCCAAGAGGGCCTCTTCAACACCGTCTGACTCGATCAGTTCTCGCTGTATCAGGGTCGCTCCTACCGTGTCTCGGTAGTAACGGATAGCGGCATCGAGGTCAAGGACCGCTATGGCGACGTGATCGATCTCAGTTGGTTGCATTGGAGGCTTCGACCTTCGACTCGGTGGTGCCGACGTTGTGAGCGAGGCTGTGTCTGGCAAAGAGTGTGATCCGGTCTTCCCCGACGAGCGCTCGAAACTCAGGGTCGTCGATACCCATACCCGTCCTTGGAGCCAGACATAGGATTCCGACCTTCCCCTCGTGGAGGTTCTTATGGACCACGTTGGTGGCGACCGCCACGTCAGTAAGTGGATACGTCGTTGAGAGCACGGGCTGAATCTTTCCTTTTGAGATCAGTCGATTGGCATCCCATGCCTCTCGGTAGTTTGCAAAGTGCGAGGCTTTGATCGTCTTGAGCTTCATCCAGAGGTGTCGATTGTCGTACTCGATCATGTAGCCGGTCGTTGCAGCGCAGGTCATAATGGTTCCACCTCGTTTCGCTACAAACACCGAGGCACCGAAGGTCTGGCGACCCGGATGCTCGAAGACGATATCGGGGTCATCACCGATCAGCGCCCGGATATCTTTTCCGAGACGTCGCCACTCCGACTCGTCTTGGGTGTGCTCGTCTTTCCAAAACCGATAGTTCTTTTCAGAGCGATCGATCACTGCTTCGCAGCCGAGTTCGTTGAGTAGTGCCGCCTTCTCGGGAGAAGACACTACCCCGATTGGCTGTCCTCCACCGTTCAAGACGTATTGAGTGGCGTAGCCTCCAATACCACCCGTTGCGCCCCAGATCAGGACCGATTGACCTTGCTTCAGGTCGGCACCATTTCGCGAGACGAGCATCCGGTAGGAGGTCGAGTTACACAGCGCATTGCAAGCGGCCTCCTCCCAGCTCAGGTGGGCAGGTTTTGGCATCAATTGGTTCGCTTTGACCAGCGTGAAGTCTGCGAGACCTCCAAAATTAGATTCAAATCCCCAGATCTTTTGATCGTAGGAGAGCATTGAGTCATCGTGGCCGGTGGGGTCCTGGTCGTCGACGTAGTTGCAGTGGATGACGACTTTGTCACCGATCCTCCAATTCCGTACTGCGGAGCCCATCCGGATAATCACTCCGGCACCGTCTGAGCCAATGACGTGATAGGGAAGGTCGTGTCGTCTCGTCCATTTGGAGTTGGATCTACCGAGGCGCTCGAGGAACGAGAACGTTGATACGGGCTCGAAGAGAGCGCTCCACACGGTGTTGTAATTGATCGATGAGGCCATAACGGCAACCATGACCTCGTCAGGTGCCATTTCGGGAAGTGGTACCTCATCGACGTGAAGTGAACGTCGAGGATCCTTCTGCCACGAAGGAAGGCCCTCAAAGATCGAACTCTCCTCTTTGAGTACGAAAGCAGCTCGATACGTCTTTGGTAGCGGAATCCTCTCTAGGTCATCGGCGCTCACTCCGTCGAAAATGGCAGCTGCGAAGTCATTCATCTTCCTAACGATAGACGAGAAGGCGGGCGAAGTGCTGGCGGGTTCGACAGTCGGCTTATGGTCTCGGCCGATCGTCTCGGCAGTGGTGCGCTAAGATTTGGTTAGTAGCTCTAGCTTCCAGTCGGGAGCTGTGCGACGGCTGCTCACTCTAGGTCTCGAAGGAGGAGTCTATGGCAGGCTCAGTGATAATCTCAGGCGCTAGAACGCCGATTGGAAAGCTTGCTGGGGCGCTCTCAGGCTTTACTGCTATGGAGCTCGGCGGCATTGCGATTCGCGAGGCGCTCCGACGAGCATCCATCGGGCCGGAGCTTGTTGACTATGTCTTCATGGGACAAGTTCTCCAGGCGGGTCAGGGTCAGATAACGGCGCGACAGGCGGCGGTTAATGCAGGGATCTCGATGTCCGTCCCCGCCTCGACCATCAATAAGGTCTGTCTCTCTGGTCTCAACGCCATACAGCTTGCTGACATGTTGATTGCGACGGGGCAAGCGGAGGTTGTCGTAGCTGGAGGGATGGAGTCGATGTCAAAGGCTCCCTATCTGATTCCTCACGCTCGAGAAGGCTACCGAATTGGTGACGGCGCGATCGTTGACTCCATGATGTTTGATGGTCTCACCTGCGCGTTCGATCATGAAGCCATGGGTCTTGCCACCGACCGCTACTCTCAAGCCGCAGGGCTTGAGCGCGAGGAGCAAGATATTTTCGCTGCGAGCTCACATGAACGAGCTGCTGCGGCGACGAAGGCCGGGATCTTGAACGAGGAGATCGTTCCCGTTGAGGTTCCACAGCGCAAAGGAAGCCCCCTACTGGTCGACAACGATGAGGGAATCCGACCTGAGACGAACCCAGAGTCGCTCGGAAAGCTTCGTCCTGCATTTATGCCCAATGGAACGATAACAGCAGGAAATGCGTCGCAGATCTCAGATGGAGCCGCGGCCCTCGTAGTTATGTCGCGAGCGAAGGCAGAGGAGCTCGGGCTTGTACCGCTCGGTGAGGTCGTGAGTTACGGCCAAGTGGCGGGACCGGATACCTCTCTCCTTGAGCAGCCTTCGAATGCGATCCTTCGTGCGCTTCACAGCGCTGATCTCTCTGTGAACGAACTCGACTTAGTTGAGATCAATGAGGCGTTTGCAGCGGTAGGAGTTGCTTCCACGAAGGCCCTTGGTATATCTGCAGATATGGTGAACGTCAATGGCGGAGCCATTGCACTCGGCCACCCTATCGGTGCGTCGGGTGCGAGGTTGGCATTGACCTTACTCTACGAACTTCGTCGCCGTGGTGGCGGTGGCCTTGGAGCTGCAGCGCTCTGCGGTGGTGGCGGCCAAGGTGACGCTCTCGTGGTGCGGTCTTTGAGCTAAGGCTCCAGTGGTGGTTTTGGGGCTCCCGTTGCGTGCTGCTTACTCATGGCCGTAGTTGCATTCTGAGAACGTTGGGTCGTATTGTTCTCTCGCTCTTGGGAGGCATGGCGATAGCCTGAGCAAGGTCAGCGATGTCGGAACGTCATGCGGGTCCTACCGTGACCTTTGCAGAGCGCGTTTCTGAGGCCACACAGGTGGTGCGCGTTAGGACCGTGAAGGCCCTCGGAGTCAGAGCGAGCTGGGTTGAGCTTCGATGAGGTGGCTCACGAAGCTTGTGGTTGCGGCAGAGCTCAAGAAGATCTACTCCTGAGTCTTGTGAGTGCCACGAGAGATGAGTGGACCGGCGCGTGAGTGCAGCCTTGCGCTTGAAAGGCTGCGACTGCGCGTGCCTGCTTCCGACGAATGTCTCGTACCTACCTGTATTGACGCTATTGCTCTGAAACCTGAGGAGTCGAACTCCCTTTGCCGTTTCTCAGAGTGGCGATCCGAGGTAGGCATCGTCGTTGATGCAAGCGGGCTGAAGTGTGGATCGCTGTTGTGAGAGGTGGTGGTGGGGCCGCTCCGTTGAGTTCGGGTCAGGGCGCCGCAGCGAGAGCATAAATTGCAGAATTGTACCGTGGACATGTGGTTGAAGCGAGCTCTGGGGGGTAGGTTCTCTACTAATGGTTGACCCTTATGCACGATTGTCTGAGCTCGGGCTCACACTCCCGAAACCCTCGCTGCCCAAGGGCTCCTATGCCCCGATGGTCGAAAGCCTTGGGATGGTGTACATCTCTGGCAACTTACCGATTCTCGAGGACGGGGCCCTATTGAGTCCCGGTCTCTGCGGGGCTGGAGTAGGTGTCGATGAGGCTGCCGAGGCTGCTCGGCTGTGCGCCTTACACATCATTGGAAGGCTCCATGACTACCTCACCTCGCTTGCGCACGTGGATCAGATCGTCAAGTTGGTCGGGTTCGTGGCAGCAACAGCGAGCTTTAGAGATCATCCGCAGGTGATTAACGGCGCCTCTGATCTCTTCGTTGAGGTATTTGGAGATCGTGGCCGTCATGCTCGATCTGCGATTGGGGTAGCTTCACTCCCGCTGGGAAGCTGCGTTGAGGTGGAAGCCATCGTTCGCATCTCACCCGAGGCGCGTTAGCTCTCGAGTCCTCGCCGAGGGTTTAAGTCATCTGGAGTCGAGGCCCGATGGATGCGCGCGCCGTGTGCGATCCCGACAGTAATACCGATGACGACGAGAAGAGTACCAAGCAGCGAGAGGCGTGAGATCGAGTAGTCGAGGACTAGAACTTGACCTCCGAGGGAAGCGAGCGGCGTCAGCCCCAAAAAGAGCGCTGCGTTCGATACGGGAACCCGTTCTAACCCGCCGAACCATGCGAGGAATGCTCCGACGCTAACGACGACTGCAAGATAGACAAGAGAGAGGAGTACGTGCTGACTTGGCAGTGGGATCGCGGTACGGTTACCGAGTGCTCCGAGTGTCAGCAGTATGACTGCGGCAAGTGCTGTCGTTGCAAAAGCAAGGTTGTACGCGCCTACTTTTGGTAGTAGCCGAGTTGCAAAGAGGGTGAAGAGAGCATCTCCAAGTAGCGCAAGGAGAGCCCACGCTAGTCCGCCTACACCTCTTGCTACTCCTATCCCGCTCACGAGAGTCGTCCCGAGGGTGACGAAGACTGCACCGATGATGATCCATTTACTCGGACGACGACGCGAGAAGATTGCCTCGAGAGCCCCGATGAGGAGCGGCGCACAACCGACCACGTCTCCGACCAGTGCGGGCGATGCCGAACGTACTCCGTGAACGATCGCTACGGAGAAGACGACAAGACCAGAGACCGAGAGGGCGACGAGCGTCAGAAGATCCAAGAGTTGTAGCGAGAAAATCCTGTGCAGGTGCTTCTTGGCGAACGGCAGTAGGATGATGGCCCCAGCGAGGTAGCGGAGACCTTGACCTGTCAGGATTGGGTACCGACCAAGAAAAGCAGTAGCCACGACCCCGGTACCGACTGAGATCGGAGCGAGCGTCGTAAGGAGGTATCCAACCAGGAGCGACCGTCGATGCACGGCACTTACGCTAGGAGGCTGGTGGTCAAACTCGCTCGCTTAGTTGAGTGAGACCGAGTTTGATGAGTTGACTGGGCGAGACTCTGAGAGGCCTAGATTCGGGCGACTAGTGAGTGACGATCTCGAGCCAGTCTGCGTGTGACCGAATTACCTCTCCGGTCGGTAGCGGAGTTGGCTGAACCTCGAGGAGAGATGGGAGCTTGGCGAGGTAGTCTTTCCTTCGAGTCTCTTGCATTCCAAGACTGAGGAGATGCTCCGTCAGCCACTGCCCGTCTATCCAGTGGTAACCAGCTTGATGGAGTATCGCAACCGAGCCAACGAAGGCCGCCTTCGAGGCGTCAGAGACGAAGTGGAACATCGATTCACCGCTGAAGAGTCCTCCAACTGATACTCCGAAGAGGCCTCCAACTAAGCGGTCAGGTTCTTGTGCGAGGTAGATTTCGAAACTATGCGCCAGACCAGCGTCGTGGAGTTCGCAGTAGACCTCGATAAAGCGAGATTCAATCCAGTTCCCGACCTCTCTGCTGGAAGCGCAGGCCTCTAAGACCGCTCGGAAGTTGGTGTTGACTCGCAGGATGAACCTTCGCATGGAGTGCTCGAGTGATCGATGAACGCGAATCTTGGATGACACTCCGTGGAAGGGCGTGAGGTCGAGACCAACACGTTGCTGCGGAGAGAACCACCCTATGGTCTCATCTTCATCTCGTCCAATGAACATCGGAAAGAGTCCCTTGGCGTAGCCTCCAATGACTGCGCGAGGATTGAGCGATCCTCCTACGTAGAGCAGGTCGTCCATTTTTGGATTTTCCCTGAGGTAGAGCGCTGTTTCATCGAGTGAGGGAAGATAATCCACCCCTTCAAGCATTGAGGTCACGCGGCAACTCCTGTCGATCCTGTGGTATCACTCTTCGTGTAATCTCACTCTGAGTGATAATTGTACAGTGGTTCTTCGTTATTTTTTCGGCTCAAGTTAAGTAGTTTTCGTATTCTCGCGATTTTTCGGACTCGTGTCGATCGGGTTACCCTGGCTTGTGACCGGTGCTGGGTAGTCTAGGGGCTATGGCGGAACACTCTATGACAGAGCGACTACGGGATCTCGCAGAGCGGCGTGCGGCAGCACTGAGCGCCGGTTCGGCCGCTGCGGTTCAACGTCAACACCAAAAAGGGAAGATGACGGCTCGCGAGCGGATCGACTACTTGGTGGATGAGGGCTCCTTCCAAGAGCTCGATATGCTTGCCCGCCACCGGGCGCACGGTATGGGTCTCGAGGACTCTCGCCCTTACACCGACGGAGTCGTGACTGGATTTGCGACAATAGACGGCAGGCGAGTCTGTCTCTTCTCGCAAGACTTTACGGTTTTCGGTGGAGCTCTTGGCGAGGTTTTTGCGGAAAAGATCCATAAGGTTATGGATCTGGCGGCCTCGGTCGGCGTGCCGATGATCGGGCTCAACGATGGAGCGGGTGCTCGCATCCAAGAGGGGGTGGTCTCTCTTCACTCCTATGGAGGAATCTTCCGACGTAATGTTATGAGCTCTGGGGTGATACCGCAGATCTCCGTCATCCTTGGTCCGTGTGCAGGAGGTGCTGTCTACTCACCTGCAATGACTGACTTCATCTTTATGGTGAAAGGGACCTCACACATGTTTATTACTGGTCCTGATGTGGTGAAGACCGTGACCGGTGAAGAGGTGACGCTTGAAGAGCTCGGCGGGGCGATGTCGCACGCCACGAAGTCTGGAGTGGCGACCTTTGTCCTCGATGACGAGAAGGCGTGCTTGGATGAGGTCAAGTATCTTCTCAGCTTCTTGCCCTCGAATAATCTCGAGGAACCACCTTCGCAACGCTCTTCCGATGATCCCGAGCGGTTGGTCCCCGAACTTCGAGAGGTCATTCCCGTCTCTTCGAATCAACCCTATGACATGACCGTCGTGATCAGGTCGATCGTCGATGATGGCGAGTTCTTGGAGTACTTCTCCCATTGGGCCGGCAATATGACCTGTGGCTTTGCTCGCCTTGATGGAGAGGTCGTTGGGATCGTTGGCAATCAACCCGCAGTGCTAGCGGGAGTGTTGGATATTGACTCCTCCGAGAAGGCAGCCCGGTTCGTGCGAACCTGCGACGCGTTCAATATCCCCTTGGTCACCTTTGTCGATGTTCCTGGATTCATGCCCGGTGTAGATCAGGAGTATGGCGGCATCATTCGACACGGCGCAAAACTTCTCTATGCGTTCTGTGAGGCCTCGGTACCACGTATTCAACTGATCACGAGAAAGGCGTATGGTGGTGCCTACGTGGTCATGAACTCCAAGTCGGTTGGAGCGGATTTCGCATACGCATGGCCGTCGGCGGAGCTCGCAGTCATGGGTCCTCAAGGAGCTGTTGAAGTGGTACATCGTCGGGAGCTCGCCGCTGCGGAGAATCCGGCGCTTCGTCGTCAAGAGCTGGTGGAGGAGTACACGGAACGATACGCCAACCCCTACGTAGCGGCCGAGAGAGGTTTCGTTGACGACGTTATTGATCCAGCGGAAACAAGGAGCGTCCTAATCCGCTCCTTACGTGTTTTGCGAACGAAGCGCGAGGATCTGCCGAAGCGCAAGCATGGAAACGTGCCGCTATGACCCAGAGGACACGTGAACTCGATGATGCGGAACGCGTAGCGATCGTCTCCGCTGCTGTCATGAGTCTTCTGCAGGCTTCGCCTAGCAACCCACAAGAGGTCGGAGCCGATCCAACCATTTGGCGTTTTTCGGCTCGATGGTGGAACCATGCTGGATCTCGCGGTCGGCAGCGTCCTGAGGCACGTCGAGGCTGGTAGGGGTCGGTCGGCCGTATTCGGAGGCCGAGGTAGCCAAGGCTTGATATTCCTCTTTGTTGCGGGATTCGGCCGTTCAGGACGGTGGCGAAACGCAACGTCCCTTGGGGACCGGACTCATGTCGCTGGACGCTAGGCGAATGGACGTTGAGGAGCGACGATGACGAGACCTAATCCCGGAAGATCAGCGTTGGTCGTTGCACGTTCGAGGGCTTCGCGAGCACGAGAGAGAATCTCAGGAGCTTCAATGCCGTGACTTGGGTAGGAGGCGATCCCGGCCGATACCTTGACGATGACTGAATCGCTCCGGCGAGCTTGAGCGAGCTGAATTCGCTCTGCTGCCCACGCAGCGCCGTCTTCGTCGGTATCGTCCAAGATGAGCCCGAAGGTTCGTGTTGCGATGCGACAGGGGACGTCCGCGTCACGGAGAGTACTTTCGATGATTTTCGCGAACTCTGCGAGAGCGATGTTCTCTTGCTCTCTCGTCGATCCGTGAGGAGTGAAGCTGACGTGAAGCAAGACGATAGAGACCGGCCAGAGGCGCCGCCTTGCCGTAGCGACCTTGGTACCGATGAGGCCCGCAAAAAATAGGTGGTTCATCATTCCAGTGACCTGGTCGGTGATGCCGAGCTCTTCGGTCGTCTCAGAGGTCATCACCACAGGAAGTTCGACGACCGGTCGGGCTTCTGGGTGTGCTTCTTGCTCTGGGGTGGAGGTGACTGGTAGGTCACCTTGTGCAGACTCCACCGACCGCCGACGGGAGCTAGAGGTGCCATAGACCGCAAGAACTGCAAGTGCAGCGAGAAAGAAAGTGATAGCGGAGGAGTAGCGGTTACTTGCAACCCAACCAGCTATCGCAACGCCGCCGGAGGCGACGACGAGCACGATTGGCAAGGCTCTCTTGAAGACCATATCTTTAATTCGGATCATCTGGTGCCAGTCTGAACTATTGATTCTCTTGATCGAGAGAGAAAGTGATAGCGGAGGATCGATCGACGCTCGGGGTCATGAGTGTTCACGGTGCAAACGATGTGTTTCGACGAGTTCGAACATCTCCTCGATAATTACGGAGATCTCGTAGTTTTTTGGCGTATAGATGCGAGTCACCCCAGCATCATAGAGGGTCGGCTCGTCGGAGACGGGAACAATACCACCGACAATGACCGGCACGTCGACCGAGGCATCCTTGAGGCAACGAAGTACTGCCGGAACGAGCTGAAGGTGAGAGCCAGAGAGGATTGAGATTCCGACGATGTCTACATCCTCGTCTCGAGCGATAGCGGCGATCTCTGGAGGGGTGAGCCGGATGCCTGGATAGATCACCTCGAAGCCGCCGTCTCTCGCTGCAACTGCGATCTGCTCGGCCCCGTTTGAGTGTCCATCGAGGCCCGGCTTAGCAATTAGCAAGCGGGGAGGACCACCTTGGAGACCGCGTGATCGAGACATCTGCGTGGTGAGGTGGTGCGTGCGCGCTCCGAAGCCACCTTGGATACCGGTTGGGGCGCGATACTCACCGAATACCGTCCGGAGTACTTGGCCCCACTCACCGGTAGTGCCACCCACTCGAGCGAGCGCGATGGTGGCTTCCATGATGTTCTCCCCCGCACGAGCAACGGTGGCCAAGTTACGCAATGCGGCCTCTACTGCCTCGCTCGATCGTTGCTTGCGCCACTCTGTGAGATCTTGCTTGAGTTCGGACTCTAAGGCTGGATCGACAGTGAGATGAGCGTCGCTACCGCCTTGGAGGAGAGGGGAAGGCTCGCTCTCGTTGAAGGCATTGACTCCTACCACGGTAAGCTCACCGGTCTCGATTCGTTGTGTTCTCACCGACTGACTGTGGACGAGCCTCTGCTTGAGCTCATCGATCATGGCGAAGACCCCGCCACCCTCGGTGACTTCGTTGAGCTCTGATCGAGCCGCTCGTATCATCTGCTCCGTAAGGCTCTCCATAACTTTGGAGCCTTCAAAGATGTCGGGATACTCGAGAAGATCGGTTTCGAGAGCGAGAATCTGCTGAATCCTGAGCGACCACTGCTGGTCCCAAGGTCTTGGGAGCCCAATCGCCTCGTTCCAGGCGGGCAGCTGTAGGGCGCGTGCGCGCGCGTCTCGCGAGAGTGTGACTCCGAGTGACTCGAGGACGATCCGGGCTACGTTGTTCTCCGGTTGCTGCTCGGTCAGGCCGAGCGAATTGACCTGTACTCCGTAGCGAAAGCGGCTGAGGTTTGGTTCGGTCACGCCATAGCGGTCGCGTGTGATCTCGGCCCAGAGTGCAGTGAAGGCCCTCATTTTTGCCGTCTCTTCAATGAAGCGGATCCCAGCGTTGCAGAAGAACGAGATACGGCCGACAACCTCGTTGAAGCGGTGCTCGGGTATCTGCTCAGCGTCGCGCACGGCATCGAGAACTCCGACAGCCGTTGCCAGCGCATACGCTATCTCTTGGTGCGGGGTCGCCCCGGCCTCTTGAAGGTGGTAGGAACAGATGTTGATCGGGTTCCACTGTGGTACTCGATTCACGGTGAAGCAGATCATGTCGACGATGAGCCGTCGGGATGCCTCCGGCGGGAATATGAATGTACCTCTCGAGAGATACTCCTTGACAATGTCGTTCTGCGTGGTTCCTTTGAGCTCTGTGAGTGGAACGGAGCGTTCTTCCGCTAGGGCAAGATAGAGTGCCAAGATCCACGACGAGCTAGCGTTGATGGTCATCGATGTGTTCATCTCTTCGATGGGGATCTCCTCGAAGAGCTGACGCATGTGTCCGAGATGAGCGATGGGAACTCCGACCTTACCGACCTCGCCGATCGCCTCTGGCTGGTCTGGGTCGTAGCCAATCTGGGTCGGGAGGTCGAAGGCTATAGAGAGTCCGGTTTGGCCCTTGGCCAGATTCATTCGGTAGAGCTCGTTCGAGCGTCGCGCGTTTGAATGTCCTGAGTATGTGCGCATCATCCATGGTCGGTCCGGTCGCTCTAAACGAGGATACTCCCATTTCTTACCGGTCATCTTCCACCTCGAGTGCGGCTAGTCGGCGGTCGCTCCGAGTGTGACTCGTGAGCGTACCGAAACTCTTACAGTACTTCATATAGGCCTCTTGGTCTATGGCTACAGGGTTGAATAGGAATCGAGTAAGAGTCGATTGGGCTCGCAACCTTCGAAGGTCGAGCTGTGGTGGGGCCGTGCGGGGAGACCCAGGTTGCAGCACAACTTAGAGCTAGCCCTGTTGTTCCACGCCACTTGTGTTCTTGTGTCTCGAGGCACTCGGGAACGTACGGTATTTCCAACTCTGATAGCGTCACGGACTCCGGCAGGACAGTGTTATCAGAGGGCCGACGCGTCATAGCTGTAGAAGCCGTGACCGGTCTTTCTGCCCAGTCTTCCGCTCGCCACGAGTCGCTTGAGAGTTGGAGCAGGCAGCGATGACTGGGTACCGAATTCACGGTGGAGTGCTTCAAGTATTGCGAGAGATGTATCGAGACCGATGAGGTCGAGTAGCTGAAATGGCCCCATTGGATATCCGCAGCCAAGACGCATCGACGCGTCGATAGCCTCCATCGACGCAGTTCCTCGCTCGAGAAGGGTGATAGCGCTATTGAGGTAAGGGAAGAGGAGCGAATTGACGATGAAACCGGCTTCATCTTTTGCGACTACGGCCTCCTTACGACATCGCTGTACGAATGAGACGGCGAGATCAAGAGTGCTCGCTGATGTGGTCAGCGCTGGAATCACTTCCACGAGCCCCATGAGTGGAGCGGGATTGAAGAAGTGGATTCCACAGACTCGGTCCGCACGATTCGTCGCTGCGGCGAGTTCGATAATCGGGAGGGTGGAGGTATTGGTTGCGAGGACGGTCTCATGGGCACAGACCTCGTCGAGATGTGAAAAGAGCGATTTTTTGCTCTTGAGGTCCTCGGATATTGACTCGATGACGAGCTGGCATTCGCTAACCGCATCGACATCGGTGGTTGTGGTCAGGCGCCGAAGAGCCTCCGATCGCTCTTTAGGGGTGATTTTCTCCTTTTCGAGTCTTCGCTGGAGAGACCGCTCGATCAACTCTAAGCTCTTGTGGGCGTTGGTATGAGTGCGAGATCGAAGCGTTACCTGGAACCCGGCGAGTAGGGCAACCTCTGCGACTCCGGAGCCCATGATTCCTGAGCCAACTATGCCAACGTGCTCTAGCTGCATCCTGTAACGATATCGAGTTCAAGGAGAAAATTCCTCGCTGCGTGCCGTTTTGTGTCGATTGGGAGAGCTGATCGGTGTGTCTGTGACGTAGTGAACTGCAGTGCTGACGGATGATAAAGGGTTGAGGTCGGGGCCTCCGGGACCTATTCTCTTTGGAGTCGAAGCCTGCTAGGGGTGACGGCTTTGGCGAGTGAGGTCGAACGGACCCATCGATTGCTCGCGCTCGAGTAGCTCATCGACGAGTGAATCGATCTCTGCTTCGGTGGATGACGATGCTCGATCGGTACGTTGCGCAAAGACGGCCGCCCCAAGATCTCGGAAGAGGAGATCGGTCTGGCGCGTCTGCTGGATATCCTCGATCTTCGCTTGGCCTGCCTTTGCTATCGTCGACACACGCTCTGCCGCCTGATTGGCTTGCTCTTTCGCTTTGTCGAAGATTCCCATCGCTACCTCCTCGTCCGATGCTCTCTACTGTAGTGCACTGGAATCGGGCCTCTGTGATGAGGGAGACGGTATCTCGGGCGAGCAGTCGCTTAGGCCTAGACAGAGCGGTGGCTTGACGAGAGAGACCGGGAGGTACTACGCTCCGATGCTCAAACCGTGCACTCGAGGGTGGTAGTGATAGCAAAGGGAAGCTCTCTGTGACGTGGTTGTGTGGCATGGACCAAACAGCTCAGAGCTTCGTTCCTGCATGGGTCAGCAGAGACTCCTTCGTGGAGCATGGAGATTGCATGTTGCTAGCGTGAGAGATGTGCTGAGCATTTTTGATCTCTTCAAGCCAGGGCTCGGTCCTTCGAGCTCACACACTTCCGGTCCAATGAAGGCTGCGTGTGATTTCGCACGACGAATCGAGGAGCGAGCGTCGTTTGACATCCTTCGTTCGCTCGATGTTCGCCTCTTTGGCTCTCTCGGTGCAACCGGTGAGGGTCATGGGACGGTGGAAGCGATCTACCTCGGGCTCGAGGGTCAGCATCCGGCCACCGTCGGTGCCGAATATGCAGACATTCGTCGGCAAGAGATTCGAGAGTCAAAACTCTTGCGGATTCATGGTCGTTTCCCGATGACGTTAGGGAACGATGTTCAGATACATCTTCAGCCGGAGATCCGTCGTGCACAGCATCCCAATGGCCTGCTTTTTCGTGCAGAGTTCAGCGATGGTTCGGTAGAAGAGATGGAGTACTTCTCCATAGGCGGTGGGTTCGTTGTTGATGAGCATGGGAGGGAGGTTGATGGTCGTGCATGCGACGATATCGTTGTTCCGTTTCCCTACTCTTCAGGCGCGCAACTTCTCGATATGGCGGTGAGTGAGGGACTCACTATCGCCGAGATTGTCCGACGTAATGAGGGTGTGCTGGAGAAGCGAGAGAGCCTTGATGATGACGTTTTTGATCTCTGGCTCATGATGCGAGCGTCGGCCGAACGAGGTCGGGCTAGGACGGGGAATCTGCCGGGTCGACTACGGGTGCCTCGCCGCGCGAATCGGCTCTTTCTTCAACTCGGAGATCTCTGTCACGTCGATGACTCGCTCCGAACGATGGATGACGTCGTAGCATTTGCGATAGCGATCAACGAAGAGAATGCTTCCGGGGGGAGAATTGTAACCGCTCCTACGAACGGTGCAGCGGGTACTTTGCCGGCGGTTCTGCGGTATCTCGAGTGTGTCGTTCCACAAGAAGGTGGTGCGTTCAAGGAGAAGGCCGTAAACCTTCTTCTGACCGCTGGGGCGATCGGCATCTTGATTAAAGGAGCAGCATCGATCTCGGGGGCCGAAGTTGGGTGTCAAGGTGAGGTTGGGACTGCGTGCGCTATGGCTGCAGGTGGACTCGCAGCAGCGCTTGGTGGAAGCGTTCCACAGGTAGAGAATGCGGCTGAGATTGGACTTGAACATAACGGTGGTTTGACCTGTGATCCTGTGGGAGGACTCGTTCAGATTCCTTGCATCGAACGCAACGCACTCGCTGCAGTCAAGGCGATCACTGCGGCGCGCATGGCGCTACGAGGTGACGGGACCCACTATGTCTCACTTGATGCAGTGATCGACACGATGCGACGCACCGGAGCTGACATGGCTGAGATCTACAAGGAGACATCGCTTGGAGGTCTTGCAGTAGCGTTCCCTGAATGTTGATGGAACCGACGATTGCTTGGTGAGATTTCGCATCGTGATGGTGACAAACAAGAGTCGGGGTTGAGGGCTCTGACAGGAGCGCAGCGTAGTGAGATCGCTACGAGCGAGGTCGAACCGATAGGCTCGGCGATCGAGTGGGGGAAACGGTGTGGATTGAAGATGCCCTGCGATGAGCGTTGAGGTTCGTGAGGTGTGCAAGTGTAGATTCGCTACTTGCCGTAGGCTAGCCAGAAGGGTTCTTTTGACGGATCGCCAGGCGCGCCGTAATCAGTGAGAAAGGTCTTTGCGAGATGTCGGAAGGTGTATTAGCTCTTGTCGGTGGGGCAGAGTGGAGAGACGGTTGCACTTTTGATCGAACTCTTCTCTCTGAGTCTGGAGCGCAGGAAGTGCTCGTGATCCCAACGGCCGCCGCCTATGAGTATCCGGCGAAGGCTGTCAACTGGGCAACGCAGTATTTCAGAGAGCTAGGTGTCGCAACGAAAGCATTGGATCTTTTGAAGAGATCTGATGCTTTCCGAACCGAGATCGTCGACGAGATTGCGTCGGCCACGATGATCTACCTCTCCGGAGGGTCTCCATTTCATCTGAGGTCGGTCATCAAACAGACTCCCGCTCTCGACGCTCTGGTGAGTTTCTATCGCTCGGGTGGGTTTCTTGCGGCCTCTTCCGCAGGTGCGATGGTGTTAACTGATCCAATGGCCGACCCCAGGGGTGGAGCGTTGACCGTAGGTCTTGGCTTAGTTTCCAACCTCGCGTTCGTCCCGCACTTCGATACCTTTTCGAGCGAGACTGAACGTAGAACGATATCGCTGGCGAAGGGCGAGATTGTTGTCGCTGGCGTTGACGAGGAGACGGCGCTCATTCGGCGACCCGGTGGACTCTGGAGCGCCGAGGGGAAGGGTGCGGTTTCGCTCTTTGAGGATGGGGCAGGGATCCCGTTGGATAATCTGGATCAGCGGATATCGGTGGCGCTCCATGGCGAGCTTCGAGTCTCTCACTAGCGTGGCCCGTTCGTCGAAACGTAGTACGTGGTAACCCAAGATCCCAGCTAGTCGTATCGATAACTGGTGGCTTGACGGTAATGTCAGTACGAAGAATCGGCGCTCTCACTGCTGGTTTTCGTAGAGCAGACTCCCTGACTGATTTTGCCTTGAGCGAACTTGCGTCAGGTCGGACCGGTAGTTTCTGAATCGGCTTGAAGCTTCACCAGCGTGCAGAGGCCGGTTGCGACCGTAAGGGCGAATGGGGAAAGCGGCAGTCTGGTACTTTGTGAGATCCCTGCCGGAGGGGTGTTGGAGACATGTGACGTGGCAATCTTCTCTGTCCTACTGCCTTCACACAAGTCTTTGTCTCTCGGCACTGGGACGATAGATCGATCTATCTTGTACTACCGGGATACGCCGCGGTACTGCTTAATGACGGCTCTAGGACGAAGCCACCTTCGGTCTCTGAGAACCGTGCCAAGGTTGTGTGCGCTCGGATGCTGACACTCACCGCTCCTCTACAGCTTCGAGCTCAGGCAGAGTGCTTCTTCGCAGCGTTCCCACAGGCTCGTTGGTTGCGCGTCCGGAAATGGTGTCGAGTTCATTGCAACCTGCGCTGCGAAACCTCAGCGGCACCACACTGATCGCTTCGGTGGTGAAGGGTTCGTCGATGGGAGCTCTTGTGTCGGTACTGAGATCTATCATCGTTGGTCGTTAGGGTTCTCAGCACCCAGCTCTACGGAGCTAGATGCTCATGGCCGAGAGTAGAGGTGTAGAAATTGTGAAGAGTGCACCGATGGTGTTCAACAACCGACTCGTGAGACGGCTTGCGTGCGGTCCGCTGACTGGGTGCGCTGGAGTGAGGAGACGAGCATCTGCGTGCCCGTAGGCCTCGCTTCCAGTACTCGCAAGTTGCGTCAACTCATCTCTCAACTTGGATGACCTAAGGCTGTCAACTCGGCCCGAGTGATCTACCGCTGAATGGCGAGTCCCCAGACCACTTCGATACGTCATGGCTACCTTGATGCGCACCGTACTATTGCTTCGGCATGACTCAATGTCGTAGTAGCAGGTGCACTCGTGAAGACGCTCTCAGAGGTTTCGGTCGGAGTTAGGCCTTATCCGATTCGGTGATGTTGATTGATGTGATCACGCAGGGCTCGGTCGGTTTGCCACTCGAAGAACCCTTCGCATCTAAGGATGCAACCACATCGAGACCGCTTTGAACCTTGCCAAAGATCGAGTAGAGAGGTGGAAGTGACTGGCCCGAGGGGCCGGAGACGATGAAGAATTGGCTACCGTTTGTGTTCGGTCCAGCGTTGGCCATAGCGAGTGTGCCGTACTCGTAAGCGACTTGTTCTGGAAGCTCGTCCCGGAATCGATATCCAGGTCCGCCTGTGCCGGTTCCGGTTGGGTCGCCACCTTGGACCACGAAGCCAGGAATGATTCGGTGGAAGATAACCCCGTCGTAGTAGTGATATCTGGCGAGGAAGACGAAGTTGTTCACGGTGATGGGTGCTTGCGAGGCAAAGAGTTCAGCGACCATGGTGCCGTGATTGGTCTCAATGGTGGCAGAGTAGCTCTTCGCATCGTCGAGAATGTAGCTTGGTGGGGCGTCGAAGCTCGACACTTTGGCGGAGGATCCGTCGCTTTGGGGAGCCTCGTAAGACTTCTTAGAACCGAACATGCATGCTTCCTTCCTTGTCTGCTGCGGTGATCAGACGAGCAGTCACTTAGCTTTGGGAGATTGTCACCGATATCATGTGGTGGACGACCTTTGGTGTCCCTGATGCGCTTCCGTCCGATGCGATCTTTTGGACGACGTTCATGCCGGAAACGACCTGTCCGAAGAGCGAGTAACTCGGAGGAAGCTGCTCACCGGATGGTCCGACCACGATAAAGAACTGACTTCCGTTCGTATTCGGGCCGGAATTGGCCATCGCTACGGAGCCGATCTTGTACGCTCCCGCCTTCGGCAGCTCATCTTTAAAGGTGTATCCAGGTCCGCCCGTGCCGGTTCCAGTTGGGTCGCCACCTTGGACCACGAAGCCAGGTATTACGCGGTGAAAGATGATTCCGTCAAAGAAGCGGTAGCGAGCTAGAAACACGAAGTTGTTCGTCGTGAGCGGCGCCGTCTTCGGGTCCAGCTTAATCTTGAAGGTTCCGACGTCGGTCTTGACCGTAGCAACGTAGGTCTTGTTGGTCGAGATACACATTGGCGGAGCCTGGGTGAAGTGCGTAATGCGCTGCGTCGAGCCGTTGATGGGAGGGCACGTTACCGAAGCCTGTGCTGCCGTGAGTGTCGCACCCGCAGCCAGCTTCTTCGTCGACGATGCATTGTTAGAGCGGTTGATGAAGTAAACGACTCCAATAACAACGACGACGGCGACCGCTACGGTGATGCTTCGACGTTTCCGATTGTTCTTCTTTTTGATGGCTTCACGTTCGGCACGTACTCTGGCCTGGTTAGCCCTGATTCGTTCTCGTTTCGCACTTGGCACGGTTAGCTAAGATAGTCGGAGTCGCGCTCTTTGAAACCAAACTTGTGTCGGCACCTCTCAGAGTTTGAGGAAGCCCACTCGTCAGGTAACCTCGTAGCGTGGCTTTGATCGTCCAAAAATATGGTGGAACCTCTGTTGCTGATGCCGATCGTATTCGAGTGGTTGCCGACCATATCGCCCGCACACGACGTAGCGGTAACGACGTCGTAGTCGTGGTTTCGGCTATGGGCAAGACCACCGATGATCTCGTCCGCCTGGCCGACCTCGTTTCGTCAACGCAGACACCGCGCGAGATGGATATGTTGCTCACCGCCGGTGAGCGGATCTCTATGGCTCTGCTCTGCATGGCCCTGGCCGATATTGGCGTACCGGCACTGTCGTTTACTGGTTCCCAGGCTGGCATTATTACCGACACAGATCACCAGCGGGCGAAGATCGTAGAGATCAAAGCCGATCGACTGACTGAAGCGGTCCGATCCAAGACCGTTCCGGTGGTAGCGGGATTTCAGGGAGTATCGACTGCCAAGAACGTGACGACGCTCGGCCGGGGGGGTTCCGATACCACTGCGGTTGCCTTGGCATCCGTCCTTCAGGCCGATGTTTGCGAGATCTACACCGATGTATCCGGTGTCTTTACGGCGGATCCCCGGGTGGTACCGTCGGCAAAGAAGATTCCAGCGATATCTTTTGAGGAGATGCTCGAACTCGCGTCGTCCGGAGGACGAGTCCTCGCGCTGCGATCTGTGGAGTTTGCGCGGAACTTTAACGTTCCATTGCATGTCCGATCGAGTTTCACGTGGGAACCAGGGACTTGGGTTGGGGAGGAAGGTGTGGCGATGGAGCAGGCGGTAGTTTCTGCGGTGAGTCATGAGTCTCACGAGGTCAAGATCACGATTACGAAGGTACCGGATCATCCAGGGGTGGCCGCAGCGATATTTCGTGCGGTAGCGGACCAAGGCGTTAACATTGACATGATCGTTCAGAACACATCGGTTCAGGGTTACACCGATATCTCCTTTACCGCCCCGCGGTCTGAGATGGAGGCCGCTCTTTCGGTGACCTCGAAGGCAGCGATCGGCATCGGTGCTGAGAGCGTTTCTGCCGATCAGGATATTGGTCGGGTCTCTCTGGTGGGGGCGGGCATGAAGACGCATCCGGGAGTTACTGCAAAGGTCTTTGAAACGCTAGCAAAGCTAGACATCAACATCGAAATGATTTCGACCTCGGCGATTCGGATCTCTTGTGTCGTGCGCGAGAAAGACTTGGAACGAGCGGTCGTGGCACTTCATGAGGCTTTTGAGCTGTGATCACGAGCAGAGCTGTCTTTGGAGAGGCCACTGGCTCGCAGGGCAAAGCGTATCGAAGCAGGTGAGAAACCCCAAGATGAAGGGATTGAGTGCACTGTGAACGTAGGAGTCTTTGGTGCGACTGGACAGGTCGGCACGGTGATGCTTGAGATTTTGGCCGAACGAAAGTTCCCAATAGAGGACCTAAGGCTCTTCGCTTCATCGCGCTCTGCAGGCCGTGTGTTGAACTTCGATGGTCGCACGATCACAGTTGAGGACTCGGCAACGGCCGTCTTCGATGGACTGGATATAGCGTTGTTCTCGAACGGGGCACCGACCTCGTTGGAACTTGCGCCAATCGTTGCTCAAGCGGGGGCCGTCGTGATCGACAACTCTTCGGCTTGGCGTCTGGATCCTGAGGTTCCGTTGGTCGTTCCCGAGGTTAATGCTTCTGCGCTGAGTGAGATTCCGAAGGGAATCGTAGCGAATCCAAACTGCACCACCATGGTGGTGATGTCGGCCCTGCACGCTCTCGACAGTGTCTGGGGCCTGCGTCGGGTCGTAGCATCGACCTACCAGGCCGTGTCGGGGGCTGGCTTGGAGGGCGTACGGGCGTATCAGCGTGAGCTTGATGCGCACGGATCGTCGCTTTCAGCTTTGACGTTTGACGGTAGTGCGCTCGACTTCCCCGCCGCCTCGGTCTTTCCGGCGACCATTGCCGCAAATGTGATTCCATTTGCCGGCTCTCTCGTTGGCAACGACACCTCTGAGGAGCTTAAGTTCGTCAACGAGTCACGAAAGATTTTGGGGCGCGAAGATCTCTTGGTCTCCGTGACCTGTGTACGGGTCCCTGTCTTTACCGGACATTCACTCTCGTTGACGGTTGAGCTTGAGACTGAGTACGAGCTCGATGCGGCGATCGAGGTCCTCAGCAGCGCGCCGGGCGTGCGCTACTGTGAAGTGCCGACACCGTTGATGGCTGCAGGCTCTGATGAATGTTTGGTGGGTAGAGTTCGACGTGACAACTCAGCTGCTCGGTCACTTTCGTTCTTCGCTGTTGGCGACAACCTTCGTAAAGGGGCCGCTCTCAATGCGGTACAGATTGCGGAGTGCTTAGAGCGTATGGGCTCGTGATCTGAAATAACGGGTACTCGTAGGGTCGGTGAGCCCGAGCTCAACGGATCGGATTTGCCTCTCACGGCGTCGCCCGACCGTGGGTTTTTGAGGGGTCTGTCTTCGGCATACTTTCGTGCCGGAGGTCCTCCGTCACTATGCCTTTGAAGCGTCCTTGTGGGCATCCTTGATCGTTGCGTTGCGTTGCGTTGCGTTGCGTCTCAAGTTGGTGTCAAGGTTGCTTTGGGAGAGGCTATTCGTTGACAAGCGAGCCTCTCTGCTCGGTGGAGATAACGAGTAGGAGGGCAACCCTTCGAGTGCTGATTCTTAGATGGACCCATGTGAGCCGAGCGGGTCAGGCTCGAAGGCGACGGTAAGTCAAGCTCGCAAAGGGCGTGAGAGCAGTATCTCCTCAGCACTTTGCTTCGCCGCTACGCCCAGTGGTGTCGTGCCGTTGCGCTGGAGTACGATCTCGGTCGAAGAAAGCAATTCGGTTGTTGGATTGCTGTCGTCGGGCGAATGGCGCAACGAGAGTGGTGAGCGTCTTTTAGGTTTCAGCAAGGTTCCGGGCGATGGGCCCTAGCACAGAGTGGTCGCCGACGCACCCGCTCGGCCTTTCGGAGTCTCGGTGGGTGAGTGTCGAGGTCGAAGAGAGATTTCATCAGACACTGGGTTGCGTTGCCGAAGGTAGCTTCTGCTGTTTTGATAAGTAGATCGTGAAAGCGAAGTCCTGGTTCTCCGAACGTAGCGGCTCTCTCGATACCGCCTTCTTCGTACGATCGCCGGTCATCGGTGAAGCTCGCGACGGTCTCAAAGGACTGTTGGACAATGCTAGGTGGGTCTAAAAAAGCAAGGTTGCGCTTGCGATGACTGCTCGTCGCCGTAATCGAACGTACTGAACCGTTCGGCCCATCACCTCGTGTGAAGGGCCGAGAGTAAGTAAGAGTAAGAGGGTGCAACCGTCGTCGAGATTCTCTGGTTAGGTCTTCCCGTGGTTCCTCTCGTGCCTTGACTCAAGGGGCGCTTCGTGACGGGGAGGTCAGGCGTAGCGTGAAGAGCATTGGTCTTCGAGCCTTCTTGTCGTCACCTCGGTGTTGGCGAGTTCGACCCACAGATGGATGCGGCGGTGATCCTCCCGGGGCGGACGCTGAGAAAACTCTTGTTATCGGCAGAGAAGTATGGTAACTTTAGCTCGTCGCGACAGGGTGATCAATCATGGTGCTCTGTGGTTTCGCTCTGGTTAGTCGCAGTTCTGGTAGTTAGTACTCGAGAGCGCTGCGTCTATCTATGGGTGTTGATAGGTGGTCGAGGAAAGGTAGAACTCTAATGAAACTGAGAAGAACTTCGAAGGCGGTACACGGAGGTCGCCGTAAGCTGCGGCGACTCAGCCTCGCCGGTGGCGCAGTTGCGTTGGGGATCAGTGCAACCGCAGGGTTGCTAGCTACCTCCGTATCGTCAGCCTCCGCCACTTCAACTTCTGCGGTCTATGCTCCGGTGCCGATCTACTTAGGCACCTTCGTGACCGATGGGATCATATCGCCCAGTTCACATCTCGAACAGGCCGTTCGGGACGCCCAAGGAAACTACTGGATCTCGGTTTACAGTGGTACCGGTGTTGGAGACCTGCTAGAGGTCAACGGAGTAACGCGTCAGGCTGAGGCCGTCGTTGAGCTTGGCAATGGATTCGCTCCTATTGATGGTCTTGCGGCAAACTCAATGGTGTACTTCGTCAACTTTAAGGGAGGTTCGGATTCGGTAATTCAGTTGGATCCATCGAAACTTCCCGCAGCAAGCACCACTGGTCTGCCGATCTATTCGCTTGCTGAAGCCAGTTCAGCTGTCACTTTCCCGGGGTCGAGCGTCTTTAGTAGTACCTTTGTGTCGTCGAACTCTATTGGTACGGATTCTGCGGGTTCGGATTCTGCGGGTTCGGTCTACATCACCTCAGGCAAAGATATCTACGGTATCTCTAGCTCGGGAACGGTGACGACGTATGCGACGTCTTCCGCTTTTGATTCGGCCATGACCGTGTACGACGGGTACCTTTACGCTGGAAGTAGCAACAATAAGGAGATCTTCGGCTTCCCTCTTTCGAACCTGTCTTCGACGAGTACCAATAGCCCGACCGTAACGATCACGGCGAATACGTTTACTGGTAACCTTGGGGATTTCAGTGGCCAGATGGTGAATGGTGCTCCAGAGCTTTGGTTCCTGCGGGAGTTTACTGGAACCGTTGGGTATGCCGATGCCCAGCCGGCAAGTGGATCCGCTACGGCCTCGGAGTACAAGATCTCGACCGGAGCAGGATCGACCTATTCGGGTTACGTCGAAGGTATGGTGCCCGGCCGGACCGGTCTATGGATCTCGACCGGTGCAATCAATGGCAATCAGGGTAGCGGTGCGGTGAACTTCTACAGGATCGATCCGTCGAATCTCAATGCGAGTGGTTCTGGAACGAGTGCGACGATCTCACCGACGCTTGTGCCGGTACCGCCTACGCTGGCTACGCTAAGCTCGGACGATTTTGCGCTCGACAATAACAACCCGATCGTTCAGGTCCCATTCACCTCTTGTCAGAGTCAGTTCATAGCCGAGCAAACAATAAATGCCCCGTCGGGCCCCGCGTGTCCCGTCCTAACCTTACAGAAGACCGATAACGTCAATCACGCAACCAACTACAACTCGGTCTTCCAGTATTTTCTGACAGCGGGTGTGTCAACTAGCTCACAAGTGGCAGAGGGTCAGGCTCTCACGATTAACGATCCGCTGCCGACAGGAATGGTTGCAACAGCGGCGTCTGGCAGCGGCTGGAGCTGTGCGAGTACGACCTTCCCGGCTACGACGGTGAGCTGTACCTATGCGATAGCGGCAAATCAGGCTCTCTTGCCGGGACAAAGTGCGCCGGTGCTGACGGTAACGGTACGTGCTCCCTCATCGACGACGGTTTCAAGCGTTGTGAACCAGGCTTCTGTCTTGTCGAACGATGCCGCCACGGTCTATGCGTCTGATACCGTATCACTCTCAACGGCGGTCACACCGGTGACCTCTCCTCCAGTGACTGCACCGTCGGTGACGACGACCACGACGCCTCCTACGACCACGGCGCCTCCTACCACCGCAGTGGTGGCGGTTGCTGCAAACTCTGCACCTCCGACAACGGCGGCCCCAGTGACCAAGACCGTAACCGTTCCATCGGTGCACACGGGCAAGCCGTGGAGTTCGGAGACGTACTGGTTCCTAGCAGCGTTGAGTGCGGTGATTGGTTTCAGCCTCATTCTTCCCTGGAGGCGGAAGTCCATCTCGCTGAAGTAGGTTACCGGAGTAGGCGAGTGGAGGACTGCCCCTCTCGCGCTGCTCGTAACTGAAGCTAGAGGGGTCTGATCCACGAGTCGCACAAGCGGCCGGATCAGACCCCTCTGTTTTGTTGATAGCAGGAGTGATAATCCTTGGTGGCGAGAGTTGGCAGGTGCCTTTGACCGAGCTATGGTGGGCCGGCGCTACCCCTTGGCGAGGGTCTACGGTTGGAGCACTGGTGATCTCTCTGGAGGTTCCCTCCTGTTCCGATATGGTCCGAGCTCGGAAACCAAGGTCAAAACTGTGACGAGGGACTCGGAGTGCTATCGACCCCTTTTGCAGGTGCGCTACCGTCGAGATGTAGATCGAGACACTGTTCTGCTTTGTCGCGCTTGGTAGCGCCCGTAGAGATCGAGTCGGATAGGTGCAGGTATGACAAGAGGTGCCTGGCGGTCACTGCGACGAACGCCGGAGAGATGAAGGTACTTATCACTTTCCGACGTGGCACTCTCGATTGTTGGGGCGTTCGTCGAGCTTCTGCCGATCGATGACGACATCAGTGAAGAGCAGAGAGTTGGATCGCTTCGCAGCAGGGCAAAGTAGCAGATCTCGTCGCTAAAAAATAAATGGGTTGCTGTTGCTGTCATACCTGGTGCTAGGGCGGTATCTGTGAAGAAGATTGCTGGCCCTCACGAATGCACCTGGTTTTCTCTAAGTCCGCACTCGTCAATGGAGGTCACAGTTGTACGGGCTGCGATCCCGTCCGGTAGAGCTGACTCGCACCTGTTTGGGCATCGGGCGCTGGAGCTGTGTCGGTGCTTCAGGTGGTCACAGTTGACCTGAGGATAGATAGGCAGAGGAGAGAGACGCTAGCCTGAGCGAGTACTGGTCGTGTGGAAAGGACAGAAGAGTTTGGAAGACGTCAGGAATCCAGGAACGAACTCGGATGACCTCAAGGGGCCCCGATTGGCCGAGTCGATCGGCGGCGGTGCTGAGATAGACGGTGCGTCAGCTTTTCAGGCCCGGATGCAGCAGCGAGTCGAGCAAGAGGTGATGCGGCGCAGGGCCGAAGGTAGGTATCCGCCGTCATTTGAGGCGAAGCTGCGGACCATCTACAACGAATTGGTGCCGAAAGGTCAAGGGGCATCGGAGGAGGATATCAGGCACCTGATCTACTCGGTTGATCGAAGTGCCATTATTGATATTGACGTTCCGCTCCAGTCTCAAAAGCCAGGAGTCACGTACCTGAAGACTTTTCTTCGGAAGCTCATGGCATGGTACTTAAACTACCTAGCGCAGCAGCTCAGTAACTTCCATGCGAATCTCATCCAGCTTCTTCACGCGTACGACCTGCGATTATCCCGGCTGGAGCGACAAGAAACAAAGATAGGCCTTGCGGGTGCGCGAGTAGATCTCGATCTCGACACTCGTCAACTCGAGCGGTGCTGTGCAGAGATTGAAACAGCAGCTTCGCAGGGGCGCACCCTCGTGACGTCGTGTGGTTCGAGTGAGTTGCTCGTAGCGCTCTCGGATCGTGGGTGCAAGGTGTACGGGATCGATCGAGATTCCACTGGGCTAGACAACGTAGCTGAGCGAGGTCTTGATGTTCGGTGGGATGAGACTCTACGCCATCTCGAGCACGTTCGCTCCGAGATGCTGGATGCTATCGTCCTACAAGGTTCTGACGAGGTCGCAGATACGAAAGAGAAGATCGCTATCGTTCAGCGGAGCCTCCAAGCTTTGTTCCCTGGTGGGAAGCTCGCTATCGTGGTCCATGACCCGTCGGCATTGGCAAGTAACGAGACTCTTGCCGTCACTTTTGATCTCTCTCCAGGGAAACTTTTTCAGCCCGCCACCTGGCAATACATCCTACAAGAGGTCGGATTTGTAGATGTTGAAGTGATTGGTCTGCCGAGATCTAATGCTCGTAAGGCAGCGGTCTCGCTCGTCGTCGGACGAAAGGGAGCGGAGTCGTTCTCAGCATGAGTGCGGCACTAGCAGTTCACCAGTTCGTGCCCTCGCTCGCAGTCCATGATGCGATCGGTCAGCACACGTTCGCACTTCAGGGTTACCTAAGAAGGATTGGGATCGAGTCAGAGATCTATGCGGACGAGATGAAACCCGGAACGGAGAATCGGTGTCGTCACTACAGTGAGTTTAAGGCCGACCCCCTCGCTTCGACAACCCTGATCTATCAGGCATCGACGGCTAGCCCCATTGCTGGTTTCTTGACTGCGCGAAGAGAACCCAAACTCGTAAACTTTCACAACGTCACGCCGTCCGAGATGGCTATCGCTTGGGACTTTGGGGTTGGCATTGCCATGGCTATGGCCGAGCATCAGATTGGAAAATTGTCGAATCAGTGTGAGCTCGCGTTCACGGTCTCGGAGTTCAATAGGGAGTCGCTGAAACGTCTTGGCTACACCAAGACGGCGGTAGCCTCGCCGTTTATAGAACTGCGACCTCCGGTACTTGTCGATCGTCGGATCTGTGAGAGTGGCGCTCGATGGCTCTTTGTTGGTCGAATCTTTCCAAACAAGGCTCAGCTTGAGCTCGTTGCAGCGCTCGCCGTCTATCGCCAGCTCTATGACCCTGCGGCGACGCTGACCTTAGTTGGTTCGAGAGCGATCGAACGGTATGCAGTGGCTGTTGAACGCTACGCCGAAGAGTTGGGCCTTGCCGACGCGGTAATCTTGCAAGGTCAGGTCAGTGACGCTGAGCTCGGTGCTCTCTACGGTTCCGCTGATGTTTTTGTCAGCGCTTCTCGCCACGAAGGCTTCTGCTTCCCCCTTATCGAAGCCATGCGATCGGCCTTGCCGATCGTGGCCTTCGCTTCGAGTGCGATTCCAGAGACGCTTGGACGAGCTGGCGTTCTGGTCTCAAGTGCCGATCCGGTCGAGTTTGCTGCTGCGGTCCGTCTTGCGCTGACCGATAGGGACGTACGCGCTGAGATTCGAGGTGGCGCAGACGAGCAGTTGGATAAGTTCTCGACTCAGGTCGCTGAACGAGAGCATCATCGAGCGCTCGCTTCAGTGATCGAGAACTTTCCGCCGTATCAAGGGGGACGGTAGCGATGCGCGCACATCAATTCGTCTCTTCGCTCTCTCGGAGAGACGCGATTGGTAACCACTCACTCCTGCTTGGAGAGGCGTTATCTGCGTTGGGGGTGGAGTGTGAGTTTTATGTGGATGCTCCTCACTTGGATCGGGTGGGCATCGCTCATCTCTATACGGAGTTTCCCAACCGGTTCAGCGCTGGAGATCTGGTCATCTGTCAGATTGGTTCTTACTCCGCTTTGGTAAATTTTCTCGTTGCTCGACGAGACCAGGTGATCGTGAACTATCACAACATAACCCCGGCTAGCTTCTTCGAGCCTTGGGACCCAGGTTTTGCCAGGACCCAGGTGGAGGCTCGGTACCAGCTCCAAATGTTGGCGGAGCTCTCTCCACTTGCGATAGCCGATTCCGAGTTCAATGCGCGTGAGCTGCAAGAGCTCAACTACCCACACGTCGAAGTCTTGCCGGTACTTTTTCAGACGCCGAGCTCTACCCACAGTAGCGAAAGCAGCAAACAACACAGAGCGGAGGCTGCGTATCGAGAGATGCATCACTGGCTCTTTGTGGGACGACTCTTGCCCCACAAGGCCCCCCATGACCTCATTGCAGCGCTCGATGCGTATGTGAGGGTCTATGGTGACAGCGTGATGCTCCATCTCGTTGGAGCAGACTACTCCGATCTGTATACGTCGATACTTCGAGAGATGGTCGCCCGGTCGGGGCTTGAGGATCGCGTGATTTTCCATGGATCGGTATCGGACGAGGAACTGGATCGGCTCTACTTCATGTCTGATCTCTACGTGTCGGCCTCGCTGCATGAAGGCTTCTGTGTTCCGTTGCTCGAGGCATTCAGTCACGAGCTGCCGGTTGTTGCAGTCTCATGTGCAGCAGTACCTGAGACACTAGGTGATGGCGGAATTCTGGTTCCGCCGGGAGATCCTCTTGCGTTCGCTGCCGCTGCTCACCTACTGATATCAGATCCAGATCTCCGCGAACAGGTCGTTGCGGCTGGTCGTCAGAGACTCAATCGATCGAACCCGCAACAGGCACAAGAACGATTGCGCGAAATCCTGGAAGGGTTCCTGCCGTGAGCGTCGATACTGCAGTCTCAAGCGAGAGCGCCGAGAGGAGGCCCTTGTCGATAGCGTACGTTATCCCTCGCTATGGCGTCGAGGTTATTGGTGGAGCCGAGAGTGCGGCCCGTCAATTTGCTGAGCGGTTGGCTCTGCGAGGTCATGCGGTGACGGTCCTAACTACTACCGCAAGGGACTCCGATACGTGGTCGCCGCATTACGCAAGTGGTAGCGAGATGATCAATGGTGTGAGGGTCCATCGCTTTCCGATCGATTCAGGTCGTCATTCAGGCTTTGCTGCGTATGCCGGCCGAACTCTTTTTGCCCCATGGGCGGCAACGGCGGCGGAGTCTTCGCACTTCATTGAGTTACAGGGACCGGTCTCTCAAGCACTGATCGAGGCAATAGCGGGTTGCACGAGCGATGTCATTGCCTTCTACCCCTATCTGTTCCATCCGACTGTGGAAGGGATCAAGCACGCGACTGGTCGAGCCGTGCTCCACCCAGCTGCACACGATGAACCGGCGGTATATCTACCCATTTTTGCTGAGGTTTTTGAGCAGGCAGATCTGTTGATCTACCACACCGACTCAGAGGCCGAGTTCGTAAGTGACCACTTCAAGGTCGCTGCAACTCCCGCGGTGACGTTGGGACTCGGGGTCGATCCGCCGCCTAGCTCGATCAATCGATCTCTGCTTCGTCGTTGGTCTCTCGAGAATCGACGCTACGCACTCTGTCTTGGTCGTGTTGATGGCCATAAGGGTACATCGATGCTGGGAAGCTACTACATCAACTATCGAAATCGCTCAACGACCGACCTTGCAATGGTATTCGCTGGGCCAACCGTTGTGTCTCCTGGAGAACACTCGGATCTCATCGTTACCGGTCCAGTGAGCGAGGAGGAGAAGTGGGCGCTGATCGATGGAGCATCGTTTCTCGTTCAGCCTTCGTACTTCGAATCGTACTCGATCGTTCTTTTCGAGGCGTGGTCGTTAGGCAAGCCAGTGTTGGTCAATGGTGCATGCGAAGTCACTCGGCGTCACGTCGAGCGTAGTGGTGGGGGTCTAGTCTTCTCGAGCTACCCGAGCTTTGAGGTCGCTCTCGACCTAGTCTTGGATGACGAGGCGCTTCGAAACGATCTCGGGGAGCGTGGCCGGCTTTACTGCAACGACGTGACCTGGGATAAGGTGCTCGATCGATATGTCGGTGAGCTCGAGCGCTATTTTCGTTCCTAGGGCAGCGCGTCCACACGGGATCTGTTCGAAAGTGGTCAATGGTTGCCGCTCAAGTTTTCGACACGGTCACGCGCGAGTACATCGGTGATGCACCTTTTTGAGATCGACCGATTTGAAAGCGACCTCAGCCTTCGATCTCGTTCTGGTCAGGGGATCGTTACTCCGAGACGGCGTCTCTCTCACGTTCGAGATCTTTGATCCCGCCAGTGCTGGAGTAGTAGAGACGGTCGCTTCGCATGCCAAGTATGCAATCTCGTTGCGTTTTTCGAGTGATGGTGACCAACGGCCTAAGAATCTCTGCACACTTCGCGGTGAGCGCTCAGTCGTAGTGACCTCGGTGAAACGGCTTGGGCAGATCCAGGCGCATCGGATGTGGGTGATCGGTTTCTGCAGCAGTGCTACCCTAGCGGAGAGGGAGTTATCTCTGAAGAAATCGATTGAGTAGCACTAGCCCTTCGTCAGGTCGAGACCCGCCGGTTCTGCGTTGTGGAAGGAGTCACTGATCAACACGACTTGGTGGCCCGCTCGAGCCAAGAGACTTGCGGCGAACGAAGCGCGGAAGCCGCTTGCGCAGTGTACCCAAATTTCGCTCTTGGGCAGCTCCTTCTCTCGATGGAGCAGTTCTGAGAGAGGAAGATGTAGTGCACCTTCAATATGGGCGGCGTTCCACTCATCATGACGGCGAACGTCTACGATCGTTACGTCATCTTCGGCCTCGACGACCTTGGTCAGTTGTTGAAAATCTGTTTCGATATAACCTTCGGTTTCAGCCTCATTGAGAAGAGCATCATCGATGATTGTCGCTGCATCGAAGTGATCGATGCCAATTCGAGCGAGATCTCGCTGAGCACGTTCAATTTGTTCTTGGGAGGTGGCGAGGGCGATGAGTGGCATGCCCCATGGAGTGATCCATCCGAGATAGGTGGTGAAGGAGTTGCCATACTCAACTCCAATGGTGCCCTTGATATGGCGCTGAGCGAAGCTCGATCGGTGGCGGAGGTCGATGACCCACTGGCCGTTTTGAATCGCTCTCGTGATGCCTTGGAGATCGATCGAGTGAGGCCGCATGATGCGAAAAGGAGCGGCAGTTCCTGAGCGGTTCAGAAGTCCCATATGGCGGTAGTACCGTGGGTAGGCCGTGAGTCCGCTAAGGAGCTGAGCGACGAACTGTTCCTCGTCCTCGGTGATGCAGGCGAGGTTGGTCTTTCGCTCCTGCCCAATGGTGCTCTCTGAAGCTCCACTCGATGCCGCTGAGGAGCAGAAGCTCCCAAAGCCATGGGTTGGGTAGACACCTGCCTTATGGTCCACGCTGGTTGCAAGGTTGCGCGTGGAGTGGTACTGCTCTCGAGTGAGGAAGTCTGTGAGCTCGGTCGCAACTAGGTCGGTGCGGCCGACCGTTCCATAAAGCATTGATCCGCCGGTGAAGAGTGCGGGCGGCTCACCCTCCTCCTCGATGAGGTAACTGGTGTGATTGACGGTATGACCAGGAGTCCGAAGCGCAGTGATCGTGAGTCCGTGGCTCTGGAAGACTTCGTGATCGTAGGGGTCCTCGCAGTCATACGCCGCTTCGCTTCCACCTCCGACTAGAAATCGAGCACCAGTCCGTCTGCTGAGCTCCAAGCCACCGCTGACGTAGTCGTTGTGGAGATGAGTATCGAGGACGAAGGTGATCGGTAGGTGTAGCGATTCTGTCACCTCGAGGATTCGATCAATGTCTCGTTGGGGATCGACCACAATCGCAGCTGAAGCATCGTGGACCACGTAAGAACGATCCCCGAGTTGCTCGGTGGCAATGACAATGACCTGCACGGAACCTCCATCGACGTGATGATGATTAATTGAACGGACAATTTAGTCTACCTCCTAGCTCGGTACCTTCAGATTCTGGTGTAGTTTTTCTCGATCGATGAGTGAGGTCCTTCGCCCTGCAGTCCAGGTGAGTTGAGTCTTGGTGGTTGAACTACCGACTTGACAGATTTAATGGAGTAGCGTGGATTTGGCTCTTGAGAGTCGGCCTCGGAAAATTTGGTTCTCGAGTTAGGGTGAAGACCAGCGCCATCCGTAGCGGAGAGTGTTGCTTAAAGTGAGGTAGTCGAAGCACGATGGTTGTTCTCGATCGATATGGAAAGGCTCCTCTTTGGAGACAGATCGGTGATGATCTTCGGCGGCGCCTCGAGGGTGGCGAGTTCTTCGATCGGTTTCCCTCAGATCGAGAGATCGTGGAGCACTATGGTGTCTCGAGGCATACTGCTCGTGAGGCCGTTCGTACGCTCGACCTTGAAGGTCTTCTCGTACGAGGGCGTGGTCGAGGAGGGACTCGCGTACGGCAACCGAGCGAGTTCAAACAACCGCTTGGCGCCATCTATAGCCTCTTTCGTGCTATTGAGAGTCAAGGCGTCGAACAATCGAGCGTGGTCTTGGCAAAGTCTGAGGTGGTCAGTCCACCCCAAGCCGTCCGGATGGGACTGAGGCCGAATCATCCGCTCCTCTACCTGGGTCGACTCAGACTCGCAGGAGGCTTGCCGCTGGCTATCGACCGTTCGTGGTTACCAATGGAGAAGGCAGCTCCTCTGATGGACTGTAGCTTTGAGCGAAGTGCCCTCTATGAAGAGCTGCGAACTCGGTGCAATATCGTGGTCGACGGGGGTGATGAAGAGATTCGCCCAAGTAGTCTCAGTGACGAGGAAGCGAGCATGCTCCAAGTTGCTCCTGATACTGTGGCATTTTCCGTCGAGAGAGTCGGTCGCTGCGGAGAAGAGATCATCGAGGTACGGCACACCGTGATTCGGGGCGATCGATACTCCTTTGTTGTGAGTTGGTCAAAGAGCCCCGGTGCCGAGGTGCTTGATTGGGAGAATCAGACCTGATCTTCTTGGATACTTGGTGGCTTACGAAGGATCGGCGCAAGATCTACGAGTGGTCTGGTGACTCAGAGCTCTGAATCACTTCGTAACTCCAGAGCTCAGAGTTCGTTGGATGTGTCTCGCCTTGCTGCGCTTCTCTGCGTAGGCCGGCGTGTCCCTCTCGAAAGCTTGGAGACTGAAGCCAGGCCTCAAACGCTGCCTCGTCTCGCCAACGGGTCAGAACGAGCCACTGACTACGCCCGTCGGTCGGGCGCAGTAGCTCAAATCCCTCAAAACCCTCTTGCCCGTCGACTGCTCCGGCTCGTGCGGCGAACCGCTCGGCCAGTTGTTGCCCGGACTCCTCTGGAACGGTAAGAGCATTGATTTTGATAACAGCCATACCTTAGTAGTACCACGTTTCTCGGAGTTCGAAGCCGCCACGGTCTTGTGGTTCAGGCGTTCCGAGACCCCGATGCGCAGCTATCGCTGTGGGGCCGCAGAGGACGAGGTTACTTTGGCGTCACCTGAGCTCGTCGCTATGTGGGACATTGAAGGTGATGGTGGTGATCTGCTCTCTGAAGCGGGCAGTGTCAAATCAGAGTACACGTGTCGAACGAGTTCGATCAGAGCTTGAGGGTTCCTTGGAGATAGTTGAGAGTACTCCCTGAACGAGGTGTATACCTCTCAGGTTCTCTTAGGGGCAAAAGAGCGGTAAGGTCTAGGGAGAGCTCTTGAGAGGAGGATCTCGTGCCAGATATGAATATGTCGTCGGTGGCGAGCCATGCTGGCTTCTTTGTGAAGTACCTGTTATCTAATTGGGCGCTCAACCTCGGTGTCTCTGTTCCGTTCATATTCATCCCGCTCGTCTTGTATTTTCGGGGTCTCAAGATAGAGGCGCGACGTCGAGCTCAAGGGCTCGAGCGTACGACTGGTGCCAACTTCGTTGACCAGACCGTATTTCTCCTTGGGATGTTCTTCCTCATTGTTTCCGTGAACTCTCCGTTGATGTTTTGGTCAATGGTGTATCTCTGGGCTCACGTCCTCTTTCACGTTCTCATCATGATTGGTGCACCGCCGCTGATAGCGTATGGAAAGCCCTGGAAGTTGATGGAGCTCGGTCTTCCCGATCCAGTTCGCCCCGTTCTCGCCCGTTTGGTTAGAGCGTCGAAGGGTCGTGGGGCCTTTGCTAAAGTCATCAAGGCGGTCACCAATCCCGTGGTGGACTTGATCTACTTCAACGTGGTGATGTGGATGTGGTTCTATCCACCGATGATGACCTTTGCGGTCGATAACAAGTACGTGATGCTAGCGATGCACTATACCTTCATCACGTCTGGCATGCTCCTCTTTACGCAGCTCATTGACTCTCCTCCCTATCGCTCCCGAGTTTCGAATCCTGTTTGGCGCCTCGGCATGGTTTTGGTGAGCACATACTCGAGTTGGATGCTCGCAATGCTGATGGGTCTGACACACCACCCGTGGTTCCCTGTCTACTTCCACATCGCAGGGAAGACGATGAGCCCGATGACGGATCAGCAGATCGGGGCTTCGATTCTGTGGGTGCTCTGTATGGAGCCTTTCCTCTACACGGCGTACTACTGCATTAAGCTCTGGCTGACCATGTCGGAGGAGAGCAAGTTTCCCGAGAGGATGATGCCGTGGATGAAGCGAGTTCGGAGAGTGAAGTCAGAGCACGAGCTTCTTGGGGGTGGATCGATCGAGAGCGGATCGATCGATGTGGCTTCGCTCGACGGTCTCGACAACCTGGCTCCGAAGGAGTGGAGCTAACGGAGAACATTATGGTTCCTGAGCTACGAGATCGTAGGATACCGACAGTCCACAGCTAGCTTGGTCGGCGAGCGGAGAGGAGACAACAATGCCTATGAGCTCCACGCACGGGCGGGGCCTTTACCTCCCGTATGGATCGATCGGACTCTTCGGTTTTGGAGTTTTCGTACTCTCTGTTGCGGTGGCAATACTCTACCTTCGGGGTCAGCGAAAACTCTGGGATGAGAAGAGTCGTCGATGGCCCTGGTGGCGTACGCTCAGCTTTCTCGTTGGGCTCGGGTTCATCGATGCAGCGTTGGTGTGGCCAATCTCTGCTTTGACGATGCGGAGCTTCTCTGCTCATGCAGTCCAGCATGTACTCGTGATGGTGGTTGGTCCGATGCTCTTAGCGGCCGGAGCGCCGACGACCCTCTTGCTACAAGGCTCCTCGCGTCGAACCAAGACAGTGCTTCTTCGGATCTTGAACTCTCGGACTTTTCGCTACGTACACTTCCCCCCGTTGGTTTGGTTGCTCTACTACGGCTCGATGTTCGTGTTCTTCCTAACGCCACTCTTTGGTATCATCATGGATCCGAAGGCGATGGTGAGAATGGACCTCGTGAACGTCTTCTTTCTTGCGGTCGCCCTCCTCTTTTGGTGGCCAGTCATAGCGGTGGACCCAATTCCTTCGTGGAGACTCTCGCCTGCTGCACGGGCTGCTGCGTTAATGCTTGGGGTTCCACTCAACACTTTTCTTGGCTTGACCCTGACTCAGTTGGCTCGACCGATCTCGAGCCTGTACTCGCTTGGCTCGACACGTGCGGGCGCTGATTTTCTCTGGGGCTCTGGCGAGATTTTCTCCCTGTTGCCGCTGGTCTTTATCTATATCGACTGGATTCGCGACGAAGATCGCAAAGAGAGGCGAGGGGTTCTGAGGGCTGCTGGTGCGTCGGTGAGCTCCGTCTCGAGCGACCAAGAGGGTGGTGGTCCCCAAAGCCGCCCTCTTGACCGGGCTTGGGAGGAGAGCTGGAAACGATACTCAGGTGGCATTCCCTCGTCGTGAGAGAAGAACTGACCCGTGGAGAGCTTGCTCGTGAAGAGGCTGGATCTTGCTCATGATTGAACTGCCAAACTCTTGACCGTTGCTCGCACTGGGGTGAGAAATGACACAAACTGAGCCGCTCCTATGAAGGACTGATCGTAGAGGAAGGGTCCTAAGGGTAGATTTTTGGGGTTGAACGTCGAAAGAGATGTCTGTTCAGCTCAGGAGAGATGCTCCAGTTGCTTCGACATCTTGAGAAAGGATCTCCGACTCGTGTCTCAAGCTCAGCGTCCGGATGATGCTCCACAACCCCGTACGGGTCGCCACGCCGTCCGTAAACGCCGCCGCTCTCGTGTCGCTAGGGCCGGACGCGCGGTTGGAATCTTCGTTGTTGTGGTATTTCTGCTTGTGGGTGGCCTGTATGCGTACTCACAGTACCGCTATCACCAGATCCCAAAGCTGACGCTTCATAGTCTCTCACCGATTGTAGCGTCGCAGCCTATCAACATCTTGTTGGTCGGTTCGAATACCCGGACTGGCCTGAAGGCGAGTCAGGTTAAGTACTTCGGCTCCGCGACGCAAGTTGGAGGTGCACGTAGTGACGTCACGATGATTGCGCACTTCAACCCGGCAACTAGCCAGGTCTCACTTCTGTCTATCCCTCGAGATCTTTTTATGCCAATTCCTAATACTAACTTGGCCAATCGAGTCGATTCCGAACTTAACGTTTCCCCAGACCAACTGGTTCGAACGGTCGAGCAGGATCTCGGTATCCCGATTCAACACTTTGTGGAATTGAACTTCGACTCCTTTCAAAACGTCGTGAATGCGCTCGGAGGAGTTCGTATGGACTTTCCAATGCCGGTTCGTGACGCGTACTCAGGTCTGAACGTTACGACGACAGGATGCCGGACACTCAATGGTTTCCAAGCACTCGAGGTAGTTCGAGCGCGTCACCTGGAGTACTACTCCAACGGTGTGTGGACCGAGGATCCGTTGGGAGACTTAAGTCGAATCCGTCGTGATCACGAGTTCTTAAAGGTCTTAGCGGCTGAGGTGAAGCAGAAAGGACTGTCCAACCCCTTCACGCTCAATTCGATCCTCTCCGGTATTGTCAAGTACCTTAAGGTCGACTCCAGTTTCACTTTCAACAACATGGTAGCTCTAGCGTTGAAGTACCGTAACGCTAGCGTCTCAGCGGCGCAAGCGGTTACTTTGCCGGTGGCTCTCGAGAATGGACCGAACAATGGAGGGTACTACTACAACGGTGCCAACTACGGAGATATCGTCTTTCCCGCTGAGCCACAAGATACGCAGTTGATCGATCAGACCTTGGGTCTGAGCGTTCCTAAAATATCCCCTTCCGCTATCACGGTGTCGGTTCTCAACGGCACCGGGGCGTACCAACAGGCAGCTTCGGTTGCTAACTCGCTGAAAGCTTTAGGCTATCGGATCGGAACGATTGGGAATGCGACGGTGACCTCGACGAGTTACCCGCAGACCGAGAACCCAACGGAGACCATTGTTCAGTACGAACCGGGCCATCTCCCTCAGGCCGAGGTTGTGAAGAACTCGCTCTCAGGAGCGGTCATCATGGGCCAGATCAATCACACCTCGACCGGTGCTGGCGTTCAGGTCATCACTGGAACTGGGCTCGTCGTTGCAACTCCCTCTACTACCCCTACAACGAGCTCGGCCACTCATGCGAAGAAGTCCTCGAAGGGTTCCACAACGTCATCGTCGAACGCAACAACAACGACGACTGCGCCGAATACCGCACCTTACTCTCTGCCTGCAACGCTTTCCAACCAGGCGCTTCAGCCATGGGATCCGAGAGCCTGTCCATCGACCTCTGGTTGATCTACTCGGGTGCAGCTCGGTCGATCGGGTAACGATCGAACCTGGCATGATGGGATCTCCACTTTGGAATAGAGTTGTGCTATGGGCGTAGAGACGATGTTCGCTGATATCTCGGCGATTGGGCGTGATGCACGCTCGAATGGATATCTCCGCTATGCCTGGACGAGCGAGGATAGCGAGCTAGCAGATTGGTTCGAGGGCGAAGCACGTCGTCGGGGGCTGGACTACCAGGTAGACCGATGCGGCAATCAGTGGGCCTGGATGGGGAGTCCCTCGAAGAGTCGACGTGGAGTCGTTGTCGGGTCTCATCTCGATTCAGTTCCGCACGGTGGTGCCTTTGACGGTCCGCTTGGAGTGATTTCAAGTTTTCTCGCCTTCGATGCATTGATCTCGAACGGTGCTCTACCTTCGACCCCCGTGGGTATCGTGCGGTTTCGAGACGAGGAGGGTGCTCGCTTTGGGGTAGCTTGTGCCGGTTCTCGTCTGCTTGTCGGCAAGCTAGCTCCAGCTCGAGCGCTCGCTCTGCGCGATGACCTTGGTGTAACAATGGCTGAAGCCATGGCTGCAGCAGGTATTGACGTTGAGGAGGTTGGGAGTGATGGCGAGATGCTGGAGCTCGTCGGCTGTTTTGTAGAACTTCACGTTGAACAAGGACGTGATCTTGTCTATCAGGAGCGTCCGGTTGGGCTGGCCACGCATATCTGGCCCCATGGACGTTTTCAAGGATCCTGTTCTGGTCAAGCCAACCATGCAGGAACGACGAGGATGCAGGACCGTTCTGATGCCTTAGTTGCGGCGGCACGAGTGATCTTGGAGGTCGAGCAGGTTGCTAAGGATGTCGACGTGTTGGCGACGGTTGGACGTCTTGAGATTGAACCAAACGGCATAAACGCCATTGCCGGTGAAGTGAACATTCACCTCGACCTTAGGGCACCGAACGCTGATCGGTTCGAGCTTGCGCTTGCAGAGATCGGCCAGAGAACTGGGCTGACTTTTCAGACAATCTCGCTGACTCCGGTAACCGTCTTTGATGACAGTCTTCGTGCTCTGCTCGGAGAGCACTTGGATCTTCCTCTTGTAGGAACTGGCGCCGGTCACGACGCTGGGGTAATGAGTGAAGCGGGAATACCCACCGCCATGCTTTTTGTGCGAAATGAGAGTGGTATCTCGCACTCGCCGGTTGAATTCGCCACAGTCTCCGACTGTGAAGCGGGCGTTGTTGCGCTCGCGGAGACCGTGAGGCTGCTCAGTACATCAGTTGGGTCTCGATTTCTTGGGTTAGCGTGACGGAGTCCATCCATGCAGCTTTTGCTCTGCTGCCGAGCGGTTTGGAGGAGAATGTACGACTAGAACTGCGAGACGGCCGGTGGTCCTCTATCACTGTCGGAGTGGAGGCGGAGCCTCGTGACAAACGGTGCCGAGGCGTGGTTCTTCCCGGACTTGCGAACGCTCATGGTCATGGCTTTCATCGGGCGCTCCGAGGTCGTACGCAGCTTGGCAGAGGCACGTTTTGGACCTGGCGGATCGCAATGTATGAGCTGGCTCGAAGGATTACGCCTGAACAGTACTACAAATTGGCGTTGGGCCTGTATTGCGAGATGGCCACCGCTGGGATAACTACCGTGGGTGAGTTTCACTACCTGCACCGGACTCCACAGGGTCACCCGTATAGAGACCCGAATGAAATGGGTCTCGCTCTCAAGGAGGCGGCACACAAGGCCGGTATCCGACTGACGCTGCTTGACACGCTCTACCTTGCCGGCGGACTTGAGAGCGGCGGTCATACGGCGTTGAACGATACCCAGCGCCGATTTACCGATGACTCTGTCGAGGGATGGCAGGTGCGTGTCGCACAGTTACGCGATGATCAGCGATTCAAAGTTGGTTCAGCTCTGCACTCCATTCGAGCGGTAGCCCGCCCCGACCTTATTCGGGTCAGTAGTGAAGTTGCGCGTAGCGTCTGCCATATCCACCTATCGGAGCAGCGTGAGGAGAATGAGCTCTGCGCTGCATACTACGGCTGTACTCCAACGCAGCTGCTTGCGGATACTGGCCTCTTGACTTCAACGACGGTGCTGGTCCATGCAACCCATACGCAGCGAGCTGACCGAGATCTGATCGAGCGATCGCAGAGTCAAATCTGCCTCTGTCCTTCGACTGAGGCAGATTTGGCCGATGGGTTGGCTCCAGTTTCAGAGCTTCGAGATCGAGGCATTGCGCTTTGCCTCGGAACCGATCAGCACGTTTTCGTCGATCTTTTTCGGGAGGTCCAACTGCTTGAAGGAGGCGAGCGTCTTCGCACTGAGTCACGTGGACATCTCGATGGAGCTACCCTTATTGACATTGCGAGCAGGCATGGGCATCAGTCACTTGGTTGGGACGATGTAGGGGAACTGCGAGTCGGCTTTCGGGCAGATCTCGTAGAGATTCGCCTCGACTCACCTTCAACCGCCGGGGTCGAACCGGCCCAAATTCTCTTTGCAGTAACGAGAAGCGATGTCGTTACGGTCCTTGTTGATGGTGTCACGGTTGTTGACAGTGGTCAGCATGTACGTGGCGATATCGGCAAGATTCTGACCGAGGCAATAGCTGAGATTTGGGGGTAAGTTGATCGAACGTGGGGAGTCTTGACGACGGGGGTCGAGGTGTGCAGAGAGCATATCGTTAGGTCATCTTGCGACTGGACCGCTCCTACGTCTTAGGCCGTACGTTCGGTTCTTTCACGCCTAGCCGAGGTGACCTGTTTCTGTCATTGGGTCGGCGCCGAGGCGGTCGGCCTGTAGCTCGTGTCGACTCCGCAATGTTGTGGCTCTCCGACGGATGCTCTCGCCTGGACATTGAGATAGGCGGACTCGAGCGGGCTGCGGTTACGGAGCTTGCTCTCGGGCGTGGATATACCCTGGTCTAGCTCATCTATCGCGTCGCGTTGAGCAGAGGGATGATCTCGTTCGTTCCCTTAATCATCCAATGGCCGATATTTCGGAAGATTCCGTAGGCCATGGAGAGTTCCGCCGGTGCAAAGTGGGCGGACGAAGCCACGTTGCTAGTACCGGAGCGGGGCCCTCGACCAACGTGAAGCCGGCATCTCGAGTCGTCGGGCCGCCCTCCCCAGGTGGCCAGGGTGGGGTCGCTGTCGACGAGCGTTGAGAGATTGTATGGAGAGAAGCAGCACTCGGAGGGCACGCCCATTGCATCGTATTCGTTTCTGGCGCCAATGCTCAGGGGTTGGCATTCTGCGCCAATCAGCGTTTCGAGGACTCGGGCGAGCTCACAGTTGCTCACTACGAGACGGCGAGCTAGTGGGCTGGCCGAGTCATTGTGGGGGTCATGCCACACGAGTCGGTTCCTCCATCGGCCGAGGCCTGCACGGCTCGTAGGGCAGGCTCTCGTCAGATTGTGGACCGTAGGGGAGCCGTGGCGGAGTGTTCGATCGGGTAACGGGATAGATGATCATTGACAGCGGCAGGTGATATGGTCGAGACGTGAGCCTGCACGAACCCGGCCGAGGCCGTTACGCTCATCCCGAACGAGAGCGCCCGTTCCTTCTCTCCTCGCCGCCGATCGGGCTGAGTCAACAGCGTCACATTGTGGATCGCTACATCGAAAGGACTCGACTCAGGCTACGTCTGGTTGCTAGTGAGGGCCGTGTGGTCTTGAAGCTGGGCCAGAAGGTGCGGCTCGATGAAGATGATCCCTCGCAGGTGATGCTGACCAATATGTACCCATCAAGTGGGGACCATGCCTGTCTCCTGCACTTGCCCGCGACCGAAGTCCGCAAGACCCGCTACAACTTGGCCGCCGGGCAAAATCACTGTGGGGTGGATGTGTTCGAGGACCGCGCCGATGGGCTGGTGCTCGCCGAAGTAGAACTCTCTGACTCGACCGAGCACGAACTTCCGGAACTACTCAACCTGGTCATCGAAGTCACAACCGACGACCACTTCTCGGGTGGAGCTCTCGCACATAGGTGACCAACAGGGCCATCAGACTTTGCTCGCCAACTTAGGTGGAGCTAGCCAGAGGCCTCGATGCCGTCCCCGGCGATGCTCGCTCCATCAGGAGCGACGAGCGCCGCTAGGCTGAGACCGGATTAGGTTCCGACCTCCATCTTTGTACCTTCGAACACCAGGAGCGTTACGTCGTCAAGCCGGTGACTCAGATCGTTTCGTGGCTGACGTCGGTCCGGATTGGTTGCCATCTGCATCGAGGCGAGTGTGCCGACGGTCTCGAACCGTGGATACTGGTCACCGTTATCCCCGGCCGTGGACGCGTTGCCTTCGGCCGCGGGCGCGCCTAGCCCCCAAATCGGTGGTCGCCCACTCTAGCTCGGGTGGCCACCACCTCTCACGGCGTGTGCAACTCCATCGCTCTGGTCGTCGAAGGCGTGTGGACTGGCAAACGGTTTCGACCTGCCTCTGAACCTGTCTCTCTATGTCTAGACACACCGAGGCTGAACGGCTAGCGGATCGAGTCATGCAACAGGTGGCTGGTGCTCGGCCAATGGATGCGTCGTGTGATGGGTCTGAGACCACAATGACCAGCACTTCCATCAGTCGGGAAGGCGGGATTTGAACCCGCGGCCTCAGCGTCCCGAACGCTGCGCGCTGCCAAGCTGCGCTACTTCCCGTGCTCTAGAGCATATCGATACTAGAGTGCAATCTCGTCGTTTGAAACGGCTCGATCGTATGGCCGACCTGTTTCGTCGTGGTATGGATTCCCGTTCAAGACGGTCTTCAAGGCCTGTCGAAGTCGCATTGGGTTGATGGGTCGGACGATGTAGCCGTCGGCTCCAGATCGTTTTGCAAGGAAAACGTCGGCACGCCGGTCAACGACAACAAGGACCTTCGTTGGTCCGATGCGCCCCCCCGATTCCTCTAGGCGAATGTCCATGCAGACCGCAATTCCACCCATGCTTCCGATCTGCATATCGAGGATTACTACGTCGGGCTCTTCGTGTCGAACGACCTCGCGAGATTTCCGACCGTCATCTACCTCGATGATCTGCAGTGACATGGGCCCAAGTGCCGATGAAACCGAACGACGAAATTCTTCAGAGTCGGAGACGATGAGTATTTTGATCACGACTCGATCGTACTCGAATCTTCGTCAGATGCGAAGTTGGCACGATCGAGCGTTGAGAAGAGCATGGTCTCCCCAAGCTTGACGAGCTCGTCGAGGGACGTGAGATCGGTTGCGAGCGTGTCAATCAGGAGCAGTGGGAGGCTTGGACCCTGAGCGAGGTATGTCGCGAGATTTCTGATTTCGATCTCTCTAAGCTGGCGTAGGAGATGGAGATTCTCCTGCATGAGGCTCCAGAGCGCAGGTTCGACCGATGTCGGTGGTTCGTTGGGTACGTGCTCGAGCGTCAAAGGAAACTCGGGAGTCATCCGATTGACGATAAGCCCAAGTGGGTCGTATTGGGATCCGTGGAGGCGTCGAATGATCTCTTGTGACTCCCTTAGGGCGCTGACTCGTGGAGAGGTCACGGCAACGAATCCGGTAGAGGCACTCTGTAGGAGCTCCTCGACCTGCTGCGCGCGCGCTTTCATACCCTCTTCGATTCCGGAGAACTCGTGAAAGAAGTCGAGAGCGTCAGATACTACCTCTGACCCAACGACCTTCGAGATCGACTTCAGGAGTGTTCTAGCGGCGAGCGATACGGGTCTGAGATAGAGCGGTACTGGTTTCACGATGAGCTTGAAGAGACGATTATCGAGGAAGCTCACGAGGTGTCTGGGGGCATTGATGAGATCGAGCGCTCCTGCAGAGGGAGGCGTGTCGATAACGATGATGTCGAAACGAGGGTCACTGTGAAGCTCCCAGAGCCGCTCGAGCGCCATGTACTCCTGCGTTCCCGAAAGGTTAGTCACAAGGTTCCGATAGATGCGGTTGGCGAAGATGCGTTCTGCCTGTTCCTCGGTCTCTGCGTAGTTCAAGACCATGGCGTCGAAGGTGACGGTAGCGTCGAGCATGCAGGCCCACAAGCTGCCAGAGAAAGATTCATCGGTAATGAGCGTAGGTTCGTGTGGGAGGGACGTCCTGCCAAGAGCCGAGGCGAGTCGACGAGCCGGGTCGAAGGTTACCACACAGACTGACCGCCCCATCTTGGCCAGACCTGCTCCCAACGCTGCCGAGCTCGTTGTCTTTCCGACACCACCGGGACCGATGCAGATGATCGTTGATCGTTGATGCAAGAGCTTTTCAAGGCTTGTATCCTCAGAGCTGCTAGGGAGCTGTTCGGTCATTTCACGAGCCATTTCCGATGTAGGGTCTTGCGCTACCTGAAGTCGAAAGTGATCGACTCATGACTCTACCTCGAGGTCCATCTGCACCTCAAGCTGTTCTAGGAGTTGGTCAACGAGGGAAGAGTGAACGGTTGTGAGTGGTAGGAGCGGCAAGGCTACGGTCGTACCGCTGTAGGTCTCCTTGAGTCGCATGAGCTGCTCGGTTTGCCGTTCCTGCAGATTACGGCGGAATCGCCAAGCAAGGTCAACCGGATCAGATGTCTCAGATTCAGTCGTCTCCCGTTCCGGCGCGTCATGGTTGGAGCTCAGGGGTGCGAGTACCTGGTTGATGACGATCGAGGTGACGTGAATTCTGGTCCTCTCACCGAGCACCGTGACGGACTCGAGCGCCTCGTCGATAGGGGATTCCTCTGCTATCGTGACGATAACACATCCGCTGCGGCTCTCGTCGGCCAACATGGCGAGAACGTCCTCAGACTGCTTGCGGAGAGGACCAACCTTTGCGATGTCCCTCAGACCTTCGGGCGATGTAAGGAAAGAGAGCGTGTGCCCTGTCGCTGGTGCGTCGACGACCAGGAGGTCGTAGTCGTTCGATTGCTCGAGCTGTTTGATCTTGCCGAGTAGTAGAAGGTCCTTGATGCCTGGGATAGCGGTCGCAATCACCCCGACTACGCCGGTCGCTATGAGTCTTGAAGCGAGCTTGCCGAAACCGTGGTCGTTGAGGTAGTCGATGAGGGCATCAGCGGGATCGATTCGGATCTCTCGATTTTGAGCCGTTGGCGATTGAGGGACCGGTTCCTCTGTGCTTGCCTCCGGCTCCACGTCGCTCACTTCGTCGAGAACGAGGTCGTCCTCACTTGAAATTTCGATTCCTGTAAATTCACCGAGATGAACTGCTGCGCAGCGGAGTCCTGCAGCCTCTCCGAGGGCGGTCAGCAGTCTCGTGACGGTCGTCTTGCCTACTCCTCCCTTGCCTGTGACGAAGATGACCTTTGGGTCACCTGCCAACTCTGCTAGGAGCCTCCTTGCGGTACCTTGTCGCACCCCTGTCACGTTAGTCAGTCGGCTGAGTTTTCATTAACCCGCAACTTTGGACCTCTACCCCTTGTGTTCAGCGGCAACGTGGAATATGGTTAACTGCAGGTGGCACACTGGTGACTAACGAGTGCACAGACAGGCTCAAGACGACGCTGACGTGTGAAGGGGAGTTCATGCAGGACGTGATGAGCAACGAAAGATGGCGGGAAGACGCTGCTTGCAAGGGAACGCACGGATATCTCTTCTATCCTGCACGACCGCTTGAGCGTGAGACTCGGCCTGAGAAACGTCAGCGGGAGCTGCAGGCTAAACGAGTCTGTGCCCGATGCTCGGTGCGAGCGGAGTGTCTTGCTTGGGCGATCAGCCATGAAGAGATGTCTGGCGTATGGGGCGGAACGACGGAGCTCGAACGAAGAACTCTTCTCCGGCAGGCGCAACCTCAGAGCGCATCTCGCAACGCGTCGTAGCCGCTAGCTCGGGAGCTGAGCCTGCTCAGTCTCGTACGAGTCTCAGTGCTCTACCTCGATTGAACTCTGGAGTCTGTTCTTCGGTGGATGGTAGGGCGTCTCAGCTGGAGGCGTAGTTGAGACGCAAGCAGTACCGATAATATCGAAATAGAAAAGTTCGCCATTCCCGACGTTCTAGGCTGGTCTGAAGGTCACTCCGTCCTTCAGCGGTGCGCTGGGGAGGCCAGTGACATCGTGACGAAAGAGGGTCAGCGCTGACCAACGCAATTGAGGCGGACGAGCTCATTAAGGTCTTTAAAGGCGGTGTTCGAGCCTTAGATGGACTATCTCTTGTGGTTGAAGCTGGTACTGTTTTTGGGCTTTTGGGTCCGAACGGTGCAGGAAAGACGACTGCGGTTCGAATTCTCACCACGGTGACTCAACCGGACCAGGGTCGGGCTCGGGTTCTAGGGAGGGATGTTCAGCGAGATGCTCGTTGGGTTCGTGCCAATATTGGTTTAGCGGGTCAGTTCGCTGCAGTGGACGAGAACCTTACCGGACTCGAAAATCTGCGCATGATCGGTCAATTGACGCAGCTCTCGCGCGCGGAGGCGACGTCCCGAGCAAGTCAGTTGCTAGTGGCATTTGAGCTCGACCACGTTGGGAAGCGTCCCTTGAAGACCTATTCGGGAGGGATGCGTCGGCGGCTCGATCTCGCTGCTGCTCTGGTACATCGCCCACCAGTCCTCTTTCTCGATGAGCCAACAACGGGTCTTGATCCTTATTCTCGTCAGGAGCTTTGGAAGATGGTAGAGGATCTCGTGCGTAGTGGCACGACCGTGTTGCTCACCACTCAGTACCTCGAGGAAGCAGATCGGTTGGCGAGTCGAATTGCAGTCGTCGACAAGGGGCGTGTCATAGCGAGCGGAACACCGAAGGAGCTGAAAGCAAGTTTAGGCAGCTCTGTGGCTGAGATAGAGCTCTTGGACCCGACCGAGATGGCAAAGGTGGTGAGTCTGGTAGAGGCCGGTCTTACAAGCCGGGCCATGGAGGTGGATGGCAAGTTAGAGATCTCCCTGGAGGGCGGGCCGCGCGAATTGAAAGAGCTCCTGGTCTTCCTTGACGACAACAACGTGGTCGTACGACACCTAACGCTTCGAGACCCAAGTCTTGACGATGTTTTCCTCTCTCTCACCGGAAGATCGAGTGGCTCAAGGAGTAGTGGAGGTGGGCAGGATGATTGATGAAGCACTCGAGCCAGGGGTCCAAGCTGCTTCGCCAACGAGGAGTCTCGGCAGGTTCTTGACCGATGTCTTGGTCGTGGCGGAACGAAACCTGATCTCTTATGCTCGAGTACCTGAGACCCTGTACTTTTCGTCGATCCAGCCGGTCATGTTTGTACTTCTCTTTCGGTACGTATTTGGCGGAGCGATCGCCGTCCCCGGCCACTCGTACGTTGATTTTCTCATACCTGGAATTTTCGTCCAAACGGTGGCATTTGGTTCGATCGGTACCGCTGTAGGGTTGGCCGAAGATCTCCGTAAAGGTTTTATCGAACGTTTCCGTTCCTTGCCTATGGCTCGTTCGGCGGTCCTCGCTGGACGAACGATTGCGGACCTGTGTCGAAACATCTTGGTGGTGATCATTATCACCGTCGTTGGGACGCTCGTCGGGTTTCGTGTTCACACATCACCTTTGGCCTTTGTGGGAGCGGTCGGAGTCTTACTGCTCTTTGCGTATGCCCTGTCGTGGGGATTCTCGGTAGTCGGCATGATCGCTCCGAACGCGGAGGCCGCACAGCTCATGGCTTTTCCGCTGCTCTTTCCGTTGACCTTCGCGTCGTCAGCGTTTGTACCGGTACAGTCAATGCCGTCCTGGCTGCGTGGCTTTGCTAGCAACCAACCCATATCGGTTATCGTTGATGCGGTTCGGGCTCTCTCGCTTGGAGGGCCAACGTCCGGCGTTGTGCTTCGGGCGGTTCTATGGTCGTTAGCGATCTTGGCAATAGTAGTTCCGCTCTCGGTGCGACGTTTTCGACGCATGGTCTGAAGCACGGTCGCATGAGACCAGGGAGGAACTCTGGAGATGCCGCGCAGTAACGGACCTTGGTAGTCGCTTTGTGTGACCGAAATCGTAGGAACGGATTGTCGAGAAGAGAACCCTTGGGATTTAGTGCAGGTTTGTGAGAGCGGATCTTTGCGGATCTGGGGCTGAGTACGTCATGCGGGTGTAGAGAAGGACGAGAAAGTTTGCCAACGTAATGATGTGAACCGAGGTACACCAAAGACAGATTGCTCCAATGGTAATGATCTCGGAGTAGATCAACCAGAGTATGAAGAGGACTCCGACACCGGCTAGGAGCAGTCTTGGTGTCTCAAGACTGGAGATTTTCCAAGAGATTGGGAGATTGGTGCCAACCATAACCACGTAAAACAGAAGTCCAAGAAGGGCAACCGGCACGTGGAAGAAGAACGATTCGGGCGAGGTCGTCACCTTCTCGCAGTTGATCGTCGAGGTTGCGGGACAGGCAAGTGTGATATGACTATTGAAGTGCGCTACGGTCAGGTAGATCGAGACTCCGAGGCCAGCGACGCTGAGTAGAAGCGTCGAGCGTTTCACCCATGGCGGCACCTTCTAGCCCCCTAGCTGCGAAGTTATCGATTTGATCGTCGGCGTTCCGCAGACATTGCCGGGCTGGTCTCCAGTCATCTTGCAGATGGTTGCGATGATGACGTTCGTGGTTTGGTCGATAGCCTGACCCGCACTGGAGGTTGGTAAAGAGAGGGCGCCAGCTATCGTCGTCCAGTTCAAGCCAGAGAGTACTTGAGGCGTGTAGCTAGCACCGATCTGTAGGTATCTGTTTCCAAAATCGATGAACGGGATAGCGCCAGTGGTCGTTGTGTAAGGAGCCGCATCGTACTTCGTGAAGAGTTTGAGCTGTGCCTTCGACGGTGGTTGCAAGATGGAGTACCCAGAAAAGTTATTGGACGATGTGGTCGTTTGGTTGGTAGACCACTCTACGGGAACGAACGATATGTATTTGCTGGTGTAGCTACTTTTGTAGAAGGTAAAGGTGTGGGTATTTGCGTAGGCGTCGGAGGCCGATGACTTCATGAGATGGAGGTTCGAAAACGTTCCAAACTTTGAGAGCGCTGAGATGAGCGGCCACCGTTCTGCGGCGCAGAATGGGCAGTAATCTGCACCGATGAAGAGCACCTCCGGCTTTCCTCCCTGCGTGAGCGATGCGGGAGCTCCGGTGATCTTCTCCGTGAGTGGAATCGCAGAGGAGTATCCTGCTTGGGCCAGAGCGGTCGCTGGGACGTGAGTGACTGCTTTGAAGATCGATACCGGAACCGCTTGGTCGACGGTCGTTGTCGATGAAGTTGAGCCGTTTACTTTGATGAGCACGAGAGCGGTGATGATCGCTGCGATGGCAACTACCACAATCCCGACGGCGAGGGGCCCTCGCTGTGTCGTTGAACTCGCTGGTCGTCTTTTCGCAGACGCAGGAGACGAACGTCTAGAAGGGGTGGATGATGTCTTCGCCACGATTGAACTCCCGGTAAGTCGCCGATTGAAAGATATTCGTTGAGATGATCACCTTGAAAAACTCATGGGCTCTGATCACCGCTTGAAAGAAAAGATAATCGCTTCAGGGGGTTGGGCAGACATTCTCAGACGGTACCCAGTATCCTCTTAGCGCCAGGCTGGATTGCTCGAGCATCGATTACTTTCTCTTCGAGGGGTACCGTGGAGGCTGACGGTCTTTCTCGTTGGCCGGTTGCGGGTCCGTTCTCTCTCACTCCGTGACGATCGGTGCATCACGCCGCTCACTTGATGATCGAACGAACAACCCGTGAGGAAAGCCGGTATTGCGACTTCATTCGCTATCGACTCGAGTTTTGGTGAGTGATCGATCTGCACTCGTAGCGAATACAGTGCGAGCTCGTGTGTGGCTGTCATGTATGGTTCGAGAGATATCGAGACGTGGGTCGCAGCTTGAAGAAGATTGGGTTGAGATGGCGCTTCGGCAAGCGGATGGGGAGCGGTCGTAGCTGGTACGTCTTGAAGCTTGGGCTTTCAAGGAAACGAAGTTGAGGATGAAGGATTCTTGAGCGTGTGGCGCCTCCAAGGCGAACTATGTATCAGCGGGAGTCGACCGTCTCCAGGTGCTATCTGGTTGGTCCGACTCAGAGGATGAGAGGCACAGGCCTGGGAGAAGTCGGGTTTTCGAATTTCAAGGTTGCAAGAATAGGCCAGCATAGGGTGCCGATTTTGGCGGGTACTCCGTGTAGGAAACACGATCACAGATTAATTATGCGGTGTGGAGGGCAACCCACGGTGCTAACCCAAAGCTCTTCTGTTCACCCATCCTGGCAGGCAGAGACGGGATAGGTCGTTCGTCTCTCACCATCTCGTCGGCACCACTGAGTTCATCTGCACGCGGACTCCGTCTCGGCTGTCTTGAGCTTGTCCGAACCGCTCGGATGGGAACCGAGATCGGTGAATCTCAGGGTTTCAAGGGGAAGGCCTCAACGCACAGTACAGTTGGCTAGTTCTTCGGGCGCCGAGCTTGTGTCCTAAATGCTCGCTCTTGATAGCAGTCCGGCGTAGCGAAAACTGCTACGGAAGGCGTGATCTCACAACCGCGTAGTTCTCCTATATTCGTGCTCGATGTCGGCGGAGTTCCACTTCCTTGGGTCGAGGTCGAACAGTGGGAGGTGAGTTGCGGACTTTTGTGCACTGCACGTTCCAGC
>JAJYZP010000006.1 GCA_021799875.1 Actinomycetes bacterium | reverse complement strand
TGCTTGCGATCGCGGGGATGAGCTCTCTGCCCACGGCACCACTTCGAACGAGTCGAATCGGTCTTAAAAGCAGCGGGACCCACAACAGACCTACGACGAAGATCGGGTGCGCCACTACCAAGGGAATGAGTACGACCGCTGAACCCACCAAGATAGCTACGTAAAGCACACGCGTTCCCGGATCACCGATTCGGACCGCCAACGTCTTCTTCCCGGACTCACGATCTGATGGAATGTCTCGCAAATTATTAGCCACGAGGATCGAGGTGACCATCAACCCGATTGAGATCGCACAGAGCAGGTCGGTAACCGTGACCTTCAGATCTTGGACGTAGACGGTACCGAGAGTCTCGACGAGACCAAAGAAGATAAATACAAAGAGCTCCCCGAAGCCGTAGTAGCCATATGGCCTCTTACCGCCGGTGTAGTACCAACCGGCAAGAAGGGAAGCTGCCCCAATGAAGATCAGCCACCAGCTACTCAGCAGCACGAGGACCAGACCTGCGAGAGCGGCCACCGCGAACGATCCAAAGGCCGCTCTACGAACTATCGGCGCTGCAACGAGTCCCGAGCCTACGAGACGCCTCGGCCCCGAGCGTTGATCGTCGGTTCCCCGCACCCCGTCGGAGTAGTCGTTCGCAAAGTTCGTCCCGATCTGTAGTCCCAGGGCCACCACGGCCGCGAGAGCAGCTCGTGCGATTGAGATCGGTCCATAGAGATAGGTCAGGCCGAGCCCAACTATGACCGGGCCGATAGAGGCTGGGAGAGTCTTTGGTCGAGCACCCTCGATAAAGAGCTTGAGATTCATCGCCTACTACGGACGTTTTGGAAACTTGGAGAACTCGGGCTTGCGCTTTTGAACGTAGGCGTCACGACCTTCTTGCGCCTCCTCAGACATATAGAACAACATCGTTGCATCGCCGGCGAGCTGTTGAATTCCAGCGAGACCCTCGTCGGCGGCGTTGAAAGAGGCCTTCAACATGCGAAGAGCCAATGGCGAGAGTTGCAAGATCTCTTGCGCCCAAGACACCGTCTCTTGCTCTAACCGCTCGAGCGGCACGACGGCGTTCACCAGGCCCCAATCGTACGCCTGCTGCGCGCCATACTGCCGACAGAGGAACCAGATCTCTTTTGCACGCTTTAGCCCGATCGTCCGAGCTAACAGACCCGACCCGTACCCACCGTCGAAGCTTCCGACCCTAGGACCGGTCTGCCCAAAAACAGCGTTATCGGCGGCGATCGTCAAGTCACACACGAGATGCAGGACGTGACCACCTCCAATTGCGTAGCCTGCAACCATGGCTATCACGGGCTTTGGCAGACGTCGAATTTGAATCTGAAGATCCAAAACGTTGAGTCTTCCTACCCCTTGTTCTGCGACGCCATCGTCACCGAGATACCCATCTTCACCTCGGATCCTCTGATCTCCCCCCGAGCAGAACGCCAGCGGACCCTCACCTGTCAGAAGAATCACTCCCACACCGGTATCGTTTCGCGCTCTATCGAAGGCATCGGAGAGCTCAAAGAGGGTCTGGGGTCGAAAGGCGTTTCGCACCTCCGGACGACAGATCGTGATCTTCGCAATACCCTCGGCCGTCTCGTAGCGGATATCTCGATAACTGCCGTGTCCTTCCCAGGTCACGGCCGCCTTTGGAAGATCCTCACTTGTCTGGGTCATCTCTCGTCCTCACACCGCTCTATTTCACAACTTCCTACAACAACATCGTCGGCGCAGAAAACATTGCCGAACGGCAAAGAATTACCGCACAGCCGAGCACCGTTTTCGCGACAGCTCTTCGACAGCGAGCTCCGTCTCTCTCCACTACCACAGCTCAATTAGGGTATAGCAAGCGTACTCGAACGAAGTTACGAGGCGGTTCTCGAATCTTGACCGATCCTTCGCCGAATAGGTCAGACCGACCAGTGATTGATAGCTCCCAAAGCACAGCCTTCGTGAGCCTCTAGCATGGAGTGGTGCCTTCCATTATCGCCATCGCAGGAGAGCGTGACGAGCGCTACGCAGAGGCTATCCGCAGAATCTGGGACCAAGGAGACGTCTTTTTTCCACTCGATCTTCGGCTCTCACCCGCTCTCCAAAGCAGTCAACTAGAACTCGTAGGTGCACACGCCATCATGACCACCGATGGCGAACTCCATCTCTGTGAGTACGGGCACAGAGCCATGGTTCAAGACGGTGACGCTTACATCGTCCTGACCTCTGGAACGACCGGCACACCTAAGGCAGTCATCCATACCCATCAGAGCGTTCGCTCCTCAGTAGAGGCATCACTCGCAGCACTCGCTTTCGATCCGAAAACAGACCGATGGATCTGTGCGCTTCCTCCTGCTCACGTCGGAGGGCTATCGGTGATCCTGCGTGCACTGCATACGCGCACCCCCGTCGACATCTTGAGCTCCTTTGATCCAATTGCGATCGAAGAAGCGCAACGACGTGGTGCCACTCACATCTCGATCGTGCGTGCAGCTCTCGCCACGGTGGACATCTCTCGATTCAAAACCGTTCTCTACGGCGCCCAAGCACCCCCGAGTGATCTCCCCAAGAACGTAGTGACAACCTACGGTATGACCGAAACTGGATCGGGAGTTGTCTATGACGGCACTCCGCTTCAAGGCGTAGAGATCACCTTCGACGAAACCTCCAGCGAGATTCTCCTTCGAGCACCGATGCTCGCACGTGCCTACGGTGACGGATCGTCGCTCACTGATCGTGATGGATACTTCCACTCCGGCGACCTCGGATACTTCAACGACGAAGGGAAGCTTTGTGTCAAAGGTCGAATTACCGATGTTGTCAACACAGGAGGCGAGAAGGTCTTCCCAGCACCGGTCGAGGAGCTCTTAGAGTCGCACCCATCCGTTCGAGAGGCAGCAATCATCGGAGTGCCCGACCCCATCTGGGGTGAACTCGTTACGGCAGTCATCGTCGCAGAGCCAACCGCCTCAACGATACCGAGCCTCGCCGAGCTCTCAGAGCTCATCCGTGCACACTTTGAGCCCTGGGTAGCTCCTCGCCAGGGGTTCCTAGCCCCGAGCCTGCCTCGCACTAATCTCGGAAAACTGCAACGCAACACCTTGCGGACACTGATCGAGCAGCTACCGAAGCTCAACTAACTAAGGCACCACCATCAGCGACGAAGTTAGAGCCGGTAATCCAGCTCGCACGATCACTAGCCAAAAAGACCGCAAGGTCTCCAATATCAGACGGCTCTCCTAGTCGACGAAGCGGAAAATTGTGAGCGATCTCATCCTCACGTCCCTCCCAAAGTGCGCGCGCCATATCGGTCTTGACCAACCCAGGCGAGATCGTATTGACCCGCACGTTCGGACCAAGTTCGGGCGCCAGCTGCTTCGTCAGATGGATGACCGCCGCCTTCGACACGTTGTACATGGCGATATTGCGATCAACCGACAGGCCCCCAATGGAGGCGAGGTTAATTACTGATCCTCGGGCATCGGTGTTGACGCTCCAGTACTGCGACCAGACCGCCTGTGTCCACAGCATCACTGCACGCACGTTCACATCGAAGATCTTGTCTATTTGAGACGTAGTGATAGTGAGCAGCGAGCCATAGTGCGGATTGGTTCCTGCGTTGTTTACCAAGATATCGACGGCGGAGTATCTCCGAAGCGTCTCTGCAACGACCTCACCTGGAACCGACTCATCTCCAACGTTGCCGGCAACGCTCGCAACTCGGTCGTCGCCAAACCGTTCGGCGAACTCACGCTGTACGGCTTCGAGCACCTCCGCTTTGCGAGAGACGAGCATCACCGATGCTCCCGCCTCGAGGAACGCTTGGGCAATCGCCTTACCGATGCCGCGTGACCCACCGGTCACAACGGCAACCTTGTCTCTCAGATCAAACTCCATATCCACACCCTACGATAGTGAGAGGAAAAATATTCGTCGATCTCGATCTACGGTGAGATTCCTCCTAGTTGGACGGTCGGCGGCTCCCACAGAGGCGTTCCCCTGCGTCTAGAGATAGTGAACCAAGAAGGCTAAAGGTAGTAAGACCGTGACAAATCAACTCGCCAACGAGCGAAGCCTCTACTTGCGCCAGCATGCCGAGAACCCCGTCGACTGGCGACCATGGGGCGACGAGGCTCTCGCAGAGGCTGCTGCGAAGGACCTTCCGCTCCTGATCTCGATCGGATACTCAGCCTGTCACTGGTGCCACGTCATGGCTCACGAGTCCTTCGAAGACCTCTCCATCGCAGACAAGATCAATACGACCACAGTTCCAATCAAGATCGATCGCGAGGAGCGGCCCGATATCGACGCGATCTACATGGAAGCAGTCCAGGCCACCACTGGCGGCGGAGGTTGGCCAATGACCATCTTTGCAACCCCAGACGGTCGACCATTTTTTGCGGGTACCTACTTCCCCCCACACCCACGAGCGGCAATGGCTGGTTTGAGCGAGATTCTCGATGCAGTCGCACAGGAGTGGAGCGTCCACCGAGACGAACTTGAAGCTCACGCAGACCAGCTCGCAGAGGCCATTCGAAATCGAACGACACTTCCACAAGCGCCACAGGCTCAAAGCAGGAGCGACTCAAGGGATTCGATCAATCGCATCAAAGAAGACCTAGCGGGCCGTTTCGATCACGACTGGGGCGGATTTAGCCGTGCTCCAAAGTTCCCTCAGCCATACTTGCTCGAATTTCTCTTGCGCCTCTCTCTCGAGAGTGGTCACGAAGATGCGCGAACTATGGCTCTGACGACCCTCGACGCTATCGCGTGCGGTGGAATCTTTGATCATCTAGGCGGAGGAGTCGCGCGCTACTCAACAGATCGATTCTGGATGGTACCGCACTTCGAAAAAATGCTCTACGACCAAGCTGGACTTCTCAGGGTCTACTCTCAGGCGTTCGCCATCACCCGCGACGATCGCTACCGCTATGTCGCAACACAGATCGTCGACTACGTTAGGTCCACACTTGCACTGCCCGACGGCGGACTCGGGTCCTCGCAAGACGCCGATTCAGAGGGAGAGGAAGGCCGCTACTACATCTTTCGCCAGGAGGAGATCGAAGAGGTCCTCGGTGCCGAGGCACAGCAGTTCATCGACTTCTACGGTGTCACCAAGTCTGGAAACTTCGAAGGCAGGACGATTCTACACCGCCCGAACGGTAGCTCTTGGGTCCCGACACCCGCTCTTGATGCCGCTCGACGCAGGCTGCTGGAGTACCGTTCCAAGCGCACAGCTCCAACGGTCGATACCAGCGTGATCACCGAGTGGAACGCTCAGTACATCGATGCTCTCTTTGAGGCCGGAAGACTCCTTGGAGAACCTACCTGGAACGAGCAGGCCGCTCGATTGCTCCAGCTACTCCTCAGCGAACATCGCGATCCCAACGGCACGCTCTTTCGGAGCTCTCGCAAGGAGCGGGTGCCCGCCGTTGCAGGAGACTACGCATGGTTGATCACCGCATGCCTACAGGCCTTCACCGCACAAGGAGAGGGTCGTTACGTTCGTCATGCAAGCGAGCTCGCAGAACACCTGATCAAAGAGTTCTACGACCCTGAATCCGGTGGCTTCTTCACACGATCTCGAAGCACATCGACCCTGATCGCCGACTTGAAGGACTACGCCGATGGAGCTGTTCTTTCGACAAACTCCTGTGCTATTGCAGCGCTGGCCAAGTTGAGCGCCCTCACTGAAGATCCCAACCACGAACGGGTCGTAGAGCACTCGCTCAGCTTCTTCCAGCGCATCTTTGACGAGCACCCAATGGTCTGCGCCTCGCTCGCTTGGACCGCACACGACTTCTTCAGCGGTCCGTACCAACTTGTCATACCTGGAGAACGTACAGAGCTGACCAACGTTGCCTACCAGCGATTCTTGCCTCACATTCAGATCGTTTGGGGAGAGGATCTCCCCGATGGTCTCATGAGCGGACGATCTCCCAAGAGCGCGTATCTCTGCGTCGGAAGGGTATGCCAGCGTCCCACGACGGACCCGAGCGACCTGGAGCTTCAGCTCGCACATCTCACCAGCAGAGAAGACCTATCGTGACCAAATCGCACCGAACTCCCCTCATTCATCTTGCTACCTTGGGTCGAGAGCACTTTGCGCTCGACCTCTCCAACGAACGGCTCCTCAGACTCGAAACCCTCAGCCTCGAGACAGCTTCTAGCGAGATCGCACCGCTCGCTCCGCTCATGGTCGGTGAACTCACGACAGATGAACACCCAGACCCCATGCGCCCCGAGCTCTTCCGCTGCGACACGCTTCAAGTAGCCAACGCCAAAGCTCCTCGCCGTCGCACTAGGAAGGTACTCGAGCGTCTAGCTGCTCCAACGCACCAGCCACCACTTTGGAGGAGCGGGCCATCGGTCGCCTACTCTCGGCTCGTCGGCATGCATCCTTCGACGGCCATCCTTTCGCTGACGAAGTCCATGTCAATCTTCGAGAGTCCCCGAGATCACCTGCTCCACCTTGGCTTCTCGTGGAACGAGACCATGGATTCCCTTCCACTATCCTTAGAGCTCTGCGAGCGTCTGATCGCCCAACCAGCGCAGCCGGTCTCTGGCCGTAAAGCCCTCAAGGCTATCCTCGGATACCGTCCGAGCTTCGCCCTCGTCGCCTACGCTCTCCCCGAAGATGGTTACTGCAAAAAGGTGGTGGTTGGGCTCTACCAATGACCTATACGAACAGCGAACCACACTCTTGCTCCACCAGAACCTCACGGAGATCTCGCTTCCTCGACGCGCTCGACCTCAGACCGTATCGGCACGATCGCCTCTGCGGCCTCATGAAGAGACAGTAGGGACTGTGGCCGCCCGCCACTTCAAGAGTCACGATCCTCTCCTCCACGGAGCCCCATTCGATGACCACAAGATCCAAAACGTGCTGCGTACGTATGCACTTGAAGCGATCGACACCTTCGATCTACCCAAAGACTGCGCGGTCAGACCCATAACAATCTCCGAGAATGCGAGCATACTCCTCAGCTCACCGAAGGACTCTGCGAGCTGGGTTCTCCGCATTCATCGAAGCAACTACCATAGCCAGAACTCGATTCTGTCCGAGGTAGCTTGGGTCGAGGCCATTGCGAAGAGCACACAGGTCATAGTCCCCCACTTTCGACGCACGACCAACCAACAACCCGTTGTCACCCTTGCGAGCCACGGCCCACGATTTGCCGTCCTCACTCGGCTTATTGAAGGACAACACCTCGTCGAACCAGCGGAGCTGAGAGAGTTCGAGACGGTTGGAGCAATCGCTGGAGAGCTTCATCGACTCTCGAGAGCTTGGAGACCGCCAAAGGGTTTTTTTCGTTTCTCCTGGGATCTCAACAGCGGCATCGGAGAAAACGCTCGTTGGGGTTCATGGCGCAGAGCGCCTCTCGATGCCTCTGCATACAACGTCGTTGAGCGGGCTTGCTCCAAGCTCAGTACCGTGCTCGCAAATCGAGTCGGCGATCCCCGGCACTGGGGACTCATTCACGCTGATATGCGAAGCGCGAATCTGCTTGCAATAGAGCAAGGTAGGGCCCTCATCGACTTCGACGACTGTGGTTACAGTTGGTATCTCTACGACCTTGCCACTGCGGTCAGCTTCTTCGAGCATGCCCCAGAGGTCGAGACCTGGGTCGAAAGATGGATCGAAGGGTATCAACAGTACGCTCAGCTCACGAAAGACGACCGACAAGCCATCTGGCCGCTCATCGTCTATCGACGTCTGGTACTCGTCGGATGGTCTATCAGCCACCAAACAACTTCGACCGCAGGCGGGCTGGATGAGGACTTTCTCGACCAGACCGTAGAGCTCTGCAATCGATACCTACTCTCTCGCTCCTAACGGATCGACATACTCACTCTCTCGCTCCTAACGGATCGACACTGCATAGAGCGCTTGCCCCAACTGTTCGCTGCGCCGCCTTATCTCTCCGCCGCCCCATTGGACTACTCAGAGCACCCTTCATGCGAAACGACGACCATATCACGGAAGGTTCCGAAGAGATCGAGAAACCCCTTACAAAGAGCACGGTCCACCATCGAGTGCTCACTAGCTTTGACCTATGTGGAACGAGTCTTGTACAACAAGTGGGGACACCTAGAGCGCACAAGCTCATCGGTCAGAGGTCGTTGGGATCTCGACCCCCACGTTCGCCCAGACGACACGTTCCCTTCGAGCTAATCGTCAGAGTTCGCACCTAAGAGAGGTCACCATGTCAGAGAATCAGCAGGCATCGAAGGATCGAAACGTCCCTCACTGGTATGACGCATCGGAGCGCCCGATCGACGATGTTCCGTCCGACATAGCAGCGATCCTTGAAAGCGTCCAAGAGCGCTCAGGTTTCCTTCCGAACATCTATCGAGCACTAGCTCATAGGCCGGACGAGTTTCGAGCCTTCTTCGCCTACCACGACGCCCTCATGCGATCACCATCTGGACTCTCACACGCCGAAAAGGAGTTGATCGTTGTTTCGACGTCAGCGAGGAACCAGTGTCTCTACTGTGTGATCGCTCACGGCGCAATCTTGCGCATTCGATCCGGCAAAGCGCACCTCGCCGATCAGGTCAGCGTCGACCCTTCGAGCGCGGGACTCTCCGATCGAGAGGAGGCGATCCTCGCCTACGCACACAAGGTCTCTCAACACGCCAACACCGTTGGGCCAAGCGACTTCCATCCGCTCTACGACGTTGGCTGCGACGATAACGATATCTGGATTATTGGATCGATCGCCGCCTTCTTTGCACTCTCGAACCGCCTCGTCGGCTTCGCCAAAGTGATGCCAAACCCAGAGTTCTACGACCTTGGTCGATCGTAACTATCAGGGGATGGGAGCGCTACTTACGAGCGGCTTTTCGCTCCATCTTTGCTTGTGAGCGCACCTTCTTGTGCTCCGACAGCTTGGACTTCGCCTTCTTCGCACTGCGAAAAAGGTAGATTCCTATTCCGATCAGCACGGCAATCTCAAGGATGTGAAAGATCGTAGAGGCGATAGCGAAAGCAGAGATGACAAGGAAAGCCACGATCACCAAGAGGACGATCTTGACCGTCCACGACATCGATCTACCGATCATCGTCTTGCCAGTCGTCGAAACAGATACACTCCCCCGCCAATAAAGAGCAGGAAGGGTAAGGGATTAAAGAATGGACCTGGCCCATCGCCGAAGCCACCTATGAAGGCCGAACTCAGTAGATTGAACGCAAAAAAGACCGCAAGTGCGATCCCGATAGGCCGGAAGCTTCTACGTCTGCGATAGTAGCTCTGCGCCACGAAACCAGGATCCACGCCGGGAGCGACAGAGGTCTTCTGCGCGGCCGCGCTCATCTGGTAGATCAAGTCACTACCACCAGGAATGTCTCCGACACAACGAAAAAGGTCCTCGTAGGTCTTCGACTCGTTTGTCAAGGTCAACCGCTGATCAAGTTCATCGAGCTGGATTCGACCCTCTTGGAAGGCGAGGCGAAGCTCATTTTCAACTCGTGAACGATCGGAGTGGGAGGCCCTCATTTGCAACGGTTCGTTCCTCATAGAAAAAACTTACCCACTCCCGTGGAGCTTGACCGACAGTTAGACAAAATTCTTCTAATCTATTCAGGTCTCTCCAACCTTCTCGCCGAATCCGGCGAGAAAAATCAAGGGAATCCTGTCCGAGCCAAGTCCCCGCACGGGCATCGCACTCTGTACAGCTCGCTTTCGGTCGCCAACTCAATGAAACGGCTCTGCTCACACCTTCAGCTTCGGCACGTCGTCACGTCGCAGCGTCAGCCCCACGGGTCTCCCAACGTAAAGAGAAGCAGGGTCGAGATCTGTTGCATCTCCTAAAGGGTCAAAGACCGCCTCGATAAGCTCCCCAGAATCGGTCTGCGCACGAACAACTAGGCCCTCAGGGAACGGGTGTACCTCGATCACCACGGCCCTTACTCCACGGCCCTCCGGGCCACAACGTACCCAAGATCGCCGAATCGCGACCGACTCGCTCTCGTCGGCATCGTCTCGAAAGAGATTCGCCCGTACGATATTCTCAAAACCCACGAGTTCAGCGACCGGCCTGTCACCTGGATCTTCAAGAAGCTCCATCCCGGTTCGCTCTCTCATCACCTGACCATCGGCTACTACCATGATGGAGTCCCCAAACCAGAGTGCTTCAGAGATATCGTGAGTCACGAGCACCAGAGCGATCCCTCTCTCTCGAACGATTCGACTGACCACCCGCATCACTCTCGCACGAAGCGGCGTGTCCATGGCAGAGAAGGCCTCATCGAGCAGGAGGATTTGAGGTCGAAGGAGCGCCGCACGCGCCAACGCTACGAGCTGCCGTTGTCCACCAGATAACTCTCGGACCGACCGCCACAAGAGGTCCTCGAGCTCAAAGGTCGTAATGACCTCATCCATCTCAGAGCGTCCTGCGCCCGATAACAAACGAGCGATCTCGAGCTGCTGGTGAACCCTGTACCCCCCAAAGAGTCCCGATCCTTGTGGTACCCAGCTCAGTCGAACTCCATCTCTCCACAGATCACGTCCCCCAAGTTGAGCCGAGCTTGAAGCATCGACCCTGACCGGGCCACCGCAGCCAACAAGAGCAGAGAGCAAGGCCGATTTACCGGAACCGGAGTAGCCGACCACGCCGAGATGTGTCACCGGAGCCTGTGTCCGAAAGGAGTAGCGAAAAGTACCAACCCGACCTTGTAGGTAGAACGATAACCCCTCTCCAGAGGGTACCGAAGTGGCTTCTGCTATGTCGGTGTGCGAGGACGGCCACCTCGTGCGAGCGAGGGCCCAGATCGCTACCCGCAGTGGATAGCGAATCGAGATGAGGAGCACAGAACCGATCGAAGCGGCCAGCATCGTTACGAGAACCACTCCGGTCGCCGAGGGGAGGCCGGCTCCGGAGAACTGAACGTAGGTGAAGACCGGAAGAGCGTAGGGGTGGTAGGCCACCAAGATGGTCGCACCGAACTCACCGAAGGCTCGCAGCCATCCCAGAGTCAGTCCGATCCGCAGCCCTCTCCAAGCATCCGGCACCGCAATGAGTAAGAAGACCTTCGCTGCACCCATGCCCATGGAGCGCGCGAGTCTCCGAGCATCCTCGTCTCCAGAAGCAAAGCTCGCTCGGGCGGTCTCGACAATGAAAGGCAGTGAGACAAATCCCTCAGCGACGATAACGCCAGCGAACGTGTCGATCAGAGAACCACCGGTCGCTCGCCCAAGCAACGTGTAAGGACCCAACGCCAAGAGAAGTAGCAGGCCCGCAGAGAGCGGAGGGAGCCCAAGGGGAAGCCGTACCAAAAGTCCAATCAGCCGAGCGGCTCGGCGCTGTGAAGCGTTGAGCGCATAACCTAAGGGCACTCCAACGAGCCCACCAATCACCACCGCAACGGTCGTTGCCGTGATGGACACCACCACCGGCGAACTGACGCCACGAAAGGTCAGGCTCGAAAGGTGCGCCAGCACGTAGCTTGCAAAAGCCACAATGGGTACGACGACGAAGAGAACTCCTGCTACCGAGAGCAGCGAGAGAGCACCGGAGGGTCTCCGGAAAATCCCAGCGATCGCAGGGGCGCCCCTATCGCTTCGAACGCGCAAAGAGAGACCTCAAGGCCTTGGGGTACGCCTTCTTCGATCCAACGATGTGAGGCTTCACCGGTTGCACTCCATTCGCCTTCAAAATGCGCTGGCCCTCCGGACTATAGAGGAACCGTACCAACGCCTCAGCCGCGCCGGTATCAGGGGCGCCTCGAACGATCGATACGGTATAGCTACCGTACAGAGTGATGCCCGTCGATACAGTAGGAAGCTTGGCAACCCTCGCCTCTATGCCAAAAAAGAAGCCCGCATCGAGCTGCCCGGCCTGCAGCCTCGAGACGAGCGTCTCCTCTGGAAAGACCTGCGCCGGATTCTCAGACGAGCCCAGCACGTTCTGCACCAAGGCCGGATCGTGAAGCCGCCCTGCTTCCTTCCTGACCAGCTGGACAGTGAGTGCTCCCTTAGGATCGAGAGCCGGGTCGGTACGGCCCAAGAGGAACCCTTTGGTCTCGAGCACCTTCCACCAAGGCTCTGATCTAAAGAGATGTGCGTAACGAGAGTGCGGGTTGTAGCCAATCAACAGCGGGGTCTCACCAAGCGGTAGGTACCAATGTAACCAGTTACCGTTCTTTGTGCCTTCGAGAGCGAGATCGGCCGAAGGAGCAGCCGAGAGAAAGACGTCGGCCTTCTGCGCGCCGGTCTTAATCTCATTCGCAAGTTCGCCTGACCCACCCGGGAGACCGTTGATGGTATACCCCGTCGCCTTGTGGAACGCCGGGCCGAGATCTTGTGTGACCAGTCCAACGAGAGATCCAGCGTAGAAAAGGTTCACCGAACCTTTGGCACGGGCTGATGGGACCACCTGCGCTCCCACAGGACCAGGCCGTTGACTCGCGTACCACAAGGTACTCACCATCATCACAACGAGGACACCAGCTATGCGTCCGAACCTCACGAGACTGCGGCCGTCTCTCCTTAGAACCATCTCACGTTGTACCACGTCCCTACCCTCTCCTCCTACGAGCTCCACTACCTACCCACACCATCTTCCAGACCGACGAGCCCTCTGCCCCACGAGGCAGCTGCAATCCACATGAAGCGTTTGAAGACCACGCCCTACACCCCTCTCGAGCTATCGGTAACGCACGACCTCCACACCACAGAGGAGAGTCAATCTCGTCCTCAACCGACGAGCGAGCGATACCCAAAGAGAGCATTGAGCTCGCGTTGAAACCCACTCGAGTTAAGCGTCGAACCGATTGCGTCAACATCTCCACTACCAACCCGATCTCTCCGATACCACAGCTCACTGCGCTGGACCCCAACCTCGACCATCGCCAAGGAGTACTCTGCCGCTACCCAACCCATCGTGAGTCCAACGTCTGCCCGACCATCGCTCAGGGCGGAGGCAACATCGAAGTGATCTTCGTACTGTCGCGACGAGCCCATCACATCTCCCAAGATGAGCCCACGACCCAACAGCCAATCATCTAAGAATGTACGAACGCCCGACCCCGGCTCGCGCAGCGCCCACCTCAGATCACGACCGACGAGATCCTCTAACGATGAGACTCCTCTCGAGAGATGAGGAGCCATCGCCAAGACCAAGCTCCACTGCGCAAGCGGGAGCCGGCCGAGTGCATCACCGCTCGGAACGCTCGCGGAGGCTGCCGCTTCAGAGTCGCCATGGATGACGGCGAAGTGCGTCATCCCATGCTCAAGCTCCCGGCGAGCACGAGCGTTAGCCCCACCAATCCAACGAAAGTTCACACCCGCTCTGCTCTGCGCTAGGTGACCAACGACAAGAGAGACACAGGGATCACAGCCCGTCACGAAGACCGAAGTGGAGCGCTGTTCGACGATCGTCTCCGTCGAGTCGAGAACTCCATCTGCAGGACGAAGTCGCTCAGAGAGCGCCAGATCACCGACCTCACGAACGATGCGCTCCCCACCGACCTCACCAATGAGAACCCTGCGAAGCGGAGCGGTTAGCAAGAGATGGTGCTGGTCTCGACCCACGTCATCCCCGAAGAGGTTCTCAACCGTTGTGTTTAAGACACGAGCGAGCAGTAACGCAGTCGAGACCTTCGCCGTAGACTCCCCCGCCTCAAGTGCCAGGTACGCCCCACGGGACATGCCTACCTTTCGAGCTAGTTCGACCTGCGTCAAACCCCGCTCCTTACGGTACTTACGAAGCTGAGACACGATCCGATCTTAGTGCGGATGTGTAACCTTTACCATACATAGGTCCCCAAATTTGCGCCATAAAGTAACGGATACCTAACAGATGCACCGAAAAAGATGCGTATAGATACCCGACTTGTCCGGCCGTGGTCACGCTTTGTGGGAGAAGAGATCCTCACAGAATGCGGCGTGTCCCAGTAAGGCACGATCCCCATCTCTATGGCCAACGAGCTGAATCCCAAGAGGAAGCCCGCTCTCACTCACTCCGACGGGAATGGTGGCAGCCGGCGAACGTGTCATGTTGAAGGGATAAGTAAAGCGCACCCAGTTCGAGGTAGGGATCCCGTTGACCGTCCCACTTGACCCGCTCAGCGGGGTCGTGGTCGATACGGTCGGAGTCAACAGACCATCGAACCCGGCCATCACCTCTGACAGTCGATAGGTAAGACGATACGATTCCCCAAGTGTAGCGAGGAGCTGCGAGGAAGAGAGATCCTCGACGTGGCGCAGCACCTCCCGCAGTCCAAGGTCCAAGCGTTCGTCCTCATTGGAGAGACCTTCAGATTCCAAAGTCGCACGCGTCATCGCTGAAGTGAGAGTCATCCAGGAGAAGACCGGATCAACGTCGAAGATATCCTCCCTCCAGGAGACCTCGACCCCACTCATCTGGATGCGCTCCACGGATGCGAGAAAGACACGTCGAACCTCTTCATCGACTGGAGCGTAGCCGAGCGTCAGGGAGGCGAGGAGTCGTCGAGGAGCTCGTCGAAGCGCGACATGCTGTCGGAAGAGGCCAGGGTAGAGCAGATGCGAACGAAGATCGCCCTCTTCGAACACTGCGACTTCGTCGAGGAGTAGGGCAAGATCGTCGAAGCTTCTTGCCAGAGGACCACTCACCGAGAGATCGAACCAGCTCGGAGCGACTGCACTAGGAGCTGGCACAACCCCCGAAGAGCACTTAAAGCCACTCAAACCACAGAGCGCAGATGGAATACGGATAGATCCACCTCCGTCGGATCCGGTAGCAAATGGTACCATCGCAGACGCAACGGCGCACGCGCTGCCTCCAGAAGACCCTCCTGGAGAGTACCTCGGGTCGTGCGGATTCTTCGTTGCTCCAAAAACTCGGTTCACGGTCTCCCCGGTCCAGCCGAACTCAGGAGTATTCGACTTACCCACGACGATCGCCCCCAGGGCCCGAAAACGCCCAACGAGGTAGGAGTCTGACACTGCCACTGGGTCATGAGCGTGCAAGAGCGATCCCTTGGTGGTCACGAAGCCAGCTGCATCTTCCAGATCTTTCACGACGAACGGAACGCCAGATAAAAGACCCACAACCTCACCACGCGCTCTTCTATCGTCGATTCTCCGAGCTTCATCGATAGCCCGATCCGGTTGGAACGACACGACTGCGTTGAGAGCAGGATTCTTCTCCTCAATGCGTGCACACGTTTGCGACACGACCTCAACAGCGCTCACGCTGCGAGCATCGAGGAGCTTAATGATTTCTGTCAGCGAAAGTGATAGCAGGTCCACAGACCGAAGTCTAGGGACCCACACGAGCCAATCTCAATTACCCCTCAACAAGATACTCCTCAACAAGGGAGCACGGAGCTCTCCAGTAGAGGGTCTCGAGAGAACTACTCTCCCGGCAGTGAACCGTCGGCCAGCCTCTCGGCCATAGCCCAGCCGAACGCCACGAGGGTATCGTTCTCTTCGCTCACAACCTGTTCAAAGTGGATTCCGTACCCATCAGGCGTTCGAAGCTCGACATTGCCGTAGGCGAGATGGGCAGCGGCCGTGCCACCTCCCGAGATCACAAAAGTACGATCGTCGAGCTGCGTCTCTGCTCCGAATCGTCGAGCCAATCTGCGCGCCCAAGCTCGCTCTTCGCCGGTGGGCTTATGATCCGGTCGAGGGACGATATCTTCAAGGCCAGTGAAGACGTCGTAACCAGCAGGACTCACCAGACGAACACCGACGAGTACATCCTCATCAGGAAATGCAAGAAGCGCTTTTCGATACTGCTCTGCGAGCAGTTCGAAGAGAATCTCCTTCTCGTGCGCCCCCGATTCAATCACGGCCAAGCCAATCAAGATGGACGGCGTACCGCCAATGCGCTCCAAAGTGCACAGTGCGCTAGCGATGAGCTTGTCATCGTCACGAATCTCGGTGCACAGGACCCACTCCTCGCGAAGCTTCGAGAGAAATCCAACATCGAATGGGGTTCCCTGGGCGAGGGCAAACTCGGCCATCTCCGAAAGCTCCGCGTCTCCGAGGGAGGCTGCATCACGAGTGATTACATCGATTGCCATGGTTACGCAACTCCTATGGATCGTCAATGGTTTCACTCAGTCTAGTCGACACGAGGTCGTCCCGCAACGACACCTCCTCACCCAACCCCAATGATTGCCGCTCCGAACAGCTCTTTTATCGATCCAACTATTGGACCGCTTGCGTCAACCCTCAGCTCAGGAGGCAGGTCAAAAGCCCGAGAACCAACGTGGAGCCGGACCCGACTCGAACCGCTGTGCTCTTCTAAGACCTGTCGCAGTTGATGCAACTTCGCCTGCGATGCCGCCGGTGGCGCAATCGTGATCTCGAAGATTCCGCTCCCCTCACTTGCATGACCAAGCTCGATCGGTTCGAGCTCACGACAGACGAGCTTGACTTGATCCTCCCGCTGATCCAGTCGGCCCCGCACTAGATAGACACCGTCCTCCTCAAGGAGGTGTCCTACCTCTGCCATGGTCCTCGCAAAGACAAAAACTTCAATGGAGGACTCCATGTCTTCCAGTACAAAGTTGGCCATCAAGTCGCCACGCTTGGTGTAGCGCTTCACGACCGCCGTTGCGATACCACTCACCACAACCTCATCTCGAGCAAACCGCTCAGGGGTCTCGTTGATCTCGAGGAGTCGATGCTCAGAGCGAGCGCGCAGTTCGCGCTCGTGGCCCTTGAGGGGGTGGTTCGAGACGTAGAGCCCTAACATGTCCTTCTCGTAGACCAGGAGCTCCTTCTGAGACCACTCTGATGAAGGAATCTCGACATCGATGTCGACAACCGCAGTCACGTCCTCGCCGTCGGGCTGCACATCGAAGAGACCGAAGACGCCTCGTTCCATCTCACGACGGCGATCGATCACCTTGGAGAGCACGAGATCGTGCACGGCGAGAAGGCCCTTCCTTGTGTGTCCAAGGCTGTCGAAGCCTCCAGCTTTGATCAGCGATTCAATTGCTCGACGATTCAAGACCGTCGGATCGACCCGAAAACAGAAATCCACAAAGGAGGAGAACGGCCCGTTCTTCTCTCGCTCCTCGACGATCAACGCCACGATCGAGGCACCGACGTTACGAACGGAAGCGAGACCAAAGGAGATCGCTTGAACGCCTTCGGGGAGGTTTACAACCGTAAAGTCAGCCTGCGACACATTAACGTCAGGGACGAGCACCGAGATGCCATGGAGAGCTGCGTCTGCGAGGTAGACCGCTGTCTTATCCTTGTCGTCTTTGACCGACGTGAGCAGTGCAGCAAGGTACTGTACAGGAAAGTTCGCCTTAAGCCACGCGGTCTGGTAGGCAACAAATCCGTAACCATAGGAGTGACTCTTATTGAAGGCGTAGTCAGCGAATGGCTCGATGATATCAAAGAGCGCGGTTCCAAGCGCTTCGCCATATCCTGTTCTCCCACAACCAGCCACGAATTTGGCTCGCTCCGCAGCAATGAGCTCTCGATTCTTCTTACCGCAGGCCTTTCGAAGATTATCGGCCTCTTCAAGGGTGAAGCCGGCAAAGCGCTGAGCAACTCGCATCATCGACTCCTGATAGATCATCAAACCGTAGGTATCGCCGAGCAGCTCCGCAAGCTCTGGATGAAGGTACGAGATCTCTTTGCGCCCATTTTTACGATCTGCATAGTCATTGTGCATGTTTGCAGCCATCGGACCCGGTCGATAGAGCGCTACGAGCGCAGCGATATCATCGAAGCTCGTCGGTGCTAGAGACCGCATCAACGTGCGCATCGGGCCGCTCTCAAGCTGGAAGACGCCAATAGTGTCGGAACGCTGCAGCATCGCAAAAGTAGTTGCATCATCGAGGGGAACGTGATCGATATCGACACGGGTTCCCGTAGAACTCTCTATGAGGTCGACCGCCCGCTCGATGACCGCCAGGGTCCGAAGACCGAGGAAGTCCATCTTCAACAACCCAAGCTCTTCAACGCCGTGCATCTCGTACTGCGTTACGACCGGGCTTAAGTCGGCCTGACCCCCAGGATCTGGTTTGCGTTGAATCGGAAGGTACTCCGTGAGTGGGGCGTGCGTAATCACCACCGCAGCTGCGTGAATACCGTCTTGACGACGAAGCCCCTCGAGGCCTTTTGCCACCTCGATCACTGCGCCAACCTCGCGGTCGGTTGCAACCATCTCCCGCAGCTCTGCCGCCATCTTGTAGCCCTCTTCGTATCCCTCTTGAAGCTCAAGACACGCCGCAATCGGTGTATCTCGCCCAAGAATGAGAGGAGGCATAGCCTTGGCCGCCCGATCACCAACCGCATAGGGCATACCAAGGACTCGAGCGGCGTCCCTAACGGCAGCACGCGCCTTGATCGTAGAGAAGGTCACGATCTGAGCTACGTGGTCCTGACCGTACTTCTCGGAGGCGTACCGGATCATATCTGCCCGATAACGCTCGTCAAAGTCCATGTCGATATCGGGCATCTGCTTTCGACCCGGATTCAAGAAGCGCTCGAAGAGAAGGTCGTAGCGAATTGGATCGAGGTCAACTATCCCTAAACAGTACGCCACACAACATCCCGCTGCAGATCCACGCCCCGGTCCGACTCGAATCTTCGAAGCTCGAGCGAAAGAGATCAAGTCTCCGACCACCAAGAAGTACGCAGAGAAGCCCATCTCCGAGATGACTCCGAGTTCATAATCGAGTCGCTCTCTCACCTCGGGCGCGAGAGGATCTCCGTATCGCTCCTTTGCCCCTTCAAAGGTGAGGTGGCGCAGATACCGTGAGGCGGAGACCTCGTAGGTCTCGGCTCTGAACTCGGCGGGGACTTCAAACTCTGGGAGCTTCGGCTTGTTAAACTCGATCTCGACGTGTGCTCGTTCCGCTATCCACAACGTGTTGTCGCACGCCTCCGGAACCTCTCGAAAAAGCGAACGCATCTCTGCTGCGGTCTTGAGGTAGTGCTCCTCGCCATGGAAGCGAAAACGTTTCTCATCTTGGAGAGTGGCGCCGGTCTGTACGCAGAGCAGAGCATCATGCACCACCGCATCCGACCGACGAGTGTAGTGAGAGTCGTTGGTCGCCAAGAGGGGAGCATTAATACGCTTCGCTAGCCGGATCAGACCGGGATTCGTTCGATGCTGCTCAGGTAGGCCCTGATCTTGCAGTTCAACGAAGAGTGAGTCACGCCCGAAAATATCTTGGAGTCGCGCAGCAACTTGGGTTGCCTCCTCTTCATCATCACGAAGCAGGGCCTGCAGGACGAGACCACCGAGGCAACCCGTCGTCGCAATCACACCTTCGTGGTATCGCTCAAGGAGCTCGAAGTCGAGGCGAGGCTTGTAGTAGTACCCTTCGAGATAGGCTGCACTCGAGAGCTGTATCAGGTTTTGATACCCAAGCGTTGACTCTGCTAAGAGCGTGAGATGGTAGTACAGCTTCTCCCCGCCATCGACGTCACCACCGGTGTCGTCGATCTTGCCACGACGCTGCGGTCGTTCTTGTCGAGAGGACTTCGCCATATAGGCCTCAAATCCGATGATCGGATTGATACCTTGAGCACGAGCCGACTTATAGAACTCAAGAGCACCATACATGTTCCCATGATCGGTAATTCCCAGCGCCGATTGGCCGTCGGATCGAACCGCCTTCACCAGCTCCTGAACCCGGGAGGCACCGTCCAACATGGAATACTCACTATGGGTATGAAGATGGACGAAGCCCTTGTCACTCATGGCCATACCACTTTCTGACTCCGAATTTTCCGTTCGTAAACCACAACGTATGGCATACCTTAGGAGATCTCACCACAGACTCCTGGCGGTTGCCGGGCCATGAGCGCAATGTCGTGATAGACACTAGGTATCGGAACTACCGTCGTCACGAAGTTGACCAATGAGATGGCCGCCACTTCGAAATTGGAGGTTGAAATGAAGACCCAAGCAGCAGTACTTTGGGAGGTCGGTGCCCCTTGGAGCGTTGAGGAGGTAGAGCTCGACGATCCCCAAGAGTTCGAGGTCCGCGTTCGGCTCGCCTCCTCGGGGCTGTGTCACTCTGACGAGCACCTTACGACCGGCGACCTACCCGCACCGCTGCCGATCGTCGGGGGGCACGAAGGTGCGGGCATCGTCGAGGCGGTCGGCTCTCGAGTTACCTCAATCCAAGAGGGGGACCACGTCGTCCTGGGTTTCATACCTTCCTGCGGTCGCTGCGTTGCGTGTGCAAGCGGGCACCAGAATCTCTGTGAGAGCGGCGCTTCGATCCTCTCAGGTGAAGAGCTCTCGGGTGGACAGCGAATCCATGCCCGAGGCCAAGGCATCGGTACCATGTGTTGTCTCGGCACCTTCTCGCCGTATGTGATCGCGCACGAGAACTCAACGATCAAGATCGACAATGCCATCCCACTCGACAAGGCATCACTCGTAGGCTGCGGCGTCACCACCGGCGTCGGCTCCATGATCTACGCTGGTGGCGCAAGGCCGGGCGACACCGTAGTAGTCGTGGGCTGCGGAGGAATCGGTTCGAATGCCCTCCAAGGCGCTCGGCTCGCTGGAGCAACACAGATCGTCGCCGTCGATCCAGTCCAGTTCAAGCGGGACCAGGCCAAGATCTTTGGTGCAACTCACACCGCCGCCTCGCTGGAAGAGGCCAAGTCTCTCGTGGCAGATATCACCCGAGGGCAGATGGCAAATGTAGCGGTGATAGCAACCGGAGTTGCTACCGGAGATCTGATTGCTCCAACGCTTGCACTCGTAGGCAAGAACGGCACGGCCGTCGTGACCGCTATCGCTTCTTGGCTATCGAGCGAGGTCTCGCTCTCGCTCTTGGATATGACGCTCTACGAGAAGACCCTCAAGGGATCGCTCTTCGGATCAGCAACACCACGGGTCGCAATACCGAAGGTACTCGACTGGTATATGAAAGGGCAGTTCCTCCTCGACGAAGTGATCACCAAGACCTACACGCTTGATCAGGTCAACGATGGTTACCAAGATCTTCGAGATGGCAAGATCATCCGAGGGATGATCACCTTCGAGTAATCTGCAAGGATTACACCCACTCCTGCGAGATCAACCACTGTCAAGATCAAGAGAGCACCCGGTACCCGAGCTATCACGCGCGCCTGTCGTCGATTCCTACTCGGTGGTGAGCCACTCTCGATTGTCGAGCTCTCGCTTGAGCGAGAGCTCGACCTTATCACCAACGAAACGAGCTACCCTGAGGTCGTCGAGCTCTGTAGATCTGGTTTCTTCACTCTGACGCCGACAGGAGATCCCACACATCTCTCGCTCAGCGTTATCATCGCCACAACAGGGCGACACGTCGATACTCTCCGCTCAACGACCCAATGGCTCCAAGCGCTCGAGTCCCGGCCCGAACTGATTGTTGTTCTCGACGGCATCGAAGCGCCGCTCGAGCATCGGACGATCTCGGAGCTCGTCGACTCCTGCGGAGGGATCTTCGTGTCCACTCCTACCCGACGTGGCGCAAGCCACGCCCGCAATCTGGGCGCCGAACGAGCGAGCGGTGAGCTCCTTCTCTTCCTCGACGACGATGTCAGTCCCCCAACCGAGGGCCTCGATCAGCTGCTCAGGTACTTTCATCTCCCCAGCGTCGTAGCGGTCGCTCCGAGAGTCATCCAAGCCGGTTCGGAGCCCCACCACTCTCGAGCATTCCCTCTCGACATGGGGCCTCACTGGTCGTATGTAACCCCTCGCTCGCAGGTCCGATACCTTCCTACCGCGCTGCTCGTTATCAGGAGAGAGGCCTTCGTTGCCGCTAACGGCTTCGACGAAACGCTCAGTGTCGGAGAAGATGTCGACCTTATTTGGAGAATCGGTCGCAATGGCGACGTGCTCTATGAACCATCGGTGATCGCCCGCCATAACCGAATCACCACAACCACTGAGAGGTTCCTCCGTTCCTATCGCTACGGACTCTCTTACGCCCCTCTTCATCAGCGATTTCCAGAGAACGTTCGCACGAAGCCTGCCACGTTCTACGAATGGCTCGCACTCGCCCTCCCTCCTCTAGGAGGGAGGGGAATCGTCGTGACCTCTCTCCTTCCTGCGGTAAAGCCGGCGCTCTCGCGTGAGCTCCGAGAGCACTTCGGAGCTAGGGTTCAAGTTGAACTCGTTGCGGAGATCGTCCGGCGTGTTTTACGATCCTGCATCGAGCGATGGTCTCACGAACTCATCCTTCCACTCGGGATTCTGTCCCTAGTCTCTCGCAGGGCACGGAGATCGTTAGAGATCATTGCGACCGTAGCGATCTGTGAGCTTCTGATCCAGAGCCAGTGGAGCCTCCAAGAGGTAGAGGAGTACTTCATTGGGGCCCTCGGGTATAGTACCGGCTACGTTCGCTCGCTCCTCCTACGCTGGACCCGCACCCCCAACTCCCCTAGCGCGCGCAGCCGAACGGATCAGACCGCTTGCTAAGCCTCCCCCAAGTCCAGCTCTCGATCTACTTCGCCTCAAAATCCGAACTGTGGGCCGATTGAACCATGCTGTGGCTCCAGTTGCAACCGGTAAGTTTAAATTCGTGTCTTTCTCCGTTCCTCGATACGACCGCCCAGGAGTGCGTCCATGACCTTGATTCGGGATCGGTCCAACAACGACGAAACCCTCGAACTCCAAACCCCACGCCTTATCCTTCGAGCTCTCACTCGCAACGATGCTCGCGAGCTCTTAGAACTCCGTATTCGCAACCGAGAAGCGTTTCGTCCGTTCGAGCCAAACTACCCAGACTCCCACTTTACGCTCACAACTCAGCGCGAGATCATTGAGGAGTTCTCAAATATCCAGCTCAGGGGACTTGGACTGGGCTTTGGCATCTTCCTCCGCACGGCCTCTCGACCTCTTATCGGTCGAATTGCAATCCGCAATATCGTCCGCGGTGTTGCGCAGAACGGAACGATTGGCTTCTTCCTCGACGCGGCTTACCACTCCCAGGGATACATGACCGAAGCGTGCCGTGCCACGGTGACCTACTGCTTCTCCCACTTCGACCTCCACAGGCTCGACGCCTCGGTCATGCCTGAGAACCTTCCGTCTCGGCGGGTCTTCGAGAAGCTCGGCTTCGCCAACGAGGGGACCGCTCATGCGTTCCTCTTCATCAATAACGCATGGCGCGACCACATCCTCTACGCAATGACCGTCGACCGTTGGGACTGTCAAGCACCATAGTCCTCGAAGATGTGTCTCGACATCGTAGCCAACGGTTGTCGCTTCGGAGGCGAGATCGGTTACCACCTCGACCCACTGAAGATCAGCCTGCACCTCTTGGTCCGATCTTGAAAAAACGGTGAAACCCCTCTCGTGCAGGTATGTCCATTGACCACGGTGTTGGAAACACCCAGTATCGCCCGTAAGGAACGCTCTACTTGAACAGAGCCTTGACCCGACCAAGACCACGCCAAAGCGGTCAGATCGAGGAGATCAACGGGTGCGTCGAGGCCTCATCACAAGCGATCCTCTGTCTTCTTACCCTCTGCCACTGCACTCACAAGGAATCGCAGTCCATTGCGCAAGAAGACTGAGGCGCCCTACAACGTTGAACGGAAAGTGCGTACCAGAGGGGCGAACGGCAAGACTCTCGGTTCGATCTATTCGGTCCGTCGCACCTTCGGCCGACGATATGCAGAGACCGCCTTCGTTCCGCTCAGCCAAAACCTCCACGGCCAGTCGACCGCGTGGGAGATACCCACTCTTGGACCATTGACGATCGCTCCCGCCAGATCGACACTACGCTCACAGGTAAAACCCCTTGAACGGGCAGCACCCAAACTCGATCCGGTGGAGTTAAGTTTCAAGCCACTCTCTGCTCGTGTCACGTCGAAGAAGCGCCCAACCCTTCCAGGACCAAGCACTCTTCCGCTTGAGTCATCGTCGGGAGCGCCGAGATCGATACCGGATCGAATCAGAATTGCACCAGCGGTCTCGGAGCCGTGCGCAACGAGATTGACGCAGAAGTGAACGCCGTACGAGAGATACACGTAGAGTGACCCCGGTTCAGCGAACATGGCGGCATTTCTTGGCGTAGGTCCTCGATACGCATGGGACGCTGGATCATCGTTTCCGCCGTACGCCTCGAGCTCGGTTACTCGCAACCTCTTGTCGCCCAAGGTGACCACCGCACCAAGAAGTTCTGGGGCAACGACCTCTGGGGGCCGAGCAAAAAACTCAGAGGAGAGACGGACCACGAGCCTCACTCCTCTGTCCACGTATCACAAGGCAGTGGGGCACACGACCGCTTCGCAGTCCCATGCCCTCCACCTAACCCGAACGGAGAGTACGACCGACTCCTCAACTCGAACTGCACTCTCGTCAACCCACGCCAACGAGTACCTAGCGGAGTTCGCTGAGGACCTTCTGCTGCGCTTCGAGCTCAGAGGAGAAGGCCCGCAGCTGATCCGACACGGCCTCGGTTCCCGAGCCACCTGCAGTGACCCGACGAGCGATAGCACTCTGCGGCTCAAGAAGCTGAACCGCTACCTCCCCGAGCAACGGATGCGCGCTCACCAGCTCAGCGAGAGGGACTCGACGTTCGACCGCATCGCGTACGAGCCCGCCAACGATCCCATGTGCTTTACGAAACGGCATCCCTTGACGAACGAGATACTCCGCTAAGTCGACGGCTACTAAGTACTCGGAATCTCCCGCCATCCTCATTGCTACGAAGTCGAAACTCGCGGTAGAGATCATTCCCCGCACCGCAAGCAGGGCCAACGAGACCTGTCGAACCGAGTCGAACAGCGGCTCCTTGTCCTCCTGCAGATCACGATTGTAGGAGAGCGGAAGCCCTTTGAGCGTCGTCAGTAGACCCATGAGGTTACCGATGAGGCGCCCACTCTTGCCTCGGGCGAGCTCGGCGATGTCGGGGTTCTTCTTATGAGGAAGCATCGAGGATCCAGTTGAGTACGCATCATCAAGTCGGACGTATCCGAACTCCTCGGTCGACCACAGCACGAACTCTTCACCGATGCGAGAGAGGTGCACGCCGATCAGTGCCACGTCAAAGAGGATCTCAGCAACGAAATCACGATCGGATACCACATCGAGCGAGTTTTGAAATCGTCGGGAGAAACCTAGCTCCCCGGCAACGAAGTCTGGATCGAGACTCAGCGTCGAACCTCCGAGAGCACCGGCTCCCAAAGGTGAGACATCGAGTCGACGATAGGTCTCAATCAGTCGCTCCAGATCGCGAAGAAGGGACCACCCATGAGCAAGTACGTGGTGCGAAAGTAGAACAGGCTGCGCCCGCTGCGTGTGGGTGTAGCCCGGAAGGTAGGCATCTCGAGAGGACTCAGCTACATCACCAAGCGTTCGACACAGCGCCACAAGTTCATCGGCTATCTCGAGAACCGCGCGCTTTGCATAGAGACGCATATCCGTCGCGATCTGATCGTTGCGAGACCGCCCGGTATGGAGGCGCGCGCCGGTTTCGCCCACAAGTTCGGTGAGACGTCGCTCGATCGCAGAGTGAATATCTTCGTCACCAGCGTTGAAGTCAAAGAGATCGGACTCGATCTCATTGGCGACACTCCTCAAACCATCCTGCAGGATGGTTCCGTCCTCCTCGGTCAAAATACCAGAGTGAACCAGTCCTTTGACGTGGGCGATCGAGCCCCGAATATCTTCCATCCAGAGCAGTCGATCAAAGGAGAGACTCTCCGTAAAGTCCATGAGCTCCTGCGCTGGAGAGACTGAAAATCGCCCTTTCCATAACGTCACGTACTATCACTCCTTCTGGTTGGCGCATCCCTCACACGCACTACCGTCCGAGTTGGCGCTTCGCCCACGTCTGAGTCCCAAGTCCGAAGAGTCTAACGAACCCTTCGGCATCAGAGTGTCGAAAGCTATCACGAGAATCATAGGTAGCGAGTTCAAAGTCGTAGAGACTCACCTCAGAGCGGCGACCGGTCACCGTCATTGAGCCACGCTCTAGTCCGATGCGGACCTCGCCGGTAACGAAACGTTGACTGTACAGTATGAATGCGTCCAGCGCCTCTCGGAGCGGAGAGTACCACAGCCCGTCGTACACGAGGTCGGCCCATCGCTGAGCGACCAACGACTTGTAGTGGGCAAGGTCTCGTTCGAGCGTCAGATCTTCAAGCTGGGCGTGAGCGGTCATAAGCACAGCAGCGGCCGGAGACTCGTAGACCTCACGTGATTTAATGCCGACCCGGCGATTCTCTACCATGTCGATTCGACCCACACCGTACGACCCAACCAGCCGATTTAGCTGGTCAACGAGCTCTACAGTGGGAAGCTTCGAACCATCGAGCGTGCTCGGACGACCGGCCTCAAAACCCAAGACGATCTCGCGGGCTTCGGTAGCGGTTGGAAGCGTCATCTCGTAGACATCGCTCGGCGGAGCGGCCCACGGGTCCTCCATCTCGCCACACTCGATCGCTCGACCCCAAAGATTCTGATCGATCGAGTACGGCTTCGCCCGCGTCGCTCGAATCTCGACCCCGTGTTGTGCAGCGTAGTCAATCGTGTCGTCTCGAGTAAACCCCCACTCTCGAACAGGAGCTTCAACGTCGAGTTGCGGTGCAAGCGTCCGAACCGCAACCTCAAAGCGAACCTGGTCGTTTCCCTTACCGGTACAACCGTGTGCGACCGCGTCCGCACCGTAGCGGGCTGCAGCATCGACGAGATGCCGAGCGATCAGTGGCCTCGAGAGCGACGAAACTAGGGGGTACTTTCCCTCGTAGAGACCGTGCGCCATGATCGTTGGAACCACAAAGTTCTCGGCAAACTCGTCTCGCGCATCGACCACTTCGGCCGCAACGGCTCCCGCTTTCAATGCTCGCTCTCGGACATCGTCTAGATCTCCACCTTGGCCGACATCGATCGAGAGCGCCACGACCTCGTAGTCGCGCTCGAGTGTCAGCCACTTCACCGCAACTGAGGTATCGAGTCCGCCTGAATACGCGAGCACTACCTTACGCTTTGACACTGTCCGCCTCATCTCCTCTCACCAAAGCCCTCCACAGGGCTCCAAAAACCGTTCTTGATGACACCTCATCGACCGCCGAGGACATTCAAAGACCTGCAAGTTCCGCAATAACCGCTGCGAGTCCTGCGCCACCGAGACCCTCTGACGCTAACGCTAGCACCGTATCATCTCCGGCCACCGTTCCTAGGAGGCCATCGATCGAAGAACGGTCGAGAGCCGAAGCGACCACATGGGCACAGCCAGGCGGGGTGCGAATCATGATGAATACGGAGGAGCTTACGACCTCAACGACCCAGTCAGAGAGGACTCTGCGAAGGTGCTCATCGGTCGACGATTGATCTTTAGGAAGCTCAGGAATTGCGTAGACGCTCTGACCTCCAAAGGAACGAACCTTGATTGCGCCGAGTTCGTCAAGATCCCGAGAGACGGTAGCCTGCGTCGCTACGACCCCCTCGGCCGCAAGACACTCAACGAGTTGAGCTTGAGAGGTCACCGGAGTCGCTTGCAGTATCTTCACTATTCGGTACTGACGCTGGTTCTTTGCCACGATCTCCCTCCCACTTCCCACACCATCTTCTCCGCTCTAGTCCACCAAGAACACCGTCGCTCTCCGTTGCGACCTAACCCGCCCGAACTCCACACCACTGCGACCTGCCCTTAGGTTAAGACGCTCCGCAGAATCGTAACGGCGGCATCGATCTCCTCTGTGCTCACGATCAGAGGAGGAGCTAGTCTCAACCGATCCGCAGAGAGGGCATTGACGATGAGTCCCGCCTCTAGTGCACGTTTTGCGACCTCTTGAGCCCGTGGCTCGCTCAGCTCAACCCCAACGAGGAGCCCACGCCCACTGAGCGCTCGCACGCCAGGGAGCAGACGGAGAGCGCTGCGCAGGTACTCACCCATCGACGCCGTACGTTCGGCGAGATCGAGTCGCTTCATCTCGCCCAGGACCGCCAGCGCGGCAGCGCTCGCAAGCGCACCGCCTCCAAAGGTCGTACCGTGATCGCCGGGTTGAAAGGCCTGTGCTACCGAGCTCTTCGCCCACGTTGCACCAATAGGGACTCCGTTACCAAGCGCTTTGGCCATCGTTACGATGTCGGGTGAGAGTCCAAAGTGTTCAAATCCGAACCAGCGCCCAGTTCGACACAGCCCGGTCTGCACCTCATCGATGATGAATAAGACCGATCGATCTCGAGCCATCTCTGCAACGGCTTCGAGATAGCCCGGCAGCGGGTCGATGATCCCTGCCTCAGCTTGGATGGGCTCCAAGAGAACAGCGACGACGGTTGGACGATCCAAAGCCTCACGCATCGCATCGAGATCGTTGAATGGAACGTGCAGAAAGCCCTCCGGGAGCGGACGGAAGGGATCTTGTTTCGCGGGCTGACCGGTTGCAGCAAGGGCCCCGAGGGTCCGTCCGTGGAACCCATTCACCGCTGAGACGATCTCGAAGCGCTCGCGGGCGCCGTAGCGCCGAGCGAGCTTGATCGCTGCCTCATTGGCTTCCGCTCCCGAGTTCGAAAAAAAGACCTTCCCGCCACCACCGAGAAGGAGGTCGATCTCTTCGGCGAGCTTCAACGCCTTCGGGTTCGCAAAAAAATTCGAAACGTGCACGAGTGTCTGGGCCTGCTCGGCCAGTGCCGAGGCGATCGCGTTGTTGGCGTGACCCAAAGAGACGACCGAAATTCCTCCCAGAAAGTCGAGGTACCGCCGTCCGTGATCATCAACGAGGACGCAGCCATCGCCAGAGACGATCGTCGTTGTGTACCCGCCGTAGGTCGACATCAGTGGCGAGGCACTCTCCGACTTACCCGCTAATTCGTCATGCATGGATCATCGTTCCTATCCCAATATCAGTGAATATCTCTACGAGCAAAGCGTGCGTTGCACGTCCATCGAGAAGGTGGATCGCACGAACTCCACCATCGACCGCTTCGAGTGCGGAGCGAATCTTCGGAATCATGCCCCCAACGATCGTTCCTTGCCGGAGTAGATCACGGAGCTCTTCGGCTCCGATCGACCGAACCAGCGAGGTCGGGTCGTCGACATTGAGTCGCAGGCCTTCAATGTTGGTCAAGTAGACCAACTTCTCCGCATGGAGAGCCGATGCCACCGCACTGGCGACGTGATCGGCGTTGACGTTGTAGACCTGACCACTCTCATCGGTAGCGATACTTGCAACGACTGGGATGAAGCCATCGTCGAGGAGACGGTGGAGGACCTCAGCGTTGACCTGCGAGACTGCACCCACGAGCCCATGGTGATCAGAGACCGGAGTACACCGCACAAGCTGAGCGTCGGCACCACTGATACCAATTCCTCGAGACCCTAGCCGATTGAGCTGCGCAACGATGCTCGGATTGACCTGCCCCAAGAGGACCATCTTGACGACCTCGAGCGTCTCTGCCGTCGTTACCCTTAAACCCTCGTGAAACTCGCTCGCAATACCCAACCGGGTCAAAAGCGAGTCGATCTGTGGTCCACCTCCGTGCACCACCACTGGTCGGAGTCCCACGCTGTGCAACAGGACGATATCTTGGGCAAAGGACTCGAGCGTCTCGTCTCGACTACCTCCATCACCTTCGGCAATGGCGTTTCCACCGTACTTTACAACAACGGTGGTGCCTGAAAATCGTCGTATGTAGGGAAGCGCCTCGACCAAAATAGCGGCCTTGTCCGCAAGAGAGAGCTTCTCGTCGATCACCGACACCGCTTCACGCAACGAGGCCATCTCACGAGGTCCCTTTGTTCTCGTCAATGTACGCGTAGCCTAGATCCGTGGTGATAATCGTTGCCGTTCCTTCTCCGTAGCCGAGGTCGGCCTGCAGGGTCACAGAGTCCTGAGCTAGTCGCAGCGCAAGCTCCTTCTGATCGAACTCCACCGAGACTCCCGATCGAGAGACTTCAATACCCTGATAGGAGACCGAGAGCCGGGCGAGATCGAAGTCGATCCCAGAAGAGCCCAACTCCGAAGCAACCCGTCCCCAGTATGGATCCTCACCGAGAAAAGAACACTTGACCAGCTGCGACTGAGCGATCTTGCGGGCACCAAGAAGAGCCTGCGCTTCGTTGCGAGCGCCGCTGACCACGACGCTCACGACCTTCGAACCTCCCTCGGCATCCCGTGCGATCTGAAGAGCCAGCGATGCGCAGAGATCGTCGAGCAGCTCCTCAAACTGCCTAGACGGGGTCACCTTGGAGCTCTGAGAGCTCAGAAGTATCACTGTATCGTTCGTTGAAGTGCAGCCATCGATCGTGAGTCGGTTGAAGCTCATCTCCACGGCGTGACTCAGCGCTCGCTGAAGGCGTTCTCTCTCCACCATCGCGTCGGTCGTAATGACCGCGAGCATCGTAGCCATGTTCGGCGCTATCATCGCTGCACCTTTTGCCATGGCACCCAACCGAAAACCATCACCTTGTCGAGTCTCAAGCTTCGAAAACGTATCGGTCGTCATGATGGCTTGAGCCGCACGCTCTCCTGCTGCACCATCGGCTCCAAGCCCTGAGACCAATGCGGGGGTTGCTTGCTCAATTCGCTCCACCGGCAGAGGTATTCCGATGAGACCAGTCGAGCACACGAGTAGCGATCTCGGATCGACCGCAGCGGTGGCGCCGACCGAGGCACACATGCGTCGAGCGGCATCTAACCCCGCTGCTCCGGTCGCTGCATTGGCGTTACCCGAGGAGATTACCACCCCATGCATTGAGGCACCCGACAGCCGCAAGTGCTCCTGAGAGACCACCACTGGAGCGGCCGCCGCCCGATTCGTAGTAAAGACGGCCGCACTGACCAGAGGCTCTCCAGTTGCACCAAGGACGAGTGCAAGATCGGGGGATCCGTCGCTCTTGATACCACACGCCACTCCGTTGGCGAGAAATCCCTGAGGATACGTTACGGTCACGGTACTCGTCCACCTTTCGGAAGCCCTTCAAATTCCAGATAACCAAGAGCGATATTTGCACACTGGATCGCTTGACCAGCTGCGCCCTTCGTCAAATTATCGAGGGCGGAGACAACGATGATCCAGTTCGTCCGGACATCGTAGACGACACTGACTCGACAGAGATTTGAGTACACGACCGACGATAGGTCGGGCGGTACGGCCGTCACCTCGACAAACTCCTCGTTTTGATACCGAGTTGCATACAGCTCCCGCAAGAGAGCATCCGCAGACTTCTCGTCGCCACAGGCCTCGAGCTGTGCCTTCAGCTCGTTGGAGGGTCTGGCGTAGATCGTCGCCAAAATACCCCGACTCACCGGCAAGAGGTGTGGAGAGAAGATGACTCTGACGCCAAGATTCTGCTCCATCTCAACGACATGTCGGTGATGTCTCAATCCGTAGACGGAGTAGTTGGCCTCCCGGCCAACAAAAAGGTTCTCCTCTTTCAAGGAGCGTCCCGCTCCTGAGATGCCAGAAGCAGCATCGATAATGATGTGGTCAGGTTCGACCAACGATCGTTCTACCAGGGGGAGTAGCCCTATGGTGGCGGCGGTGACGTAGCACCCTGCGGCTGCAATCAGCCTAGCGCCCTGCAGAGCGCTGCGTTTGAGCTCCGGGAGGCCGTAGACCGCCTCCTCGAGCAGCTCCGGCTCACCGTGCTCTCTGCCGTAGTGCGAGGGGTAGCTCGAAGGGTCGGCAAGACGAAAATCTGCCGAGAGATCGACCACGGTCGATACGTGCCGAAGCAGTTGAGGAGCAAGCCTCTCAGCGACACCGTGTGGTAGCGCAAGGAAAGCCAACTCGACCGAGCTCAACTCGGCGCCCACGATCAGGCCGAGCAGTTCCTCCGTCGTTCGAATTCGCAGTTCACGAACCGCACGCGGTAGGCCCGCATAGAGATCTCCGACTCTGCGTCCAGCGGTGCTCTCTCCACTGACACCGACCACCTCGATCTCACCATGACCATCTAAGAGACGAAGAAGCTCCGCCCCGCTATAGCCAGAGGCTCCAAAAACTACGGCTTGCACACGACTACTATACCATCTAGCGAATACTTATGCATCGCTACGATCGCCGTAAGACGCCTCCGAGATCTGTTCTCACCAAATCCTCGACCCTTTGGATAATTTCGGCCAGCTGAGACTCACTGACGGTACTCTCAATGGACTCAAGACGAATGCGAACCGCAAGCGATCTGCGATTCGGCCCGAGCCTCTCAGAGGTGAAGACGTCAAAGAGCTCAACACTGCGCGCAAGATCGCCACACGCTCGTTGAACGGTTCGGCACAGTTGCAACGCAGATACGCCAACTTCGAGCTCAAAAGCGAGGTCGAGATCGGTCGACGTAAAATGACTCAACTCCTGGGCCTGGTGAGGCCGACGATCTCGAATCCCCAAACACGAAAGGTCGAGTTCGAGCCAACCAACACGGTCTCGAATGAGACCGTCGGTCATGTCTCGTACCGTCTCGACCTTAAACTCGCCGATTGCGCCACAAGGGACTCCGTTGACCACCACGTATCCTGATCGTCCGAAGTGGAGATCCGGCCACGATCCGGGCGATGGAAGGCCCGCAAGCGTCGCCGCAACGATCGCCTCTGAATCTCGACTCGGCTGTACGATCTCAACCTCCAAGGAGCCCAGCACCAGCGCGAGATCGGCCAATAACCCTACAAGGGGTGCAGCACCGTTCTCCGGAGACGTTGTCATTACCCCGAGCCTCGTCGTCTCATCTGGAAGCATCGCTGTGCCGACCGGCATCGAGAAGACCTCACCGATCTCAAAGAGCGCAACCTCCGATCGGCGTCGTGCCGCGTTGAATCGAAGCGCAGCAAGGGCGGTCGATGCGAGCGTTCGACGGAGAACGGACTCCTCGGCGGAGAGTGGATTACTTGCACGAATTGAAGGACCGGAAAGTCCAAGAACGGCACTGTCTTCATCGTTGACGAGCGCCGATCCCATGAGCTCGAAGTAACCACGAGAGACCAGAAAATCACCAATTTTTCGGAGATCACGTTGGTATGGAGTGAGCTTTCCGACATAGGGGCTCTGGATTCTGCGCTCTCCGAGAGATCGATATCCCTCGTGACGCGCAATCTCTTCGATGATGTCGGCCTCAATCGTGCAATCAGGGCGGAATGACGGCACCACTACCTCAGTTATGTCATCGCTCCCATCGCCCACGAGAAAGCCACATGGCTCTAATAACCTTCGGAGGTGGTCGATCTCAAAGCCTCGCCCGAGCAGCCGCTCTATCTGAGCCAAGCGCAGCGAAACGGTCACCGACGGAACAGGTCTCGGGCCGGCACTATCAACCGCTAAGGGTTCCTGGGCCAGGAGCTCGCAGAAGCGCCGGAGAGCCCACTCAGCTGCATTTGGATCCACGCCGCGCTCAAAACGAGCAGAGGCCTCGCTGCGCAGTCCGAGCCTCTTGGAGGTTCGGGCAATATTGGATCGAGGAAAACAGGCGAGCTCTAGGAGGACACTCGTAGTCTCCGCGGTGATCACCGACGAATCACCGCCCATCACCCCCGCTAGTCCAACTGGGGTAGAGTCTGCATCGACGATAACGATGTCGCCCACGTCTTCACCATGAGTACCTTGGAGCACTCGCTCCTCACCATCGAGGGTCTTCAAGCGTTCGCCATCACGTGCGTTTCGAACCCCGATCGACGAGCCAGAGAGCGCTCGAAGGTCGTAGGGGTGCGTTGGCTGACCCATCTCGATCATGACGTAGTTCGACGCATCGACGACGGGAGAGATCGATCGCATCCCGCAGAGCTGAAGGCGGCGGCGGACCGTCGTTGGATCGACCAGCGCAAAAGGTCCCTGGAACTTCGCAGCAACGATACGAGACACTGCCGCGAGATCGACCTCACCTATCAGGCGCTCCCCATGAGAGCTTCGATCCAACTGATCGCGCAACACCTTAGCAGGTGCTTGGGCTCCTATGCCGCTGTCAGAGCGAAAGACGAAACCGAGCGTCGGAGCGACGTCGCGAGCAACTCCAGCCACCGAATTGGCATCCGGCCGATTTGCCTCGATCGCAAGGTCGATGACGATCTCCTCTTCCAAACCGAGAAACTTCGCCAGGGCTCCACCTACTGGCGCATCAGCGGGCAAGATCATCAGGCCGCTACCGTCATCCGAGAGCTCCAGCTCTCGGGCGGAACAGAGCATTCCGTTCGAGACCTTTCCCATCATGGTTCGGCGTTCGATGCGAAACTCTCCAGGCAACACGGCACCGACTTGAGCAAAGGGCACACGATCCCCTACGGCAAAGTTCGTCGCTCCACAGACCACACTGACTGGACTCTCCTGACCAGAGTGAACGAGGACGTGGCGAATATGATCCGCCCCTTCAATCTCGTCGATCTGGGCCACCTCTGCAACGACGACACCAGCCAGCGGCGCAGGCACTCGCTCGACCGACTCGACGACCATACCCAAGCTATTGAGCGCATCGACAAGCAGATTGAGCTCGCTCGGAGACGGTTGGAGACTAGGAGCTTCAGCTCCTGGTCTGGGCTCGAAGAACTCAACGAGCCATGAGTAGAGAATCTTCATTTCAACCTCGAAACTGACTTAAGAAACGGAGGTCATTATCGAGCAGCACCCTCATATCTGCGAGCCCATGCTTCATTTGAGCCAAGCGCTCGATACCGAATCCGAAAGCAAAACCACTCCAGCGTTCGGGATCAACTCCAACGGATCGGAAAACATTTGGGTGAACCATTCCACATCCACCAAGCTCGATCCATCCGACGCCCGAGCAGGTACGACACCCGGAGCCCAAACAGATCGTGCACGTGATCTCAAACTCAGCAGAAGGTTCGGTAAAGGGGAAGTAGGCGGGTCGTAGTCGCGCTGAGATCTCTTGGCCAAAATAGGCCTTCGTAAATCCAGAGACCGTGCCAGCGAGATCTTGGAATGTGATATGTTCGTCGACCACGAGTCCTTCTATCTGATGGAAACTTGGAGTATGTCGCGCGTCAGGGGTATCTCGTCGAAAAACCTTGCCAGGGATCACTGCGTAGATCGGCAGGACTCCTCGCTCTAAAAGTCGAATCTGAACCGGAGAGGTCTGCGTTCGCAGCACGACCGAACCTGGCTCGCCGAGCTCCAAGAAGAAGCTATCCTGCGCATCACGGGCGGGATGATACTTTGCTACGTTCAGCGCCTCGAAGTTGTACCACTCCGATTCGACCTCAGGACCGGTCTCGATAGAGAAACCCATGCCCACAAAGAGATCCTCCAGGGCGTACCTGGTCTGTGTCACCACATTGAGCGCCCCAACTGCAGCTCTTCTCTCCCGTACGAGATCCTCCGTAAGGTCGTAGCGCTCCTGCCGCTCTCTCTCCAGGGACGCAAGGGACTCCAAGTATCTGCGCTGGGTGCTCAGAGTTTCAGTGACTCGGGCTCGAAAGGCTTGCAGTGCCGAACCGGCTTCCCGTCTGTCATCTTGGGAGAGCCTTCCCAAAGAACGAGAGAGCAGAGCAATCTCACCGCCTTTTGCGAGGAAACGACCCTCGGTTGCGCGCAGAGCCTCCTCTGGAGCGAGCGGAGCTTCATCGAAACTTGACCTAAGGCTCTCAAGAGCGGCCAAGAACTCACGCAGACTCCCCGGATTGACGTCACTTCCTGCCACGACTCAACGACCTCTACCTTTCAACTCAACCCTCTGTCTGACGCCTTCGATTCGGTGACACCGAACCGATACACGATTCGACTCCGTCCCCGACCTCACAACACACGATAGCGTTGACGCTGAAGCTCAAAGAGCGCTATCGACCCGCTGATAGCGACGTTGAGAGACTCCACGCCGGCGTCGATCGGTATCGATACCATCCGATCCAGAATGGTGCGTTGCTCTTGCGCAATGCCTCTTCCCTCTGAACCAACGAGCAGTACAACCTTATCGGAAAAGTGCTGATCCCAAAGGCTAGAGGGAGCACCGGCATCGAGTCCAACCAGCTCAAAACCTCCGTCATCTCGAGCGCTCTGCAGCGCCGATGAGAGATCTGACACCGAGCATACTTTGGTCGACATTACCGTACCAGCGGAGGCACGAAGGCTTTTCGGACTGAAGGGATCGGCGGTTCCAAGTCCACAGATAACCCCAACTCCCCCCACGCTACGAGCGGAACGGATGAGGGTACCGACGTTCCCGGGATCTTGAACGCCATCCAGCGCTAGCACTACCTGGCAAGCGAGAATCTCCTCGAAGTCACCACTTGGCCGCTTCGCGAGCCCAAGAACACCGCTCGGAGTCTTGAGTTCGCTGACCTCGTTCACGAGCTTCGAATCGACAACACCGACCCAAATTCCTCGCTGCTCACAACTACGAGCCAGCTGACTCAGTTCAGAGTCGAGGGCAGTCTCGTCGATGAAGACACACTCGAGCTCAACGTCACCCGCTACGATATCGAACAGCACCTTTCGGCCCTCGAGGATGACCAGGTTTTCGTCGACACGAAACGACGAAGAACGACTAGCACGACGCAGGCGCTTCACCCGAGCGTTCTCAGGCGAAACCACAAGGCGCGCTAGTCGTTCTTGATCAGAGATCGCCACGGGCGTCTCGACTAGGCCTGAGGAATCGAAGCCTCGGTCGCTGCCTTCACGAGTGCCGTAAAGGCCTCGGGGTCGCGCACAGCAAGATCGGCAAGAACCTTGCGATCAACTTCGATACCCGCTTCTTTCAGCCCAAACATCAGCCGGGAGTAGCTAATACCGTTCGCCCTCGCAGCCGCATTGATCCGCTGAATCCAAAGTTGACGGAACTCACCCTTTCGTGCCCGACGGTCACGATACGCGTACTGCAGGGAGTGCATAACCTGCTCGTTCGCCGCACGATAACTCCGGCTCTTGTTACCGTAGTAACCCTTCGCGAGTTCAAGAACTTTTTTACGATGCTTTTTGCCATTGGCAGAGCGCTTCACTCGCGCCATTTTCTTCTCCTAACCTACCGAAATTACGACCGATTGAACGGCACTACATCCCAAGAAGTCTCTTTACCGCCCGGGTATCACTAGGAGCAACCTCTGACATGCGTCCTAAACGACGAGCCCGTGTTGAACTCTTCTTCTCCATCAGGTGCTTTCGGTTCCGCTTCCGGCGAACGATTCGGCCAGACCCCGTTACCTTGAAGCGAGCGGCCGCACCCTTGTCAGTCTTCATCTTTGGCATCAGAACCACTCTCTTTCGTCAACTCTGTCTCAACAGGTCTAGTACCACCAGGAAGGACGCTCTCCGCAGAGCCACGCGACCGTTCCGACGCCTCACGGGCCGGAGCGGACTTCTTTTCAGGAGCCAACACCATCAACATATTTCGCCCATCGAGCTTGGGAAAGACCTCAACCTTACCGACCGAGGAAGTAGCCTCAGCGATCCGATCAAGAATGGACTTACCAAGCTCAGGGTGGTAAAGCTCACGACCACGGAACATAATTGTGATCTTAACCTTGTGACCTTCACCGAGAAATCTCGCTACTTGACGAGTCTTTGTATCAAAGTCTCCAGCTCCGATCTTGGGACGGTACTTCATCTCCTTGATCTGAGTAGATGTCGACTTCTTTCTCGACTCCTTCGCTCGCTGAGCAGCGTCAAATTTGAACTTCCCATAGTCCATGATTCGAGCCACCGGAGGATTCGCCATTGGCGCCACCTCCACGAGGTCAAGTTCCATGCGTTTCGCCAGTTCAAGGGCTTCGGCTACAGGCTTAATTCCAAGCTGATTACCGTCAGCGTCAACAAGACGCACTTCCCTCACGCGAATTCGCTCGTTGATACGCGGCTCCGTTACCGTTGGTGCGGATATCTAGCATCACTCCTTCCAAAATTTAGCGACCCAAAAAGTCGTCAAGAACAAGCGTAGCCAGCGTCCGCACACCTTGACCCGGGCTACCTATGTGTTGTCGGTACCAGGGTGGGAGTTAAAACTCCGCTTTTCTCTATCGATCAATCGAATAGTCTAGCACTCTGTGAGTACACTATGGACACCAGACGGAGAACATACCCCTAGGCCTTCGACAGAGAGCGATGCTGCCCGAACACAGAAGGAAGAACGAGCAGAGCCGAGCGACGCAGAACTAGAGGAGCTACGGCGAACCTTAGCCCAGACCGAACCCAGCGAGATCATCGCTAACCACTGCTTCGGACTCTTCGAGCTCGCCGCCATTCATCTGTCGCAGACTCCACCGCAGCTTGCTCAGGCCACACTGGCTATCGATGCCCTCTCGGCAATCGTAGAACGTTGTCAAGGACGCCTTGGACTACACGAGAACGAGCTTAAGGACGCACTTCACCAGTTGCAGCTCGCCTTCGTGCAAGTCAGCGTCCTCGAGCCAAGTAGTGCATCATCGAACGATCAATCGGACGAGTAGCCGACCCCGACACGAGGAGGCACTGATGACAGCACTCACGCGCTCTTCCGCAGTGACCTCTTGGTACTTAGCCAGCGCACCAAGTACTAAGAGGTCATAGAACTCGACCAAAAGGGGCCAAAGCAGAGAGCTCGACCCACCAGTAGAGGAGCGACATCGCTCCAAGGTATGCATTCGAATCTCATGCGATCATCGACAACCACGGCGACGCTCGCCTCAACTGAATGAGACCTGCAGTCTACGGAACGATCTTTGAGAGCGGAATCTCCAAGATATCTGAAGCACCAAGATCACGCAACGATGGAATGAGCGTATTGATTCGAGCTCTCGGCACGACGGCCTCCACGGCAAATCCAGAGCCACCATAGAGCTGTGAGATCGTAGGTGACTTCATTGATGGCAGTGCCTCGATCACCGCACGCAGGTCCGACTCCCCTACGTTCAACTTGACGAGAACCCGCGAACGCGCAGAGAGGGTGCCGTGCAACAGAGACAGCACCTGTTCCATGGCGTGACGTTTCGTAAGATCTTCGTATGATTGAGGATTGGCAATGAACTCGGTGTACGACACGAGCAAGGTATCGAGAATCCTCAGACCAGCCGCCCTCAAGGCACGTCCAGTTTCGGTGATCTCCACGACTGCGTCTGCGATCTCGGGAACTTTTGCCTCAGTGGCGCCATAGGAGAAGACGATCTCCACGTCGATGCCCTGAGCCTCGAAGTATCGCCTCGTGAGGTTCGGATACTCTGTAGAGATCCGAACTCCATTACCCATCTCCTTAGCGGATCGTATCGGCGAATCTGACGGGATTGCGAGCACGACGTTGATCGGCCGACTGGTCTGCTTTGAGTATTCAAGCCTCCCAAGCGAGACCACATGAGCCGAGCTCTCCTCGATCCAGTCACGGCCAGTAATGCCGATATCAAAGAGGCCCTCAGAGACGTAGCGCGCAATCTCTTGCGGTCGAAGGATCCGAACGTCGCTAATGCGAGGGTCATCGACCGTAGCACGATAGTCAACATCAGAGCTTCGCTCTACACCAAGATCTGCGTCTCGAAAGAGCTCGAGCGTAGCACGCTCAAGAGAGCCCTTGGGTAAGACCAGCTTCAACATATCACCACAGCCCCACGATCACAGAGATTCTTCTACACCAACCAACAGACCTCGGACCGATATATGCGCCCGAGCACTGACTCATGCCCGCAGCTTCGCCGCGACCTCTGCCATCTCCATGAGCGCAAGTGCCGCATCAAAACCCTTGTTTCCCGCCTTAGTGCCCGCTCGCGCAAAGGCCTGATCGGTATCTTCCGTCGTCAGCACGGCGTTGATTACCGGAAGCGAAAAGTCGTACGATACTCGAGCAATCCCAGCGGCACTCTGTCCAACCACGACATCAAAATGGGCAGTCTCACCACGAATCACCGCTCCGAGCGCAAGTATGCCATCGAGGCCGCCGGCCTGGGCCAAGAGTTTGCACGCAAGGGGTATCTCCAAAGCTCCTGGTACCCAAACCGTCTTCAAATCGTCAAGGGCCGCACCATGACGAACCAAACAGTCCTGCGCACCCCGCAGAAGCGGCTCGGTAACTAAGGAGTTAAACCTAGCAACCACGAACGCAAAGCGACGTCCTACAGCGCTATAGTCCCCCACCACTTCCGACATAACGACCTCTCTATCCCTTCCTCACGACCACCATTCGGCGCTCGGTGTCATCACGAGAACTGCCTATCACTCATCCCTGACGAGCTCTCTCCATCTTCGAGTCCATCGAGAAGATGTCCTAGGCGATCTCGCTTCGTTCGTAGATACGTCAGGTTTTCAGGGTTGACCTTTGAAGCGAGTGGAACCCGCTCGACGATGTCGAGACCGAAACCCTTCAGCCCACCGTATTTTGCAGGATTATTGGTGAGAAGTTTCATAACCCCTACGCCAAGATCCTCCAGAATCTGTGCTCCAATACCGTATTCACGTGAGTCGACGGGCAGTCCAAGCTCGAGATTTGCGTCAACTGTGTCGAGCCCATGCTCTTGTAGCGAGTAAGCCCTCAACTTGTGACCCAACCCTATGCCTCGTCCTTCTTGACCTCGCAAGTAGACGACGACGCCCGAACCTTCCTCGGCGATCATCTGCAAGGCTGAGTCGAGTTGCGGACCACAGTCGCAACGCAGCGATCCAAAAATATCACCAGTCAAACACTCGGAGTGAACCCGAACCAACACTGGCTCATCACGAGAGATATCTCCTTTGACCATGGCAACGTGTTCTTCCCCGGTCAAGATGGAACGGTATCCAACGCAGAGAAAGTCCCCGTACGCTGTGGGTATACGCGCTGAGGCACCCTCGATACGCTCCACTAGGTGCTCGTGGCGACGTCGAAATCGAATGAGATCCGCAATCGATATGAACGGCAGGTTGTGCTCTTGTGCAAACTTCTCGAGATACTCGGTCCGCGCCATGGAGCTCTTGTCTTCGGTCACGATCTCGCAGAGTACTCCAGCAGGATAGAGATCGGCTAGTCGAGCAAGATCGACCGCAGCTTCGGTGTGACCCGCTCGCTTCAGCACGCCTCCCTCACGATAGCGCAGAGGAAAGATATGACCCGGCCGAGCCAGTTGATCTCGCTGCGTCGACGGATCGATAAGAGCACGAATCGTAGTGGCCCGATCAAAAGCAGAGATGCCGGTCGTCGTGGGTCCGATCACGTCGACGCTCACCGTAAAGGCAGTCCGCTGTGACTCCGTGTTCGCCGAGACCATCAAAGGAAGGTCCAGTTGGTCGAGCCTCTCGCCGAGCATGGGAACGCAGATAACCCCGGAGGTATGTTCCAGAAAGAACGCTATCGCCGCCTGATCAACGAACTGGGCGGCCATGATGAGATCTCCCTCGTTCTCGCGGTCCTCGTCATCGACGACCACGATCATGCCACCTCGTGCTAATGCTGATAGTGCCTCTTCAATCGACGACATCGCCACGGCGAACTCCCTTCTTGTTGACCGGACGCTCAGATACGACTGGAGATCAAACGCTCGACGTACTTTGCCAGCACGTCGACCTCCAAATTCACTCGGTCGCCGACTCGTCGGATACCCAGTGTAGTTACCTCTGCGGTATGTGGAATGATGGCAACGGTAAAGCCTCCGTCTGTCAGGCCGCTCACCGTCAATGAGACTCCATCCACCGTGATCGAACCCTTCTCCACGACGTAGCGCAAGAGACTGGGGTCCTCCATCGTCACTTCGAGTTCTGGAGCCTCTCTCTGGACCACTCCCGTAGCATCCACGTGACCTTGAACTAGGTGTCCGTCGAGCCGTCCACCAAGGGCCATCGGTCTCTCAAGATTCACCCGATCACCCGGTCGAAGGCTGCCCAGATTCGACCGACGCAGCGTTTCATCGACCACATCGAGCGTAATGCATCCTTGCACTATCGCCGTGATCGTAAGACAGACACCATTGACCGCCACCGAATCTCCGATCTCAATGGCGCCGAGCGTATCGACCCAGCCCAGTACAAGACGATGCCCATCGCTCTCGACGACCTCGCCCAACGCACCAACAATGCCTGTAAACACGATTCCTACCCTTCTCGAAAAGTCGCAATAGCAAGCTCCAGCACGACCTCATGCACCACGCGTAGAACGAAAACTCCTCGATAGTTCAAGGTGAGCCTCTAAGAGCCCAAGAGCTCGATGCGAATACATCGTGACAACGATGTCGTCACCACACCGACGCACCTCATGAAAGCTCCCCCGCCAGAGCTCGTCCATCGTTGCGCTCGGGCGACTCGGCAAAACATCATAGGAGCTCGAGCCCATCAACGCCGGAGCAACGTACCAACGATACTCATCAATGAGATCCTGATCGTGTAGTTGGCCTGCTACCTTCGGTCCACCTTCCACCAAAACAGACAGCACTCCTTGTTTGCCTAATCGGTCTAAGAGCTCGTCCACAGCACCGATATACGACAGGGCCGGGAGGACCTTCGCACCCTCTGGAATGGCTCCAAGTACTATTCTCGCAGGCTGACGTTCGTAGAGCGTGCCATCGGCATGCCTGGCAGTGAGCTGCGGATCATCGACTCTCACCGTTCCAGCACCGACGACGATAGCATCGACCTCCGATCTCAGCCGATGAACCTCCTCCCGAGAAGACGGTGACGTAATCCAACGCGAAGATCCATCTGCAGCAGCAATCTTGCCATCGAGGGTCATCGCTACCTTTAAGATCGTCCAAGGTCGTTCCCTCACTCTCTGCGCAACATACGTGCGCAGAGCGTCAAGGATGGCCTCATCGAGGACCCCTATCTCGACATCGAGCCCTGCCTCCCGGAGCTCGACCACCCCCCGGCCCCGAACGAGGGGGTCTGGATCGATGATGCCGACAACGCATCGCTCGATTCCCGCCTCCCGCAGTGCCACGGTACAAGGTGGGGTACGACCCTCATGAGCACAGGGTTCGAGCGTGACGTAGAGAGTAGCACCACGCGCAGAGGGGCCAGCCATTGCAAGCGCGACCTTCTCAGCGTGGTGGGAACCGGGTTTTTGGGTCCATCCTTCACCCACTATGACATCGTCTTTCACCACGACTGCTCCGACCCAAGGATTGGGTGGCGCCACTCGACGAGCACGCTGACTCAACCGAAGTGCACGATCCATCCAGCGTTCATCTAACACGGACCGCACTGTCACGGTGCGTCCCGCACAGTCCACGACTCCAAAGACCGATCCCAAGGATTCCGAAGCGCTTGAGACCAATGCAGATAGCAACGACGAGTGTCACTCAGAGATTCGACTACGACGCTCACCATAGCAGAATCACCTCGGCAGTGGCCTTCACTCGCTTTTTGCTGTATCACTGAGGGTACCCTCCGCTAGTGCGCTCTTGTAGGGATGCCGGAGGGCTCCCCTCCAGGGCGGATCGATACGTCCACCGACAAGCTGACGATACCCACAGGAGCAGTATAGGTCGGGGGTGTGCGGAGTGATTCTGCGCACTTCCACTGATGCTCCCTCACGCACTCCCAGGCCCATGAACACTACTTTGGGCTCACAACAAACGAACGCTTCACGCCACTGCGGAGAAGATACCGACCGCGACAGAGATATCACACCCACCTCGAGCGTTCACGACATATTGAGGGCGTCATCCCAACTGCGCTCTGCTCTTTCAAGCACCGCTGCCTACGCTACCTCCTGAGCACAATAAGGCTACGACTTTACACGGCGCTTCCACTATCGCTCGAAGATCTCCTTGAGCAGAGCCCTGTCCAACGAAGGCCGTTACACCCCCTATCACCCGGTCGGGGACGCTGCTCCGCCGCTCGAATCTGGATGGGTCGCACGACCGTCGATCATCAAGGCAAGAGCGTGACCAACCAGGTCGAAGACGGCTTCGATCGACTCCCTGGCCGCCTTCGGCGACCCTGGGACGTTGATGACGAGGGATCGCCCAACCGTACCGGCAACGCCTCGCGAGAGAGCACCGAGCGGGCTACTCGCTCGGATCAATTCAGAGAATCCGGGAGCTAGCCGCTCCAAGACATCTCTCGTCCCCTCGGGAGTCTGGTCTCGCTCTGAAAATCCTGTGCCTCCCGTGGTGACAACGAGACCATGAAAGTCTCTGCAGATACGTCGAAGGGTCTCCGCCACCAGCTCCCTACCGTCTGCTATCGCAAGACGTTCAACGACCTCAAAGCCTCGCTCTTCAAGCAGGTCTTGCAAGACCCTCCCCGAGAGGTCATCACGAGTGCCAGCTATGACCCCGTCTGATACCGTGACTACCTTCGCCCTCATCTACTCTCCATAGTCTCTCTCGTGTGTACAGATCACGATGATGGTCCTTGACTCCACGCTACCGAAGCAGAGGCGTCTCGGTTCGAAGACCCCCAACAAACTCGCGAAATCCCTGGGAACGACGACCTTCAGGGCGTACACTGACTACCTCCAGCGCACTTCCGTCACCACATGCGACGAGCCACCGACCATCTGGGGCGCGATAGATCTCTCCGGGAGTACGGCTGCTAGCTTCGTCGCAGCCCAGAGAGGTCGCTGCCGCTTCTACTCGGAGCCTCCGTTCATCAAAGAAACAGTAGGCGCGCTCGAGGCGTACCACCCGGACGAGCTCTTCTGCGGAACGAGTCCAATCGATCCGATACTCCTCTGGCTTCAATTTTCCGGCATACGTCACTTCCCCGCTCTGAGCGACGCCAGCTGAGAGCCAAGCCCGACCACCTTGCAGTGCACGCCGGACCATCGCAATCCCGGCCTGTGTAAGAAGATCTTCGACCTGAGAAAGAGAGAGGTCTCTAATGAGTACCTCCACCGAGTCGTAGACCTCGCCTTCGTCGAGACCCGACGATACCTCCATCAGAGAGACGCCACTCACCTCGTCACCGTTCAAAATCGCTCGCTCCATTGGTGCTGCGCCCCGATAGCGCGGTAAGAGCGAGTAGTGCACGTTCACGAGGCGACAGTGCTCGAGAACCGTGGTCGGGATAATCCTCCCGTACGCTACGACCAGGCCGAGATCCGCCCTCATCTCGACAGCATCATGCATGTCATAGGAGACGGGAACTCCAAGTTCTCGTGCCGCTGCCTCTACTGGTGATGGCGTCAACAGACCACCTCTCCCACGTCGTTTGGGCTGACGAGTGACGGCTAGAACGACCTCGTAGTCGTCGTCTCTGAGCGCACGAAGGTATCGAGCAGAGAGCTCAGGAGTCCCGAAGAAGACCAACCTCCGAATCGGTTCGACGGAGCGCTCTCGTGCCTCACCCGACTCCAACTGACTCATCAGCCATCCCCTCCCTGCACATCGACCACCTCATCACCGGGACTCACGTCATCCCCATGCGAGAGTTTGATCCTTACTCCTCTTTTACCGTAGTGACCGATCGGCGCCACATCAACCGAGGTCCGACCACCCTCACACCCTGAGCATCCCTACTGTCACCTCTCCAATCACATCACAGCGTAAGACCCAGTTGAACCGAGCCACCAAGGCGTAGTCCGCATATCACGGGCCACCTCCGAAAGAGTGCTCCGCTCTCAGACCACTGCACGACCGTAGACTCGAGCGTCTCCTCGATGCCTTCGAGAAGACGCTCGTGTCGCTCAGACCCCACTACCGTACAAGAGATGGAACCGCAACTGCACGAGCACGAGCACGGGAAGCTCACCGTGGTTGGTTCGATCAATGTAGACCTGACCTGGACGTTAGGTATTGCAGCACAGGTGAGCTCACCTATCTCCCCTGGCTACACGTGGTCGGCTACGAGCAGGCAAGGTCTCGGCGGGAAGGGAGCTAACGCAGCCATCTACGCAGCTGGGCTACACGGACCCATCGTCGAGCTCATCGGAGCGATTGGCGACGATCACCTCGCATCATTCTGCCGCTCCGAGCTGCAGCGCGCCGGGATCACCCTGACTCTCGAAGAACACGCTGATACCACAACAGGAAGAGCAGGGATTATCTCCGACCACAGAGGGCAGAACCTCATAGCAGTTGATCTCGGCGCAAATCAGCTACTCACCCCAGGCTTCGTCGAAGCCAACATGGAGGAGACCTTACCGGCGCCATCTGTCATCGTGACCAACTTCGAGATCGGACCCGAGGCCGCACTTGCGACCGCCAACTTCGCGCTTCGTCACCGAATCACCCTCATCGTTGATCCCTCACCACTCAACCAGGTCGATGCCTTTGCACCGGTCCTCGAACAAGCTTCGATCTTGCTTCCCAACGAGCTAGAGTACGAGATACTGCAACGCGACTACAGTGAGCTGCTCGACCGCCAGCAGTTACTTGGTGGCTACGTAGCTGTCACCCTGGGCGAGAGAGGCGTCGACATCTACCATCAGCACGTGCTCGCTCAGCACTTCGATGCACTCGCAGTTCCTGTTGCGGACAGTATCGGTGCAGGAGACTGCTTCACCGCTACGCTCGGGGCCTGCCTGGCGCTCGGAATAGATCGCAACGAGGCATTCCAGCTCGCAACGACCGCCGCTTCACTATCGACTCAAGGTTTTGGTGCGCAAGGGTATCTTCCGACCTTACGCGAGGCGTACGCGGCCCGCCAGGGCCTCCAGTAAGCGCAACGACGCTTACGAAACCAACGTTGGCCGGAAGGGTCCCCGAGGTATCGTTCGGAAGTCGTCGCTCATCACAAAGGGCGAAGACTCGAGACCATCGTGTCCATGCACGAGGAACCGCTAACGTGCAGCTGTGACCTTCTCTTGGAACGCATCATCATACGATCAGCTTCCCTTACCCCACGAGAGTTGGGGTAGAGATCTGCTGGATCGAGCTGCACTACAGGGAGACGAATCCGTTGTAGAGCTCGGAGCAGGAACCGGACGAGACACGCTCTCGATCGCGCGATCGCTGACGACCGGTCACGTTACCGCTCTCGATCGCTCCACCACAATGCTATCCCGGTTGAGAGAGAAGCTACCGAAAGAGCTCGCTTCGAAGGTCAGCCTCAGAGAGTCCGATCTCAACGAACCGCTCCCCATCCCCGACCAGTCCTGCGACTTGGTATTCAGCGTTGCTACACTGCACTGGCTTCGAGATCACCGTCCCCTCGCGAGAGAGGTCGCCCGAGTTCTCAAGCCAGGTGGACGCTTCCTGTTCGAGTGTGGAGGGGCCGGAAATATCGCTCACGTTCGCGCCGCCCTCAGATCCGTCCTCGGCACGGAGTACAGCGAAGCACATTGGAACTTCCCACAACCTGCCGATGAACGAGAACTGCTTCGTCGATGCGGATTCCAACACGTCGAAGCCCACCTCCGAGAGAGTCCAACCCCGCCCATGGACGAAGCGACCTTCCGAGATTACCTCCAGACCGTAGTTCTTGGTCCCTACACCTCCGAGATGACTCCAACAGATCTCGATGCGTTCATCTCAGAGATTCGACGCCATCTCGTGCGCCCGGTCGTCGACTACGTTCGACTCGAGGTAACCGCCTCACACCCTTCGTAGGTCATTTCTGGGGCGTCACTCAACTCCTTGCGCACGCCCAGCAGTTCGTCACCGGCCGCTACCTCTACAGCACGAAGGACTCCGGCACTCCCGCTCCTCCGACTCGGCAGATACGAACTCCACTGCGCAGCAGTGTCTCTATCGAGGACTCGATGACTCCAGTCACCATACCCTCACGAACCTGGAGGTTCCAGAGACGAACGGGGCGATCAGATTCAAGCACAACCACCTCGTCACAGGTAACGACCATCGTCTCTTCGCTAACGGTAACCCCGTATCGACGACCGCGATGGCACACCTGACCGACCAGTGTTCGATGATCCGACTGCAAGACTTCGCACCATCGTCGGTAGGACTTCTCGTCGAGACCGAGCTCAATCCCGTGCCAGGGGGTAACCATTGCGATCTCCAGTGAGGCCAGGTAACTCATCATGGCTCCCCACGTGTACTGCGGCTCGCAGTCGTGTTCGACATCGATCTCCCAGGAGCTCTGCGAAAAATTTTCCGGACAGAGTCCCTGAGTCTGCGCTTGCGCTATCTGCCGAAACGACGATATCGCCACATCGGTCGCCCATCGAGAGGCCCGAGCACGCCGAAGGCCAAGATACACCAAGTAGTTAAAGGGCGTCCAGATTCGTCCGCGCCAGTAGGTGTTATCACTCGATGCTGGACTCAACCGATTACTACCTGGGACGAGCGGCCCTCCACCAAAGCTCTGCTCATTGTCGAGATGACTGAGCAGGCCCTGGATCTGTTGAGCATCGGCGCAGTTCGCCAACAGCGGGTAGAAGCTCGTCGGCGCAAGGCTCGCAACGAAGCGTCCATCCCAATGTCGTGCTGCGAAGATCTCTCGCTCTGGGTCCCAAAGCTCCTGCGTCACGAGACTCCTCAAGTGATCGGTCCTCGCCCTCAGCTCGTTGCGCAGTGAGGTCGCCTCAGGCTCGCACTCCTCCAAAAGATGACCGAGCAGCTCCCCTTGCAGGACCAACAGGGAGTTCAGGCCAATATCTTCAATATCCATCGTGTGCGTCGTCACAACGAAGTGGGCCTCATCCCAGACTGCCGAATTATCCATTGCAGCCTCATCCATAGCAGCTTGCAGCGTATGAACAAAGTGGCCATCGCCGACCGGATCTGAGCCGTACTCTAAGAGCCCGTTACCGTTTCCGTCACGCGCCGCAAACCACCACGCAAACTCTTCAACCTGCTGGTGCACCCACTGCTTGACTCGAGGAGTCATCCCGAAGGCCGAGACATACTCCCACAGAGCTAGGGCTCCATACGGGGGGTGATTACGATCGATCCACTGCGTCGTCCCCGACATCAGTGCTGCAGCATGTGGACGATCGGTGAGCAGCAGAGACATCGACTCAAAAACGATCTCGGCCAGCTCTCTCTCACCGATACGCGCCGCCATGATGAGGTGAAGCCAGCCGTCACACTGCCAGATGTTCCAACCACCGAATCGATTATCGATCCACCGACGTGACGAGGCAACGATGACCGAGTCATGGGTTCGGTCCCAGACCTTCCCCCAACCCAAGGCGCTGCCACCAACCCGTCGCACGAAGTCGATCGGGAACTCACCATCAAGAAGCCCACCGACGATCTCTCCTCCCGCTACGGTTGCTTTCTGCGTTGACGTAGCACCAACGCCATCACCATCGATTGGCACGAGTCGCAGTGTTACCGCTTCAGTCATCGCGTTGAAACGAAACGTAACCACCGCCGGCGTCGGAGAAGGATTCAATCGCTGGTAGTACCCATGGCGTAGAAATGCATCCGCTATCTCATCAAAGTGAGCGTGCTCGACGCTGTCAACGCATCGCTCACTCACCTCTAACACGTAACGCTGATGGTCCTTTCCCGCTATCTCGTAACGAGGTGAGCGTAGAAACGGCTCTGGATCATCCCGACGGAGAGTCGAACACGCTACCTCATCTACCGTGCCGACCTGAAAACAGAACCAGAGCCGGAGACCCCACTCAGGCGTTTGCAGCACTCGCAGTGAGAGCGACGTCGCACCGGACCGATCTACCGCATAACTAACGGCAAAACTTGCTCCGGCAAACTGTAGCGTCGCTTGAGCCACACCGAGCTCGACGCTTCGATCTCCGAAGAAGATTTGGCTCTCGTCGCCACTTCGCAACGATGAGCACTGATGGCGTGACGACGAGTAGAGGAGTATGCGGACGACGAGACCACTGGCTCGATCCACAAGAGCGAGCGGCTCTGATGCAAGGAGGGTATCGAACACGAGTAAGTGCCTACAGTTCGGAGCTGTCGAGAAGATGAATCTGAGGAGCAAACGACGAAAGAGTCCGAAGAGCGCTGTCGTGCAGCTCCGACGTCGAGCCCCGACAGAGATCGGTGATGATTGAGACCGAACAACCAGCGTCGACTGCGCTCAGAGCAGTGGCGAGCACACAGCACTCTGTAGCGACCCCAACGAGGGTCATACTCCCGCTGACGTGCTCAGCGAGTGCGTCACACCACTTCGAGAAGGTGGGACGAGACACGACCTCACAGCCCAACTCGGCTATCTCCTTCACGAGATCAAAGGAGTGCTCAAACTCTGGGCTCCTCACCTCAGACCACAAGCGGTAGTACTCTGTCCAAGATCCTTCTGGCTGCTCAGGAAGGACAAATCGCGTCGCCAACACCGTATCGAAGAGCGCCGATGCCGCGACTATCCCGCTCACCACAGAGTCAAAACCCGGAGTGCACCATGGCGAGTTCGAGAGTTGGAAGACCGGTTGCAGATCGATGACGACGAGCGTAGAACCGACCGGGATCACTGCGCCGCCAGGCGTTGCTGTCGAGCTCGCTCCTCGAACGGAGAGAGGAGACCGTAGAGTACCGCCGCGACGACAAAGCCAACGATGAGTCCGATCGAGCTGGTGGCAAAGAGTCCATGAGTCCCCCCGAGATACCCAACCCAAGAGAAAATTGGAGCGGAGGAGCTGACGAGACCGAGACCAACAAAGCACGCCACCAAGAACGATGCAATGCCCGCTTTTGAATACTTCGCGTAGTAGCCCCGAGAGTCGTAGAGATCTCCCTCTCGGTAGCCTCGGCGAAGCCGATGCTGCAGAATATCTACGATGAAGATGGCTGACCACGCCGCAAGCGGTACGCCAAGCGTGATGAGAAATCCCTCAAACGGAGCGAAGAAGCTCTTTGCATAGAACAAGACGTAGATGTTGCCAACGATCATGAAGAACCCATCGATAAGAACCGACCGAGATCGCTGGAGTTTTATTCCAAGTGTCAGAAGGTTGAGCCCAGAAGAGTAGACATCAACGAGAGCACCTGCGATCAAACCGCCTACGGCTGCCACGAGATATGGAACTAAAAACCAGGTCGGCAACGGAGCGGCGAGAGCGGCGATCGGATTCGACGAGCTCGCCAGCGAGGGGTTATTAGCTCCAATGAGGACGCCGACAACGATGAGAACGACCGGGGCGATGGACGACCCAAACGTTGTCCAACCAACGACCGACGCTGACGACGTACTGCGAGGTAGGTAACGGGAGTAGTCGGCTCCTGCATTAACCCAACCGATTCCAAGCCCCGCCATCACAATAGAGATTCCGCCAATCAGACCAGAGAGAGACCCGCTGTGAAGAGCCGTCACCCTTGAGAAGGAGATCTTGGGGAGCTCTAGGACGATAAAGATGATCGTCAAAGCCGCAAAGAGCCACGTAAAGATGGTCTGTACTCGCACGATAGTAGCGTGGCCTAGCAGGGCGATTGCTACCGCAATCACGGCGATCACTACAAAGGAGATCGCCGTCGTCACCGTTGAGGTCGCTAGCCCGAGGCGACCAAGTAGGCTCTCCGCGGCCAAGGTGGCCAAGGCCACCAAGATGATCTCCCAGCCTACGAGCGAGATGTAACTGATGGCGGTCGGAATGATGTTTCCACGCACACCGAACGATGCACGAGAGAGCACGAGGGTAGGGGCACCGGCCATCTTCCCGCCGAGAGCGATCACCCCAACCAAAAGGAAGCTGAGAACCGTTCCGACGATACCGCCAAAGACCGCTTGGTAGAGATTGAGTGAGTAGGGAGGCGTGACGAGATAGACCCCGTAGGTAATTCCTAGTACTCCAATATTGGCAGCGCACCAGATCCAGAAGAGCTCACGCGCTCGTCCATGCCTACTGGAGTCCCCAATCGGATTGATACCATTTTTCTCCACACTCCAAAGACGATCATCTTGCTGGGCATCCGCTACAGCGGTCCGCTCACTCACCCGGTCTCCTCTACATTTCCTCTATGAAGGCGCACAATAATGAGCGATATACTAGCCAATCCCCAGCGATACGTTCGAGCTATCACGGACTCCGAAGACCAAATTCAAGCTTCATGCCCAAAAGAATCGACCTTTCGAAGACACTTGTGAGTCCGACCAGGAGGGTTTGACGTGTTGGAGCTGCGAGAAGAAGGACCGATTCGTTGAGAACGATGACCTCGATGCCGACCTCCAAGAGCTCGTGCTCGTGCTCCACCACGAGTTCTTGCACCTCAGCTCGCCGAACCCTTGCAAAGTCACGATACGGCGGTAGTTCCAGCTCCCGTCGAAGATCTCGCTCAAGACGATAGAGCTCATCGAGAGATCGCCGACGGCCACAACGAAGCACGAGTCCATCTCGAGCTGATGTCATAACCATGACCGATCCTCCAAGCGCAACGGTAGCCTCTGAGGCCCGCGCTAAGAGGTACGCAGCGTGCAACGTTGTATCGACCTCAGGACCCCACAGTAGTTGATCGAAGTCGAGAAACACGACTCGATGCGCGGTCATCGACCCCAAGAGCACCGCCTCCGTACCGACCACCACACTTCCAGGAGAAAAGGCTGCTGAGTCACTGCGACTGAGGTCAACGATCGGCTGCGAGAGCACCCCTTCCAGCTCAATCGCTACCTTCGTTGTTCCCTTCGACGTCGCTTGGAGATCTGGCGAACCGCAATGAAAACAGAGCGGCGGATAGCGACGTCGACACGATGGACATTGGAGATACCGCAGCCGACTACGTTCACGCAAGGCCTCAAGACGCTCAGCGGTTTCGAGCGCCACTCCACCCCCTCCAATGAGGGGAACATGGCAGTCTTCGCACAACGGTCTCTCGTGGCAACGACGGCACCGAACCCTGCGCGCAAATCCTTTGCGATTGATCACGACTGCTACTGAAGCGTGCCGACCACCACGAGATGCACAGTTCGATGAACATAACGAAGGTGGATTAAATCTTGCAATCAACTCAGAATCTTGCTCGAGAGTCGTTCGTTCCACAACGTCGATACGTGCCCACGAAGGAGTAGACGACGGCATCGCAACTCTGGCGAGATTACTCGACCGGACCATCTCCAACCGTGGTGCCACCGAGATATCGACGCAGTAGGCACCGACGAGTTCGCATCGCAAGCGTGCAAGCTCCGAGCTCTCAGCGTATGGCCTACGCTGGTCTCGATGCGAGCGGTCTTGGCCATCGAGGACGATCACCGCTCCGAGGTGAGGCACCGAAGCAGCAATCGAAGACCGACCCCCGACAACCACCACCGGCCCCGTTGACCGTCGAATCTCACCCCAATGGTTCCGAAAATCCAGGGGGTCGAGACCTGCCTGCTTCACCACAAGTGAGAGCTCGCGCACCCGTTCCAAGGTGGGAGCAACCACGATCACCGATCGGCCTGAACGAACCACAGAGAGCACGATCCGCAACGTCTCTCGAGCCAAGGTACCATCTGGAGAGACCCACAGCAAGGTTCGCTGCTTCGAGAGCTCCGGCAGGAATGGCTCAAACCTCGAGCCTCGGCCTTCACCTGCGCCACCATCCCGCTCTACGACACGTGCGGGCAGCTTCGTGGGAGTAGAAGATGACGCACTGCGTAACGGCACAACCGGAGAACACAGATACTGCTCAGCGACCTCGACGCAGAAGGCCACAATCTCTGGCCGAGGGCCGGCACCAACGACTCTCTGAACCTCTTTAATCTGGCCGGGGTAGCGCTCTCCGTCGTCGCCGGTGGATACCAACCATCCCCGAACATAGCGTCCGTGAAGCGGTACTCTTACGACGGATCCCGGCTCGACGACCGGCCCCAAACGCTCTGGCCAGGAGTAGGTCAGCGGCGAGACGAGATGCGGTACATCGGCGAGGACGGTCACGACCGACCTTGAGCTCAAGGAGACAGCCTAAGTCCCAGCCGTATCGTTAGCGCTCCAGCCATCTCTCAGAGCGAGAGGGCAGAGCGTACATCGCCCAGCCTCGAGAGCTCTTCCCAAGTGAAACCCTTGTCCTGGCGTCCAAAATGACCGTACGCTGCGGTACGCCGGTAGATCGGGCGACGCAGATTCAAGTCGTTGATAATGGCTGCCGGTCGGAGATCAAAGACTTCTCGAACCGCTCGTTCGATTGCATTTGGATCGACGGTCTCGGTGCCAAAGGTATCGACCATAATCGAGACTGGATGCGCAACCCCAATAGCGTAGGCGACCTGAATCTCACATCGTCTCGCTGCCCCGGAAGCGACAATATGCTTAGCGACCCAGCGCGCGGCGTACGCTCCAGATCGATCTACCTTCGATGGGTCCTTGCCCGAGAATGCTCCACCACCATGTCGTGCAGAACCACCGTAGGTGTCGACGATGATCTTGCGACCGGTCAGACCAGCATCGGCGTGCGGACCTCCAAGCTCAAAACGTCCAGTTGGGTTAGCGAGTATCTCCATGCCTTCGATCTCTAGCCCGGCCGGGATCATCGGGGTGATCACCGCATCTTTCAGATCTGGAAGGAGGAGCGTTTGAAGATCGATCCCAGGCTGATGCTGGGTCGAGATCAAGACGGTCTTGAGTCGCTTCGGGGTATGACCCTCGTACTCGACGCTGACCTGCGTCTTACCGTCGGGCCGCAAGTAGGGTAACACACCTGCACGACGAACCTCCGAAAGCCGCTGAGATAAGCGATGCGCGAGCCAGATGGGTAGTGGCATGAGATCCGGAGTCTCATCACATGCAAAACCGAACATCATTCCTTGATCACCCGCCCCGAGCTGCGAGAGGTCATCGCTCTCTGATCCGCCCCGTCGAGACTCAAAGGAGCCTGAGACCCCCTGGGCAATATCGGGCGACTGCTCATCTAAGGAGACGATCACGCCACACGTATGTCCATCGAAGCCATAGTCTTCTCGGTCGTAACCAATATCGCAGATTGTCCGACGAACGATGCGCGGTATCTCGACGTACCCCGAGGTCGAAATTTCGCCGGCGACGACTACCAGCCCAGTCGTTAGCAGCGTCTCACACGCTACTCGACCATTGGGGTCCTGAGTCAAGATCTCATCGAGGATTGCATCGGAGATCTGGTCGGCCATCTTGTCCGGATGGCCCTCTGTTACCGACTCAGAGGTAAAGGTAAAACGTGTCGTCATGGTGAAACTCCCTCTCGAACTGCACTGATCACACTAGTGACCCTTCGACCACATCGAGGATCGGATCCGTTGGGAGCTGATGTTTCCAACGATTCCGACCTGCTCGCATTCACGACACGCAGCCCAGATGACTGAAGGACTGAGAAGACCACGAAAACTGCAAGATCGAGCTGCACTCCCAGCCCCTCAGAGCGATTGGCGAAACGCTCACCCCGCTTCACCCTTTGGGTCTCGCAACGGCAGCGCCACCCCCCGCCGATCGACATCACCGCCATGTGTTCACTCATGCAAGAGAGTGCACGACAGTGGCTAACCAGCCTGCGAACGCTGACCTTGAGAACTCTCATGGGGACCCCTGTCACAGAGTGCTCGGTCGAGATCTGCCCACACATCGTCAGCGCCTTCACCGCATCGCACTCTTGGCTGATGTCAGCGACAACGAACCGAGATACTGCGTCTGTCTAGACGATCGCCACTCCTGGTCCCGACTGGGAGTGCTCAAGGCCCAACTCGATGGTCACGTTCGGTCTCTTCTGCGATCTCCCAACGGTTTCGTTCCGCAGAAGCTTTCACCGACTTTGAGATGCCTAGGTGCTCACCAGAGGTTAAGTCCAAATGCCGACGCAAGACCCTCTCGTCACAGCCGGTCCAGAGCGATCCGATCAACGAGATGGCAAGAGGCTGTAAGCCTTCTCCAAGACATATTCAGCAACGGTGGACTTCTCGAGTTTCGGCAGGTCGGCCCGGGAACCATCGGCGGTCACTATCACCACAACGTTCGTGTCGCCGTCGAAACCGGCTCCCTCAACGCTCACGTCGTTCGCTACAATCATGTCAAGTTGCTTCCGTTGTAGCTTCTCCTGGGCATGCTCGACGAGATCGCTGGTCTCTGCCGCAAAACCAACCACCACGCTTCCATCTCGACGTCTTCGAACTAAGTCTGCCAAGATATCATCGTTGGCCACGAGATCGACGTGCCACTCCGATCGTCCTTCACGCTTAAACTTTTCCGTAGCGCTCTGTGAGGGTCGAAAATCTGCCACCGCCGCAGCCATGAGAACAATATCCATCTCGCTAACGAGATCCAAGGTCGCCTCGTGCATCTCTGAAGCCGAGACGACCTTGGTCACCGAGATACCTGGGAACCCAGCTAGCCCATCTACCGTGGAGACCAACTCGACCTCCGCACCCCATGCGGCGGCCACGCTGGCCAAGGCAAAACCCTGCTTACCGGAGGACGAGTTCCCAACGAATCGAACCGGATCGATCGCCTCTCGCGTCCCTCCCGCAGTAACCAAGATTCGACGGGAGCGAAGGTCGACCCGCCGAGGTGACAAGATCGATCGGGCATAGGAAGCGATGACCCAAGGTTCGGCCATCCGACCGTTCCCATGATCCCCTCCTGCCAATCGTCCCTCCGATGGATCAACAACAAAGATCCCATCGTTGCGGAGCATTGAAATATTGCGCCTCACCGCTGGATTCGACCACATCTCATCGTGCATGGCGGGTGCTACGACGATTGGGGCCCTAGTCGCGAGTAGTGTCGCACTGACGAGATCATCTGCGGATCCATGCGCGATCTTCGAGATGAGATCCGCAGTGGCCGGGGCGACCACAACGAGGTCGGCCGACCGACCCAAGTGGGTATGAGGGATTGGGTCAGTATCATCAAAAAGGTCGATCTTCGCTGGCTCTGACCCGAGCGCAGAGAAAGTGAGCTCACCCACAAACCGCCGAGCAGCAGCGCTGAGAACCGGCACAACGTGGTAGCCACTATCGACCAACCTGCGCAGCACCTCGATCGACTTATACGCTGCGATTCCCCCACCAACGCACAGTACAATGCGCGGCGATTCCTTGGCGTCCACCAGTGGAATCGATCTACTCTGCCTCGACTGGTTCCTCTTCGATCTGCTCAGGGACTATCTTGCCTTGAGCGATCTCCTCGAATGAGAGTGAGAGCGACTTCGTCGACGGGAAATATGGAACCTGCGGAGGCACGATCGATCCAAGGCCATCGCCCAGGTGCGACTCGTAGTCATTGAGCTGTCGAGCTCTCCGAGCCGACAACGAGACGAGAGTAAACTTTGAACCGGCCCGCTCGAGCAGCGCCTCGACCTGGGGGGACATCATCGATCGATTATCTGGCACACAAGCTCCTCAGTTGATCTAACCCTCAAACGGGAATTATCGAAGCTTCTCAGAGACTGCTACGTCCACGAGAAGAACGACACTGCTCTATTGTAGCTGCCACAAACTCGATGGCTTCGTCAAGATCAGTATTGACAACTTCGAAGTCACTCACCTGTCGAGCAAGGGCGACCTCTTCATGTGAGAGCTGAATGCGACGTTCGATTTGATCCGCAGCATCGCCTCGAGACCGCATTCTTGCACGAAGCTCTTCGTCGTCCGGAGCGACAACCACAAAAATCACGGCCTCACGGTCAAGAGATCGAATGGAGTGGGCGCCCTGCGCATCTATCTCCAACAGCAGATCACGACCGGTCTGATTGGTCGGCTTCGGAGTCCCGTAGTACTCACCATTAAAACGCGCCCACTCCAAGAAGAGACCTTCCGCAATAGCGCTCTCAAACTCCTGATGCGTCGAAAATCGATAGTCACTGTCTGACTCACTTGGACGACGAGGCCTCGTCGTCCAAGAACGGGAGAGAACAAGGTTGTCGAGTCGACCAACCAGCCCACGGGCGATCGATCCCTTCCCTACCCCTCCCGGACCACAGAGGACAAAGATCAGGGTTTTGCGATCTCTTTGACGAGGCGCTCCCGCTGGTTAGCTCCGAGACCCTGAAGTCGTCGAGTCTCAGCGACTCCGATCTCTTCCATAACCTTACGGGCTTTGACCTTGCCGATCCCCGGAAGCGACTCTAAGACCGAGACAACCTTCATCTTCCCGACAAGCTCTTCCTGTGACGCTCGCTCAAGCAGTGACTCAAGGGTGATATGGCCCATTTTGAGCTTCTCCTTGAGTTCGGCACGAGCCTTTCTGGCCTCAGCGGCCTTTTCAAGTGCAGCAGCTCGCTGCTCTGGTGATAGTGATGGTGGCAATGGCATAATCGCAAGTTAACCGAGAACTCGGTGTATCGCGACCATTTTTGCCCAACTAATTGCGATATTTTCTAAGATCTTACGAATTACCGATCACGAGCGACGTGAAGATTGCCTCTGCGGCAGCCACAGGATCCGCCGCACCAGTGACCGCTCGACCGATCACCATCAAGTCAGCTCCGTTGTCATAGGCCTCTTGCGGTGTTGCAGCACGAGTCTGGTCGTGCCTCTCCGCACCCACTGGACGAATGCCCGCAACGACACCAAAGAGGTCCGGTGCCAAACGTTTCGCGACGACGAGATCGGAGGCAGCGCAGACATACCCGCCGCAGCCGGCCCTCAGCGCGAGGTCAAGGCGCGCCGGAAGAATGTGTTCAGGTGCACCGCCATCCGAGGTCAAAATAGTGACAGCAAGTGCCGTCGGAGGTGTCGCTCCTGCCTCGGCAGCCCCTTCGGAGAGGCCCTCTACGCCCGCACGTAGCATCTCCACTCCGCCAAAGGCGTGGAGAGTGATGTAGCGCGCACCGAGTCCACCAAGGACCTTGGAGGCCTTCTGAACAGTGGTCGGGATGTCGTGCAGCTTCACGTCAAGGAAGAGGTCGTAGCCAAGATTCGAGAGAGCTCCCACAGATTCCGGACCGGTCGCACAGAAAAGCTCTAGTCCGACTTTGATAGTCGAGAAGTAGGTGCCGAGCTGTCTCGCTAGACGAGTCGCAACTACAAGGTCGTCGACGTCGAGTGCCAACGCTAGCTTGCTTCGCACTTCTTCAAAAGATCGTTGCATACTCCACCCACCTTCACGATAACTCTCGCCACCACAAGTCGCGTGGTGCAAGCGTCCAAGAAACTCGACAAGCCTATGTCTGACTGTGAGACTACCGCCTCGCTAGCTCCAATGAAGATCAATCGCATCCACGAGCGTGTTGAAAGCGGGCTTGAAGCTCCGCAACCGAACCAACGTTGCTACGATCCGCATAGCTGCGAAGTTCGCGTGCGATCGCAAAAACCAATCTCGGATCCACAAAGTTCAAGGTTCCTATCGAGACTGCATCCGCTCCGCAGCGAAGGAGATCAAGGACAGATTGCACCCCATTGACGCCACCGCTCCCGATAATCTCAACCTCTGGGAATCGTTCACGAACCTCTTGAACCATCCTCAAGGTCAACGGGAAGATCGATCGCCCTGAGAGGCCACCACCAATTGCAGAACCTAGTACGCCTCGTCCGGTTCGAGGGTTGAGAGCCTGAGCGAGATAGGTATTTGCCACCACCAGGGTTCGGGCACCACCGCTCAGAGCGGCTTGTGCCACATCGAGATATCGATCGGTGTTTGGTGAGAGCTTGACGCTGAGGGCAAGATCGATCTCCTTTACCACAGATCTCACGACGCGGCCGGTCATCTCGGGATCGTGTCCAAACATCTCTCCCGCACGCTCAGTATTCGGACATGAAACGTTGATCTCCAAAGCCGTAAGATCTTCAGCAACCGCCGCTAATTCACTCGCAGCTCGTGCATAATCATCGTTTGAACGGCCCCAGATACTCACGATGACGGTCGCCCGGCTAGACCGCAGAGCAGGAAGGTACTCTCGTTTCCAACGCTCGATACCCGGCCCGGAGAGTCCAACGGCATTGAGCATGGCTCCATGCACTGGCCATACCCTTGGTCCTGGATTTCCGTGATGCTCGAAATGAGCCAACGACTTGACCGTTACCGCTCCCAACTCTCTAAGGTCACCAAAAGCGGAAAGCTCTGCTCCGAATCCAGAGGTTCCGGCTGCAGTGAGGATGGGAGAGTTCAGAGTCGTCCCAAACACACAAGCGGCCAGCGACGAACCCATGACCGGCGTCACCGAGACCGGTCTAATTGACCATCGACAAGCTCGAGATGGTAGCTCTGCAGAGACCGTACGGTCATAGGATGTCCGATCGTCTGACGCAGACCAGAGACCACGGCCCTAGCAGCCGCAACGGTCGTCAAACACGCCACCCCACTGCGCTGCGCCGTTGTCCGAATCCGATATCCGTCCGCTCTCGGTCCAGAGCCACGAGGGGTGTTGATCACCAGGCCAACGGCACCAGAGGCTATCAACTCCACTGCATCGACAAAACGATGATCGGAGTCTGCAATCGGTGACGACTCGCTATCGGCCGCCCTCTCAGAGGAGACCTTCGCCACGACCACGGGTACCTCGATACCCGCTTGCTCCAGGAACTTCGCCGTCCCCTCAGTAGCAGCTAGCTCAAATCCAAGATCTAAGAGCTCCCTCGCAACGCTGAGACCGGCAGCTTTATCTCGATCGGCGAGGGACAAGAAGACCGAGCCGGAAGTAGGAAGATGCGTCCCAGCACTCAATTGACTCTTTGCAAACGCTAGCGGAAAGTTCACGTCTATCCCCATCACCTCCCCGGTCGATCGCATCTCTGGTCCTAACAACGTATCTGCAGTCGGAAAGCGTGAAAACGGGAGCACGGCCTCTTTCACTGACACGTGATCGATGCGCTCAGGAGGGGTGAAGAGAGAGCGACGTCCAAGGTCTTCCAGGGTCTCACCGACCATCAGAAGACTGGCGACCTTCGCAAGGGGAACCCCGGTCGCCTTTGCAACAAACGGAACGGTTCTTGATGCACGAGGATTCGCCTCGATCACAAAGACCTGGTTGGACTTCACAGCAAACTGAACGTTGATGAGTCCGACAACGCCGAGCTCGTTGGCGATTGCTTGGGTGTACTGAGAGATCACCTCAACCGTTTCAGGCGAGAGGGTCTGAGGGGGGAGAGTGCACGCTGAATCACCGGAGTGAATACCCGCCTCTTCAACGTGTTCCATAACCCCGCCGACGTAGAATGCGCCGGTACGATCTCGAAGCGCGTCCACGTCGACCTCGATGGCATCCTCGAGGAAGCGATCTACGAGAACCGGACTGTCCACCGAGATCGACCCCTCCGCCCCCAACTCCTCCAACCGCAGAAACGCAGCCTCAAGCTGAATCTCGTCGTAGACGATCTCCATAGCTCGACCACCAAGGACGTAAGAGGGTCGAACCAGGACCGGGAAGCCGATGCGACCAATGACATCGATCGCCTCGTCCAAGGAGGTCACCGTTGCACCGGCCGGCTGAGGGATATCGAGCCGTCCACAGAGATCAGCCCACTTCTTCCGATCTTCAGCGACATCAATGGCATACGGAGAGGTCCCGAGGATCAAATTTGGGTCGATCGAGGAGGCTAGTTTCAGAGGTGTTTGACCACCGAACGCCACAATCACGCCGAGCAGCTCCCCAGGGGCCTTCTGTTCCTGCGCAATGATGTCCAACACGGACTCTTGATCGAGTGGCTCAATGTAGAGCCGGTTTGACGTATCGTAGTCAGTTGAGACCGTCTCTGGATTACAGTTCACCATGACCGTCTCAAAACCCGCGGCTCGAAGAGCGAAACTCGCATGCACACAGCAGTAGTCGAACTCCAGCCCCTGCCCAATGCGGTTTGGACCTGAACCAAGGATAATAACTCTTTGCGCCGCAGTTGGAACCGTCTCGGACTCCTCCTCGTACGTCGAGTAGAAGTACGGCGTCAAGGCCTCAAACTCTCCGCCACAGGTATCAACCGACTTAAACACCGAGACAATACCTAACGATGAACGATGTGACCTAATCTCAGCCTCGTCTAGGCCAGAGAGATAGCTCAGTTGACGATCAGAGAATCCAAGATGCTTTGCCTCAAGCATGAGGTCATATGAGAGTTCACTCAGCAGCCGTCTCTGTCCAAAGTTCACTCGGAAGTCACAGATAAGACCAATCTGCCCCAGAAACCAAGGATCGATACCCGTGGCCTGATGGACCTGTTCCACGGAGGCCCCTCTCCGGAGTGCCGACTCGACCTGAAAGATGCGTTCCGGCGAAGGTCGCGCCATCTGTCGAAGCAACTCATCAACTGAGAGCTCTTCTACGCTACGCTCCTGTGCGTCAGCGTTCAGTCCTGCCCGGGACCGTTCGATCGATCGAAGCGCCTTCTGCAAAGATTCGGGGAACGTCCGCCCAATACCCATGGCCTCACCAACCGACTGCATCTGCGTTCCAAGTCGATCAGATACTCCTGGGAACTTCTCAAAGACCCATCGCGGGACCTTCGTCACGACGTAATCGATCGTCGGCTCGAAGCTCGCCGGAGTTACTTTGGTAATATCGTTCTCAATCTCAGGGAGGGTATAGCCCAGAGCAAGCTTCGTCGCAATCTTCGCAATTGGAAAACCCGTCGCCTTTGAAGCTAATGCAGAAGACCGAGAGACGCGAGGGTTCATCTCGATGACGACCGTGTCCCCGTTTCTCGGGTTCACGGCAAATTGAATATTCGACCCTCCAGTTTCCACTCCAATTTTACGAATACAGGCAAAGGCTGCATCCCGAAGACGCTGGTACTCGAGATCGGTCAACGTCTGAGCAGGTGCGACAGTAATGGAGTCTCCAGTGTGAACCCCCATCGGATCAAAGTTCTCAATCGAGCACACAACGACACAGTTGTCGGCCGAATCACGCATGACTTCGAGCTCGTACTCTTTCCATCCGGCAATCGATTGCTCGACCAAGACCTCACCTACAGGGGAGGCTCGTAGTCCGCTGAGGACCATGTCTTCAAATGCAGCAACGTTGTCCACAATCCCCGTTCCCGCACCACCAAGGATGAAGGAGGGTCGAAGCATGAGAGGAAACCCGATCCTCTCCGCAATAGCACGAGCCTCCTCATAGGAGTGAGCCATGCCAGACAGAGGTGTGTGAAGACCAATACTCTCCATCGCCGTCTTGAAAGAATCTCTATTCTCGGCGGTCCGAATGGCCTCTTCATTCGCTCCGATCAGTCGAGTGTTGTAACGCTCTAGCACACCCGCCTCGCTCAGTTGAATCGCCAAGTTAAGCGCAGTCTGCCCACCGAGCGTCGCTAAGACCGCATCGGGCCGTTCCTTCGCGATAATCGCTTCGAGCACCGCTACATCGAGCGGCTCGATGTACGTCGAGTCAGCGAACTCCGGGTCCGTCATAATCGTTGCCGGATTCGAGTTCGCCAGAATAACTCGAACACCTTCCTCTCGGAGAACCCGGCAGGCCTGTACGCCTGAGTAATCGAACTCGCACGCCTGTCCAATGACGATTGGCCCGGAGCCAATCACTAACACGGATCGAAGATCCACCCGTTTAGGCATGCGGCACTCCTGCTCGAATCAAAGCTTCAAAATCGTCGAAGAGGTAATACGAATCGTGAGGGCCTGGTCCAGCTTCAGGGTGATACTGGACTGAAAAAGCTCCGAGAGACGGATACCGAAGTCCTTCAACGACTCCATCATTGAGATTGACATGACTTACTGCCACGTCAATTGCCATCCGCTCCAGCGAGCTACGAGCAACCGCATAGTTGTGGTTCTGAGAAGTGATCTCCACACCCTGGCTTCCCTCTCGACCAACCGGGTGGTTCGCTCCGTGATGGCCGAACCGGAGC
>JAJYZP010000146.1 GCA_021799875.1 Actinomycetes bacterium | reverse complement strand
GCCCAATTGCCCAAGGTCTGTCATCTCGAACCAGAATGCAATGTTGCCGTCACCAAGGGCTGTGCAGTTTATGACGTACGACAGACTATATCCTCCGACTCATGCCCCAACTCCAAAGACGAGCACGGCATCCATGCTATCGTTCTCGGCGATCGAACTTCGTTAGCGGGAGAAATTTAAACCAGGGTAAGAATTTACTATTTGAACAATTCTTAGGCACACTTCCGATATTCGATCTTTTGTCCAGCGATCTGATGGACCGATGAGGCTAATGGCTCCAAATAGACCGTCATGGCAATCTGCAATCAGAAATGCGGCACTAGCCATTCCGGTAAGACGATCCGCGATATCGACGCAAAACGGCCTAGCCCAACTTTCGCAGATTCGCCCTAAAAGTCTCTTAGTTATACTGGGAATTGGTCAATTCTGCCCTGTCTGATTTACATAAGTGCTGGTAGTTGAGTTGGGGATTCTCCAAATCGTGAATGTAGTGTCCTAATACTTATAGAGGTGCTATATATACTTGCATTAGCTCTGATCAGGTGCTATTATCTTTGGTGTGTTCATTCGAGAGGTCAAGACAACCAACAAGAAGACTGGGGTAACCTACAGCAAATATCAGCTGGTGGAATCGTATCGAAGCGAAAAGGGCCCAAGGCAGAGAATTGTTTTGACGCTTACTGAGTTGGATCTGGATAAGGCTTTGTGGCCAGCTCTGGCTAATGCGATTTCAGAGAGACTTTCTGGCAGTGAATCGCTCTTTGAATCTGATCCAACTATTTCCAGATACGCAGATCTTGTCATGACGAAGTACCAGGTTCGCAGCGATGTGAAAGGTGCCAGAGAACAAAGAGCATCCCAGTCTGAGTTTGAGACGATCGACCTGGCCAGTGCTACAACGACTCTAAATAGAAGTCTTGGTCCGGAACTGGTCGGAGATGAGTTCTACCACTCTCTTCGTTTCTCTGAGATATTGTCCGACGCCAATCTGTCTTCTGAACAACTCTCCATTGCTAAGGCGGTAATACTTGCCCGGCTCATCCACCCTGGATCAGACCGAAAGAGTCACAAATGGATAGCGAACAACTCCTCACTGGCTGAGATCTGCGGTATAAATCTCGAAAAGTTCCACAAGGACAAGGTGTACGAGATAGCCGACGTGCTCTATGGGGCAAAGGAGCTGATAGAACCGGCACTATTTAGATCTGCGTCAGAATTGTTTCCATCTGAGCGCAGGCTTTTCCTCTTCGATCTCACCAATACCTATTTCGAGGGAAACACCAAGGGCAATACTTTAGCTAAATATGGCCACTCGAAGGAAAAACGCTACGATTCAACCCTTGTCTCATTGGCACTTTTGGTTGATGATCGTGGGCTACCGATCTACTCAGAGATCTATGAGGGCAACTGCTCTGAGCCAAGAACCCTTAGCGACGTGTTGGATCACTTGGGTCAACTGGAGGAGCAGTCGCTCTTTGACGATGTTACCCCAACCATTGTCATGGACAGGGGAATTGCCACCAAAGAGAACGTGGCGCTACTGGTAAGTCGTGGCCTCAACTACGTGGTGATCGAGAGAGCCAACAAAAAGACGCTATATAAAGAGCACTTTACCAAAATGGACGGCTTCGCTGAGATAACAGATTCTTCTCGGTCTGTGGTACTTGTAAAAAAGATCACCAAGGAAAATAACACCCAAGCAAACTCAACTGTCGTCCTCTGTAGATCTATGGGCAGGAAAAACAAAGAGGAAGCTATGGTGAATCAAGCCACAAGGCGGTTCTTTAGCGAACTCGAGCTGCTTAGAGCTTCTATAAAGCGAAGCGGGATATCGAAGACCCAGGCTGTCTCAGAGCGAATTGGCCGTATAAAGTCCAAGTATCCTGGCGTCTGGCCCAAATATGAGATCGGCCTGGTCTATCACGAGAACCATGGCAAGATCATCAACAAGAGACGCTTTGACAAAGTGACCGATCTTTTGGTCGAGGAAAAACCTTCTAAAAGAACCAAGGATCAGCTGCTTGGTGCCTATGTCATCGATACCAGCCACAACGAGCTTACAGAAACTGAGATCTGGAGCATATATACAACCCTTACCAAAGTTGAAGATGCATTCCGTGCCCTAAAGAGCGATCTCGGTCTCAGACCGGTCTACCACCAGCTGGCCAGACGAACAGCTGCGCATCTTTTTATCTCGGTACTTGCCTATCACATACTTTGTGCAATTGAACTCTCTCTCCGGGCCCAAGGTGACAAGAGACGCTGGTCGACTATAAATGATGAACTCTCCACCCACATGAGAACGACCATGGTTCTAACCAATGACAAAGGAATTGTCTATCACCTTCGTCACTCAGGTGCTCCAGAGCCAAATCAAAAAGAGATCTACCGACTTCTGGGAGTCAAAGACGCCCTTCCGCGCATAAAGACAATTGCGACTCATTTGTAGTGTCCAATTAAATGACGACAACTCGTCTAGCTGGGAGAGTGGGTTTATTTTCGGAAACTTGGGCTAGCTTTGTGACCATCGGGTGGATAGCGTTCGCTGGTCGGACTTTTGTCCAGGACAATCTGCCGGGCCTCGTTAGATCGTTCGGATCGCTTTTATCGAACGCGTCGGTACACCAGGTGAATGGGTGGTACGCAAGCCCAGAGGAGATCCTCGTCTCGAAGATCGACCGGTTGCTGACGGTGTTGATCATCGTTCTTGCTGTTGTGGGATATTTGCGAAATCGCATTGCAGGTCAGCGACAAGGATGGCTGAAGGCACTTCTTTTACTTATCTCACCCATGTTCGCGCTCGCTGCCAACAATTACGGCGGCGAGATTGTCTTTCGAGTCCTTCTGTTCTCACTTCCGTTCCTTGCGCTGTACGGAGCGTCAGCGTTGCAACCGGCTGGGAGAAAGACTGGCTCACAATTAGCCGATATTTCACGAATCGCGGTCTTGGCTGTGATGGCAGTTGGGTTCATTGTTTCAAACTACGGGAACGATCGAGCATACTACTTCCCGCAGCAGGAAATTTCGGGCCTCAACGCCCTCTATAACTCCATACCGAAGGGTTCGTTCGTGATCGGTCTCGTCGGAAATAACCCATGGCCACTCGAGAATTACAACAATTTCAACTACTATTGGTTCACCCAGGTTTCTTCTAAGGCGGTTGCTGAGCTACAGGCGAATCCCGTCAAGACACTTGTGCACGACATGTCTTGGTACAAGCACTCATACTTTGTGCTTACCTCAAGCGATATTGCGGAAATCCAGACGATGGGCCTAATGCCACAAGATGAGCCGCAGCAAATTGAGAACGACCTGTTCAGGTCGAATCAATTCCGAGTCGTTGAGTCGAACTCGTCAGTACTGGTGTTCGCCTTGCGTTCTCAATCACCAACTCTCTCGATCTATTCCGGCGCAGGTTCGACCGAGAGCTTCACAGGGGGATCGAGTCGTGGAACTGGAGCCAGTGCGACCCAACCGCTAGGAGTGTCCAGATGATGAAGAACATCAACCTCAAACTTGCCGATGCGGGCCCTGTGATCGTCGGCTGTCTCGCGGTAGTCGTCGTCGCAGTGCACGCGCCAGTGCCACTGCGAGCCCTGTTGACGTTCAGCTTCAGTGGTATCTGCCCGGGATTGGCGGCCATCAGCACCTTCGCGACTCGCGATCGTCTTGAGCGAATTGTTATCGCGATTGCTCTCAGTC
>JAJYZP010000145.1:1088-3740 GCA_021799875.1 Actinomycetes bacterium | reverse complement strand
TGCACGATCGCTCGAAACTCGATCGACGCTGCCCCTCTATGGTCCGCTCCGAGGGTTGTGGATTGGGATGAGAAGTTAAGAAGTCATGGCGCGGCCGATACTGTGTTGGGCTGTGCGGGTCACTATGAGAATGTGTTGAAGGTTCCCGCTCGGTAGTTCTTGCGAGCCCCTCGTCGACGGTGAAGATCATCGACACTCGGGCCAAGATCTGGTGTTAACAGAGATGCTCCGCACTTCCTCCGGGAGCGGTCGGACTCGCTATGCTCGAGCTTCTCATGAGACGAAATCGTCGCACTACTCTCGGAGCTCTCGTACGGCGTGGGTAACGTCGTGGCCTATGGACGGTACCTTCAACCTCAACACAGGTTTTTGAACGGCCTACTACCAAGGTAACTCTCTCGATCCATGGTCGTCTCCCTCCCTCGGATCACTGGTTGTGGCTTATCACGAATCGATGACAAAGGCTTCCGTGGGAGCGCGAGAGCCCGGATCGCTGTCCCTGGAGAGTCTCTGAGGTCATCGGCGCGTGTTGGCCGGCGAGCTCGATGATACTTGAACCCGTAGATCCTTACACTCCACCAAAAAACTTCAACGCGCTGATGAGAGGAATGATCAGGAGAAGCGTACCTGGTATGAGAATGGCGACGCTAACTGGGATCCAAACTAGCTGGCTTCGCTTCTCTAAGATCTCCGTTAGCTGGAGGCGACGGCGACGCACAATGATCTCCATCTCGTTCGCTAGCAGCCAAGGAAGCTCCGAGGTGAGCGCGTGGATGGACACGATCTCGCGCAGACGATCGATTTCGCTCTCTCGGAGGAGATCTGCGATGCTCGAGAACTCGTCTGCGAGTCGATGTCCCTGTTCTAGATGGGTGGCTATGTCGACCAGCCATGGTGTCCAAGGTCCTGGTCGATCTTTGGAGAGCTGTCCAAGACTAGCGGTCAGACTTCTACCTGAACCGACAAGCATGGAGAGTCTCTCCAAAAGCGAGGGGTACGAAGCCATGAGGTTCTGTTTAATTTTCGTTGCTCGTTCGTGGAGAAGGAGAAAGATCGCCCCAACGGCGATGGCTCCGATACTGACGGCTGCCGAGATGGCAGTTAGGAGCGACGAAGAGAGAGCAAGCTCAAGTGTGAGAACTAGCAGCGAAGTGACAGCGCCAAGGCTCACAACACGATGGACGTAGAGACGCTGCGGGATACCTACGCGATTGAGCTCTAGTGCTACTTGGAGTCGATTTCGCTTGGTCGATGTTCGCCTCACCGGCTCTGGCAGAGGGGAGATGGTACGCTCTGCGGTCCTCGACTTGAGGAGAAATGAGGCGGCCGGTCCAAGCCTGGTTCGACGTGGCCGCGTTACTAGTTGTGCTAGCAGGATCGCTCCGATCGCGCTTAAGATCGCGCCGAGTACCTGTACGAAGAAGGTCATGGTTGGGTAATCAATCTTTCCAGTGCGCTCAGGCCGGTCTGGCGCGATCGGACTTTTGGTGCTCCGATGAGGCGGCTCGGTGGCTTCATGAGCGCCGATGACCATATCCAACAGCCCAGAATGAGAAGGCCAGAGAGAGAGTCGATTCCTATGCCGAGTGGCGTTAGGAAAGGATGGAGCGATCCGCTGAGGAGACCTCCGACGAGGGCCATGGCGCACGGAACGACGATGACAAAGGTTCGAGCGAGTCGCACCGCGCCCAGCTTGGCCTGTACTTCGTGGAGGAGTAGCCGCTCTGCGTCTCGTGTTTGCCGAAGGTCTTCGAGTCGACGGGATATGTCGGCACCGCCGATCTCGCTGCAGAGTTTTAGTGAGTCGAAGACACTACTTGAGGCCAGGTCTGCGAGTGACCGGTCTAGGTAGGAGAGGGCGTCGTGATAGGAACCTGTCAAGGTCCAGATTCGCTCGGCCTCTCCGACCTCTGTGGTTAGCTGGGGGCCGAGGCGACGTAGGGAGACGAAGGTCGCTTGCGGAAGCGGTTCGCCAAAGGCACCCACGCGAATTCGGAGGTCATCGAGTACTTCAGGCCAGTTATCGAGGAGCGTCGCTTGACGCCTGCGAGTCTTCTGACCCCTCTGGCGCACAATGAGCAGGACCGAAAGTCCGCCGCCGACTAAGAGCGGTAGCGCCGAGTTGGAGAGAACAGAGAGTAGGCCGGCGACCCCGATTGCGGCGGTCACCCAGAGAGTCGACCGGCGCAGTCGACCTGGAGCACCGAGTAGAACCGAGTTCACCGGCGAGATCGTCGTGCGAGGGCCGGTGCCGTTCGTTTGTGGCACGAACCGGTGTCTCTTCGGTATCAACAGTACCGCTATGCCAACGATGATGCAGGAGAGGCTGAGTATTACCATTGCGATACGCCGCCCTGGTAGTCAAGATTGGTCGTCTGAGAGCCTTGTGGGTCTGCTGCATAATCTGTCTCGTGTGGGATGCCTCGGATCGGATGCGGAGGTTGGCCGTTCTCTCGCTCCCAGTTCGATGTCACGGTTGCGTGTGGCGTTCGTTGTGCGTCAAGAAAGAGTGTTGAGGTCGTAAATGACCAGCGATCTCGATTAACTTGGGCAGATTCGACGGAGATTACCTCTCTCACCCGTGGTCCGCTCGGTGTTCTGACGAGGCGGACGACGAGGTCAATGGACTCGCTAATCAGCTGCGTGAGCGCG
>JAJYZP010000145.1:0-1078 GCA_021799875.1 Actinomycetes bacterium | reverse complement strand
CGCGCCCTCGTGGACCTCCAGACCAGATAGCTGTGCTAAGAACCGGAGTCGTTCCAGCGCATGGCGAGCCGACCGAGCATGAATAGAGCTGAACCCTTGGACGCCAGAGGAGAGGGCCATGAGGAAAGGTAGCACCTCTCGATCTCTCACCTCTCCCACAATGATCGCGTCGGGTGACATTCTGAGAAATGCCGATGTGAGCTCTCGAAGCGTCACCGCGCTGCGGTCCGATCGTTGGGGCCTCGTCTGCATCTGGGCGACGTTTGCGAGCGAGAGGTCGGTTTCAAAGACCTCTTCAGCGCAGACGACGCGCGTGGTCGGTGAAAGCTCGTTGGCCACGCTCGTGAGGAGAGTCGTCTTGCCAGAGCCCGGAGCTCCAGCAAAAAGGACGGTCGCTCCGTTGCGAACTCGACCTTTCAAGAGCTCCGCCACATCGGCCTCGATGACGCGTGCGCTGACGGCATGACGGAGAGACCGGTGGGAGGTCTTGAGGAATTTTCGAATGTTGACGAGGAGGTGGCCACCTCGAGCGATATCTTGATGCACGATGTGGATCCTGGATCCATTTGCGAGCTGCGCGTCTTGAATTCCCTCCGATGGGTCTAACTTGCGATGAGCACTGAGAGACCTGTCGAGTAGGCGGGTAATCACGCGTTCGACGTGCGCATCATCGTAGAAGTGGGGCCATATTGGCGTGGTAGTACCACTCGAAGATCGGATGAACACTTGATCTGGGGCGTTGATCTCGATCTCCCATACGTCCAAGGATGTGAGGGCTTCCTCAATTGGTCCAAGTCCTAGAAGGCTTCGAGCGACGTAGGTGGAGAGTTCCCTACCCCATCGATCGTCGAATGCCCCACGCTCTCTCTGGCGTGAGACGGTGGCAGCGATGAGCGCGAGGATCTCGCGGGTTTCACCACGACGCGGGTCAAGCTTCGATGCATCGGCTTCGGCGAGGACTTCCAGCTCGACCACTCGTGCGATCTCGAGGAAGTTGAAATCCTCCTGGCTCGGCACCGCTGAGGCTAGTGTGGGAAGTGCGGTCGTTGAAGAGTTCACATGATACCTTTCGATACTT
>JAJYZP010000144.1 GCA_021799875.1 Actinomycetes bacterium | reverse complement strand
GACGACTACCTCAAGAGTGGCGTGGAAAGCAACTTATCGGATTCGGATTTGATCGAGATTGTCTCGAAGCAGCGGATATCAAAGCAGCACACGCACTCGCAGCTGTTACGTCTGGAGACAATACCAATATCTTGACGGCTCGGATAGCACGAGAGAACTACGGGCTCAAGAACGTCGTCGCGAGAATCTATGATCCAAGACGAGCGGTGATATATCAACGTCTCGGAATCCCCACGGTTGCTACCGTAACCTGGACGACCGACCAAGCGATACGGCGACTTTTCCCTGACCAATCGAACACGGAATGGACCGATCCATCCGGAGAAATGATGCTTCTCGAGCTATCGCTCCCGAGCCATCTCATTGGCAGACGCCTCAGCTCACTGAACGAGACCGGCATCCGCCAAATCCTCATGGTCACTCGGGCCAATTCCACAAAACTCGTCACCGATGTTACCGTCGGACAGGAGGGAGATATCATACGTCTCGTCGTTCAGCGCTCGGGTCTCCCGGCCGTCAACGACCTCTTTCTCTCTGAGGAGACGCTATGAGGGTCGTGATCGTTGGTGCTGGAAGTGTCGGCACCTATATCGCCGAAGATCTCCATCGAGCAGGACACGAGGTACTCGTGATCGAACGAGACGAAGACGTTGTTACCCGTCTTCGACCTTCCATCGGTTGTCAATGGCTCGTGGCAGATGCCTGTGAAGTAACCTCCCTCCAGAACGAGAACGTCGAGGGTGCAGATGTCATCGTTGCTGCAACCGGTGACGATGAGGATAACTTAGTGGTCTCTCTTCTTGCGAAACAGGAGTTCATGATTCCTCGAGTTATCGCACGAGTCAACCACCCAAAGAACCATTGGATGTTCAACAGGTCCTGGGGCGTCGATGTTGCGGTATCTACTCCTCACCTCCTCTCGTCCTTGGTCGAAGAGGCAGTCTCTGTTGGATCGCTCGTTCGCCTCTTGCAGTTTGAGCGATCGGGAGCTCGATTGGTCGAGGTAACGTTGGCAGAGGACTCCCCAGCTCGAAATCTCTCTATCTTCGAGCTTCGTCTTCCAAGAGAGACCTCGATCGTTGCGGTGCTTAGGTCCTCCAACTTGATCGTGCCGCGTGGTGACACAACCTTACGAGTGGGAGATGAGGTCATCGCCCTTGTCACAATCGAGTACGAAGAAGAGCTTCGCCTGCTCCTGGTCGGCAGCGCGGTCACACCACCGACGGTGTGATACATCGGAAGTGTCCTTGACGGATCTGGACGAGATCAACAAGATACACAAGATCCTGTTGTCGCATCTCGGAGAGGACCGGCTGCGCGGTTCAATCGATCGTCCGGCTCGATCGGCGGTCTTTGCCGAAGAGACCGACCTCCCTCCATATCTCATCGAGAGTCTGCCAAACGTCAAGCTCTACCAACACCAAGCCGAGGCCCTTGCCCTCGTTCGAACAGACTGTGATACCGTCCTAGCGACCGCAAGCAACTCCGGAAAGTCGCTACCATTTCACATTGCTGCTCACGAAGCCTTTACCCTGCAACAATCGAGCACACTGGTCCTCTGTCCCACCAGAGCGGTGGTAGCAGACCAGGCTCGCGCTCTCTCTCAGCTATCGAGAAGCGGGGCCACGGTTGCAGCGTTGGATAGCGACGAACGACACGAACGACGCACTGAGATCGGTCGCACCTGTGACATCCTTGTCACGACACCCGATCTCCTACACAGCTATGTGCTCCCCTATCACCAACGCTTCGCTCGTGTCTTTCGGCGTCTCGGCCTGGTACATCTCGCAGAGGTCCATGCGTACCGAGGCGTTTTTGGCGCACATATCGCCTCACTCCTGCGACGACTCTTGCGACTCTGTGATGGCTACAAAGTCTTTCCTACGCTCACGGCAACCGCAGCGAATGTACCGAATCCAGTCTCATTTCTCCATGAGCTGACCACCCATGAGTTCACCGACGTCAGCTACAGTAGCGCACCGATCAATTTCCAAAGGACGGTCGTCGTCGAGCCGTACGATCACGGCAGCGACAGGCTCCAACCCGGATCCACACTGCAAACCTGTGCTCGACTCCTGGCCGGCTTCACCGCTGCAAAAGTTCAAACGATCTGTTATGCATCATCACGAGAGAACGCAGAGCGGGTAGTAATCGAGGCTCGGCGACGGTTGAGTGAGGAGGCGGCCGAAACGGTCACCGCATATCGGGCCGGGTATCTCGCCGAGGAACGTCGACTCCTTGATGCCAAGCTTCAGGACGCAACCTTGTGTAGCGTCGTTGCGACCCCCGCCCTTGAGCTGGGAGTGGGCTTTAGCCCTTTCTCCGTTGCACTCCTCCAAGGGTTTCCCGGCTCGATCACCGCCCTTCGAGAGAGAGCCGCACAGGTAGAGCGAAAAGGTGCCGTCTCATTCGTCGTACTCGTTACACAGCCCAACGCCCTCGACAGCTACTTCGCCTCACACCTAGATGAGCTCGTGTACCGATCACCCGAGTGGGCAAGCACCTCACTGAGAAGTGAACAGATCCTTGCTGGACATCTCACCTGCGCAGCTTATGAGAGGCCACTTCAAGAGATTGCCAAGGAGCCCTGGTCTCTGCCGATCGAACTCAAGAAGCCTGCGCTACGAGCCACGCTTGGCCTCGTAGAGCAGGGAGTTCTTGCCTATCGTGACCATCGCTACTTCTACGTACCTCAAGAGCTTCCACACCGTCTTCTGTCCTTACGCGCCAGAGGTCGAACCGTGCACATCGTCGACCTCGACGGCGAGATCATCGGTAGTTCTGACGATCTTCGAGCACCCTCGACCCTCTACCCGGGAGCCCGATACCTCCACCTCGGTATGCCCTACGATGTGGTTGCATTTGACCAAGATGAAGGGATCGTGACGGTAGAGCGAGCTAGTTCAGAACGGCGCTCGCACGCAGTTATTGAGACGACCGTGGAGGTGGTGAGCGCCACTCCGGGCTTTCAGACCGATGGATTTGAGACTAGAACCGGAGAGATCCTGGTCCAGCGCCAAGTCATCGGCTACCGCTCCATAAGACCAGGGAAAGCGGCAACCTCAGGGGCTCTCAACCTTCGTCCCCTCACCCATCGCTGCACAGCGATTTGGATAGCGTTCCAAAACCGTGTCAAAGAGAGGTTCACCTATGAAGAGCGATACTGCGCACTTCATGCTCTGGAACACGTTGTACTCACGCTCTCGCCTTTGATCGGACTCTGCGATCACAGTGATCTCGGGGCAGTCACTTCGGTGGACGGTGCAATCGGTGACTCACCTGACTTCCAAGGCGGGGTCATCTTGTTATACGAACGCCAGGAGACAGAGAGCGGACTTATCGAGATGATCAACACCAAAACGTCAGAGCTGCTCGAGCTCAGCTACGACCTCGTCCGATCCTGCGATTGCCTTGATGGTTGCCCGAACTGCATACTCTCGACACGGTGTGATCTCTTCAACGATCGAGTCTCGAAAGAGGCCGCCCTTTTGCTCTTGGAGTTGATCCGATCGAATCGCTCCAACTGACCAAGGTCGATACACAGCACAATTTCACTCCGAGCGGGGCAGCCCTCAGCAATCTCATTTATGCTCAGACGCCATGGAGGCAGCATTCTTCGACCTAGATAAGACGGTCATCGCCAAGGCTTCGCTCCTTGCCTTTGGTAGAACCTTCTTCAAGGAGGGCCTCATCTCAAGAGTTGATGTGGTTCGGTCGCTCTATGCGCAGGCCGTCTATCGCTATCTTGGCGCAACCGAAAA
>JAJYZP010000143.1 GCA_021799875.1 Actinomycetes bacterium | reverse complement strand
CCGGTCACAACAAGTGAGGCATGCGACAACTGCTCTCGCAGTCCGACATGCTCACTGACGACATCTACGCCTGTTCGAATCTGAGCCCCGCATGCCACCAATCCTCCTGCAAGTCCACCGGCGGCGCCCGTCCCCGGAATTTCACGAACATCGATCCCAAAACTGCTGACATAGCTTTCTGCCAGCATCTGGAGCCGCTCCGTGAGAATCGTGATGTCCTCGGGAGTCGCTCCTTTTTGCGGTCCGAAAACTCGAGCGGCATCAAGAAACTTGGTTGCAACATCGACTGCAACGGTGACCTCAATCTCGTCTCTCCGAAGGCGCTCGCCCACCACCTCCAAGGCACCCGCACCGCCATCGGTAGATGCGGAGCCTCCGCAACCGATCACGATTCGCCGAAACTTCTGATCCAGCACCAACTCTATTAATTCGCCTGTACCTCGAGTCGATGCGCTCAATGCACTCTCAGAGCCCTTTACTCCAACCTTTGCGAGGCCGGAGGCCTCGGCCATCTCGACGATGGCGAGATCGCCACGGCTGTACCAATGTGCTTGCGTCGGCAGGCCAAGAGGACCGCTGACAGTAGCCAGGTGCACTTCCGATCCGATTATCGCTCCAAATCCCTCCCCACCGTCTGACATAGGTTGTACCCAGACCTCGAGGTCTCTCTTCCGAAGTCGGTTCGCTACCTCCTCACAGAGTTCGCGAGCGGTGGCGGTTCCACGAAACTTGTCAAATGCAACAACGATCGTCACCAGCACAACTCCCTCTCTGAGTCTCCTTGAGAGACGGCCCAAGGGACCGCCTTCGTCAGAACTACCATACGATGACTGCAATCAACTTGAGCCACAAAGGAGTATCAGTCGTGGACCAGGTCCGAGCAGAGACATTACCAAGGCGCTACTCCCTCGTGGTCGTGTCCAATCGTGGCCCGCTGTCTTTTCTCAACACAGAGGATACGTTGAAGCCCATTCGAGGCTCAGGTGGGCTCATCTCAGGACTGCTGGCTGCACTACCGAGCAGAGATGCCCTTTGGATCTCAGCGATTGCCGGTACAGCAGATATGGCTGCCTTCAAGCAAGGACTCTTCTCGGTACCAGGAATCGACCTTGCTCCAGTACCTATCGACCACGAGACCTATGTCGGGGCTTATGACCGGATCGCAAACGAGACACTCTGGTTTCTCTACCATGGCCTCTTCGACATGACCTATGAACCCTCCTTCGATGACCAGTTCTATGTAGACTTCGAGAGTTACCGTCGCTACAACCAAGTCATGTCAGACGAGGTAGCGTTGAGAGCCGAATTGAACGCTGTGGTCTTGGTGAACGACTACCACCTCAACCTTGTACCCGGGATGCTTCGAGAGGTTCGACCCGACCTTACGATCTGCTTCTTTGTCCACACTCCATTTCCCTCTCGCTCTGAGCTGAGGATCCTACCACTGCAGGTAAGAACCGAACTTCTAGAGTCTCTCACCCACTCTGACAGTATTGGGTTTCATAGCGAGCGGTGGAGAAGCAACTTCCTCGAATGTCTCTCAGAGACTTCGCTTCCAACACCTCGTCTTCTCGTCGAACCTCTCGCTATCGACCTAACCGAGCTCCAAGAGCGGGCAAGCAGATCGGATACCCAGGAGAGCGCCCGTCTTCTCAACACTGAAAGCGGCACTCGTCCACTTATCGTCCGGGTAGATCGCTTGGAGCTCTCAAAGAACCTCATTAGAGGGTTTCGAGCGTTTGAGCGGATGTTAGAAGAGTGGCCACACACGCAGTCGAACTGTTCATTCCTAGCTCTCTGTTATCCATCACGAACCTCGATCGATCGATATCGTCGCTACCGAGAGGAGGTCGAACATGTGGTCAAAGAGATCAATGAACGCTTCGGCACTCCTCATTGGACACCAATCACGCTCAAGACTGACGACAATTACGCACGATCTCTCGCCGCCCTGCAGAACTTTGATGTTCTTCTCGTCAACCCAGTTCGAGATGGCCTCAACCTTGTCGCGCTGGAGGGATTAGCGATCAATCAGCGAAAGGGATCCGTTGTTCTCTCGGAGGACGCTGGAGCATACGAGTTAATGGGCGATCTCACGTTCGGAGTCAATCCGTTCGATATCGTCGAAACGTCGCAAGCGCTCTACTCTGCAGCTTTTGAGCAGACCCTCTCGACCAAAGAGGAGCGATATCGCAAAGCACACAACCGGCTCTCCCAGCGCACACCACAACTTTGGATCGAAGCGGTCACACTGACCTAAACAAGGTTCAAGATCTAGTGCCGACCAGCTAGACAGAGCTTCTCGAGCGTGCTCAACCACTGAACCACATGCGTCGGATCGTCAAGGATAAAGTCCGCTCGGTCACGAAGAATCGACGCAACACCGTGTGCGACGACTGCGATACGCAGCACCGTCGCGCCCTGATTCTCCAGCTCCGACAGCGCATCGAAAGCCTCGAGATCTGAACGGTCGTCACCAATGTAGATCACTCTCTCCCAGCCTCGACCCCAGTGCAGTACCACAGAGCCTTTCGAAGGTGGAGTCTCAACGAAAACCTCCACTGCACACTTCGCCATGATTGGAAAGACTCCCAGGTCACGCTGTAATCGTTGAACAGCGCCATGAACGTAGTGCTCAGCCTCGGGATGACGCCGGTAGTGGAGCGTTACCGAGACCGGCTTCACTTCAACATCAACCCCAAGTTCTGCGAGTGGCAAGAGTTGACTCTTCAACAGATCGAGTCGCTGTTCATCTACGCCTTGAGGCTCTTCCTGGTTTTCTTGAGATCTCCAACGAACCCTCTCAGCTCCATATGACCCGGCGAGCGCAAGATTCGGATGTGTCTCCAGAGGGAAACGCTCCTCAAGAAAGCTCAGAGGTCGACCTGAGACAACCCCCACCAAGCCCATCGCGTCCTCCAATCGGCGAAGCAGCGCTTCACCGCCGTCAACCACTCGAGCACTCTGCGGGTCTTCGACGATCTCTGAAAGCGTCCCATCAAAGTCAAGCAGCAAACAGCTCTGAGAGCACGCTACCGAACGTCGCACTATCCAACTCCTGCGAGATTTGGCCCCGCAATCACGTTGATATCCTCCGGTGGAGCAGCTACGTCGAGGTTCGCTGGATCTGGTTGGACTGCCGAAGGCGGGAGCGAGAGGCGAGCTGCTACGGCACCGGCAGCCACTGAGAAACCGGGTGCGTAGTAGACCACCGACGACGATACGGGTCGTACCGCATTAACTGGCGCAACGACGTTAAAACCCAAGGCGCCGATGAAGTTGGTCAATCGACCCGCAAGTCCAGTGATTGCCGTACCATTAGCAACCCTAACTGTGATGGTAGCAAAGATCGAGGAGGTGGTCACGGGCGAGCTGGTCGTCGTGGTGGTCACAGGTGCGGTCGTTGTCGTAGTTGTCGTCGGCGCGAGGGTTGTCGTCGGCGAGCTCGTCGTCGTGGGTGCGGTGGTGGTCGTGGGTGCGGTGGTTGCGGACGAGGATCGATGACCCTTGTTCCGATGCGGCCGAGATCCTACAGTAATCTTTGAAACCTTTGTCGCTTGTGTTAGCGCCTCACTGCGAGTCGGACCAGACATGGAGTGACTTAGCACCACAACCCCCAAGACGATCTCGACTCCGACAAGGCTAACTCGTAGACCTGACCCACGACGTGATCGGTGACCTCTCTCTCGAGTCTCACCATCGTCCAGGCTCACACAAACCTCATCCCGTAGTCTTTCTGGTTCAACCACTTCAGGTTAGCACGGTGAGCCGTGCATCTTTGATGCGAAAAATTATCGTACTTGAGCGTACCCTTATCAAGTTTTATGCTATA
>JAJYZP010000043.1 GCA_021799875.1 Actinomycetes bacterium | reverse complement strand
GACACCAGGGTGTCCCCTTTGGTTTCACCAATTTCGACAACTACCGCATTCGAGCACTACTCTATGCCGGCAAGCCCAACTGGCGAGTCCTTGACTCCATTGTGGTGACCTGACAGGGAGACAGACCCTTCACAGCAACAGAGCGCCACTGCCGCACGAAGAGAACTCGCTGCGAGCGTCGATCCATGCCCCAGGCACCCATGGGATGTCAACGAGCCAACCATCTCATGAGCGGTGCGTCATGAGTGGACGAGTGATCACCCTACAAATAGCTCAACCGCTCACAACACCTCGGTTGAAATAGGAGGGCTAACCTCGCTAGAAACAGAAGCGCCATCGAAGTGGTCCTTGATGGTGAACATGCCTGAGAGCGAGCGACGGGAATCGAACCCGCGTTCTCAGCTTGGGAAGCTGATGTTCTGCCGCTGAACTACGCTCGCACGATAGAAGTAGGTTCTAAGACTATCGTGTCTTGTCATATGATCCTGTCTGATCGCACCATTCGTGAGGAACTAGCAAGAGGGAGAATCGTGATCGATGGGCTCGATGAGAGCTGCATCCAGCCTTCCTCTGTTGATCTTCATCTGGATCGGTACTTCCGTCTCTTTCGTAATCACTCGATCCGTGTGATAGACGTTCGAGAAGCTCAAGAAGACTTGACCGAACTCGTAGAGGTCGAAGGGGAGCACGCTCTCGTGCTTCATCCCGGTGAGTTTGTGCTTGGCTCGACCTCGGAGGCAGTTGGCATCCCAGATGACCTCGTTGGGAGGTTAGAAGGTAAGTCCTCTCTTGGTCGGCTCGGACTCTTGATTCATTCGACTGCCGGATTTGTAGACCCCGGGTTCACGGGTCATATCACTCTCGAGCTTTCCAATGTCGCTAACTTGCCGATCACCCTCTACCCCGGTATGAAGATCGGACAAATTAGCTTCTTGACGATGACGACGCCGGCCGATCAGCCCTATGGTAGCGGAGTGCTCGGGTCGAAGTATCAGGGTCAGCGAGGTCCTACTCCATCGAAGTACTATCTCAATTTCTCTTCGGGAAGAGACCCGAACTACCAATGAGTGCTGAACTGACCTAGTATCGGATGGTCGTCTCAGATATCTCTTTTGGGGCGCTTGGTCAAACGGGGTGGGAGAGTTCGTTGAGACTGATCGTTGGTCTGATCGTGATTGCCGTTGCGTTAGGAGTGGCGGGTAGACGATTGCTGTTCATTGCGTCGCTGGTCCGCTCTGGCAAGGAGGCTCCTGGAAGGACCGAAGGAGTCTCATCGAGGATCGTGGCGCAGGTTACAGAGGTCTTCGGGCAACGAAAGCTCTTGGCGAAAACGGTTCCTGGGATTGCACACTTCTTTACCTTTTGGGGATTCATCATTCTCATTGCAACGATCGTCGAGGCCTTTGGGGCACTCTTTAGTCGACACTTTGCGATACCATTGATCGGTCACGACTCTTGGCTCGGTTTCCTCGAGGATTTTTTTGCGGTCTCAGTCCTTGTGTCATTAATTGTTTTCACGGTTATTCGAGAGCGAAATGCGCCGAAACGCCTCGAGCGTAATTCCCGTTTCTATGGTTCCCATACCGGTGCGGCGTGGCTCGTTCTCGTTGGTATCGCTCTCGTAATCATCACCCTGCTGGGATACCGAGCATTCCAGGTCAAAGACGGAGATTTCCCTTATTCGAATTGGGCTTTTGCATCTCACGCCCTTGCGTCGCTCTTGGGCTCGATCTCCCCGCACACGAGCTACATCTGGGAGTCGATCTTTCTGATTCTTAACATCGCGGTCATCATGGGCTTCTTGATCTTTGTTGCGTACTCTAAGCATCTCCATATCTTCCTAGCGCCCCTCAATATCGCCTTCTCGCGTCGCCCGAACGCGCTCGGAGCCTTAGCGTCAACGCCTGATATGGACCCCGAAAAATTGACCGAAGAGAGCGTTTTCGGTGTTGGGACTATCGGTCAGCTGTCATGGAAACAGATGCTAGATCTGGTGACATGCACGGAGTGTGGGCGCTGCCAGGAGCAATGTCCAGCGTGGAATACCGGTAAGCCTCTCTCGCCAAAGCTCCTGATTATGGACCTTCGTGAGCATCTCTTCAACTCGTCGAAGGTTCTGCTCGGAGCCGGTGGCTCGACACCCGGAGAGGAGGCTAGCGATGTCGCCACGCTTGTACCAAACGTGATCTCAGAGGATGTGCTGTGGTCGTGTACTACCTGCGGTGCGTGCGTGCAAGCCTGTCCTGTGGACATCGAACATATCGACACGATTGTCGATATGCGTCGCTACCAGGTTTTGATGGAGTCATCGTTCCCGTCGGAGGCGGGCTCGATGTTGCGCAATATCGAGAATCAGGGTGATCCATGGGGTCTTGGAGGTAGTCAGAGACTTGAGTGGACGAAGACACTCGATTTCGATGTTCCTGTCGTGACCGACGTGATACCTGCAGATATCGAGTATCTCTTCTGGGTGGGCTGTGCTGGTGCTCTCGATGAGCGAGCGCGAAAGGTGACTCAGAGTATCGCAAGACTTCTCAATCAGGCCGGTGTCAAGTTTGCCGTACTTGGTCCGAGGGAGAGTTGTACGGGAGATCCAGCGCGGAGGCTCGGGAACGAGTACCTCTATCAGACTCAAGCTGCGGTGAACGTTGAAACTCTCAAAAGTGCCGGAGTAAGAAAGATCATTGCGTCTTGTCCACACTGTTTCAACTCCTTGGCGAACGAGTATCCCGCGCTGGGAGGGAATTTCGAGGTCATCCACCACTCTCAACTCCTTGACTCGCTGTTGCGTACCGGTCGGCTTACCCCCTCGGGGCGGAACAATACCAAGGTGACCTACCATGACCCGTGCTACCTTGGTCGACATAACGGTGTGTACGATGAGCCAAGAGGGGTTCTCGACGCCATTCCTGGGGTGACGACGGTTGAGATGCCACGCCATCGTGAGAAGGGATTCTGCTGCGGTGCCGGTGGCGCTCGTATGTGGCTTGAAGAAAATATTGGGAAGCGAGTTAACGCAGAGAGGACGGATCAGGCGCTCCTCACCGGAGCTGACGTCGTATCTACCGCATGCCCGTACTGCATGATCATGCTCGATGATGCGCTGAAGACTCGTATTGCTGAAGGTGCTGCTCGAGAGTCTCAGAAGGTCCTAGATGTCGCGCAACTGCTGGAGAGCACGCTGAGTGGAGCTGAAAGCAGTTCGGGCGAATAGGGAGCGCCAACCAACGCGGCGAAGTCGAGCGCTCTGAACCTTGTTCAGACTCGCTTCGTCCACCTCGTGATTGGTAGATCGCGAGGGACGTGGAATTTTTACGGGTTCGGCGCGGACCGGGTCCACAAACCTTTACTGGGGAGGTTACCCCTTGGGAGCCGCTGTTGTCGACGGCGACGTCGCTGAAAGCGGAGCCTTTCGAACGACACCATCTGTGCCGATGACAAACCAGATGCCACCCTTACCCTCTGCGTGGTACTGACCTGGACCCGTATCACCTGAGTAGGTATAGAGCGGATACTGTCCGTACGCTATCTGCTCGTGACCACCTTGGGAGGTCTGGAGCACGCCAATGTAGGCGGGAAGGAGTCCGCCAGTTGCTTGAGGAGCTCCATTGGTAAGGACGGGAGGAAATGCTGCGAGACACTTGCCGGTGCACTTGGAGATTCGATATGCGTCTCCGAGCCGAACGTAGATAGTCTTCCCCGACAGAGTGGTCAGAATAGGTCCATATGGCGAGTTCCGATAGCTGATCGTAACAGGTCCTGGTGGATGACCTTGGATCCAGCCTGGAAGCGTTGTCGTTGGGTAGTTCGGAACTTTGAAGCCTGCACCGCCATCGATCGTGGGATGAGTGCCCTTTGGTGCGGCTTGCAGGAGACTCGCATTCGTTCCTTTGTAGCCACCTCCATAGGTTGCCTGCCCATTTGAATTCGGAACAACTACAGGGGCTGCACCAGCAGGTCCGTTCTCGCCGTTCGAGAAGTGACATGCACTGAGTGTCGTGGCACCGAGGGCAACGCCGATAATGAGTTTTGCAGTTGAGGAGAACACAGTGTGTCAGTCTACCGCTGTCTTAGATATCTGTTGAGGGGCTACTTTCAGGGTTCTTAGAGACCTTGGATGGCTCTGTGCTCTCCTCTTGAGGTTCGTCTTGTGACACGAGCGATGGGCGGATGACGATCGTCGTTGCATCCCTGCGAGATCGTGATCGAGGGTGCACCGAGATTGGTTCGGCGCACCCGGCGCGGATCCTTCGTTAGCTCTCTGGTTCAAGAATGGTCTTTGACCGAACGGCGAGATCGTCGTCGAACTCGTACACGATTGGAACACCATTGGCTATCTCGTAGTCGATGATTCCTTCGTCGCTCACATCTTCAAGATGCTTGACGAGTGCTCGAATCGAGTTGCCATGGGCCGAAATTAGTACGTTCTGGCCTTGCAACAGCAGTGGGGTTACGACGTCAAACCAGTACGGCAGCATTCGGTTTAAGACATCTTTCAGGCATTCGGTTCCAGGAAGCAGCTCCTTGGCGACGTGGCGATAGCGACGGTCATTGCGAGGATGCTCGTCATCGTGTTTGTCAAGTGCCGGCGGGCGGGTTGTGTAGGACCTTCTCCAGAGGAGTACTTGCTCTGCTCCGTGTTTGATAGCGGTCTCGGCCTTGTTGAGGCCCTGGAGAGCTCCGTAGTGACGCTCGTTGAGGCGCCAACTCTTCGATTCTGGCAACCAACTCTGGTCGAGTGCCTTGAGTGCCAGCTGTTGGGTGCGTATCGCTCGCTGAAGTACCGAAGTCAGCGCAATGTCAAAACTGATTCCAGCACTTCGCAGCGCTTCCCCTGCGGCCTCGGCCTCCTCGACACCTGATGTTGTGAGGTCTACATCGACCCAACCGGTGAATTGACCGCTGAGGTTCCAGGTACTTTGTCCGTGGCGTAGAAGCGTAAGGATTGCCATGCCTCCACGGTAGCCCAATGAGCTTCGGCTCTACCAACCTTGTTCTGATGCCCTAGACGCAGAGCTGCTGGATTCTGAGTGAACTTTTCCAAGATGAGCGTATGTCCATAGATAAAGTTGATATACTTACACTCAACTTTGTAGTACAGTGAGTTTCGTAGGAAGACTACGGAGACAAGAGGAGGCGTCATGCCAAAGGCAGTTGGAATCGATCTCGGAACGACAAACTCTGTCGTTTCTGTCTTGGAGGCAGGAGATCCTATCGTTATTCCCAATGCAGAGGGTGGCAGGACGACCCCCTCGGTTGTTGGTTTTGCAAAGAACGGAGAGGTCCTCGTTGGTGAGGTCGCAAAGCGCCAAGCGATCACCAACCCCGATAAGACGATTCGATCGGTCAAGCGACATATGGGCACGTCGTGGACTATCGACATCGACGGCAAGAAGTACTCTCCTCAGGAGATTAGCGCTCGCATACTCTCGAAGCTAAAAAGAGATGCAGAGGCGTATCTCGGGGACACCGTCAATCAAGCAGTGATAACGGTTCCTGCGTACTTCGATGATGCACAGCGAACTGCAACGAAAGAGGCCGGTCAGATAGCTGGTCTTGAGGTGTTGCGAATTATCAACGAGCCCACTGCAGCAGCTCTCGCCTACGGTTTAGATAAAGAGAACTCTGACCAAACCGTTCTCGTTTTTGACCTTGGTGGTGGAACCTTCGATGTGTCGGTACTTGAGATCGGCGATGGAGTTTTTGAAGTTAAGTCGACATCGGGTAATACCCACCTTGGTGGCGATGACTGGGATCAAAGGGTGATGGACTGGCTGGTGAAGTCGTTCAAAGATACCGAAGGCGTCGATCTCTCTTCGGACAAGATGGCGATTCAACGACTGAAAGAGGCTGCAGAGAAGGCCAAGATCGAGCTCTCAGCGGTTCAGGAAACTACGATTAATCTTCCCTTTATCACCGCTACGAGCGAGGGTCCTAAGCACCTCGACCTGAAGCTCACGAGAGCTAAGTTCCAAGAGATCACCGCAGACCTGACCGATGCCTGCAAGGGTCCTTTCGAGCAAGCGATCAAAGATGCGGGTTTGACGACGTCGCAGATCGATCACGTGGTGATGGTTGGGGGATCGACTCGAATGCCAGCGATCCACGATCTCGTAGTCTCTTTGACCGGCAAAGAGCCTCACAAGGGTGTCAATCCAGATGAGGTCGTTGCGATCGGTGCTGCGGTGCAAGCTGGAGTGCTCAAAGGTGAGGTAAAAGACGTTCTCCTGCTGGACGTGACGCCTCTGAGTCTCGGAATTGAGACCAAGGGTGGGGTCATGACCAAGTTGATCGAACGCAACACGACGATTCCAACGAAGAAGACGGAAGTCTTCACCACGGCCGATGACAACCAGCCCTCGGTGGAGATTCATGTTCTCCAAGGTGAGCGTGAGATGGCGAGCTTCAACAAGACGCTTGGGAAGTTCCAACTCGTTGGACTGCCACCTGCTCCCCGGGGAATCCCTCAGATTGAGGTCACATTCGACATCGACGCGAACGGGATCGTTCACGTTGCGGCAAAGGATCGGGCCACCGGCAAGGAGCAGTCGATCACGATTCAAGGGTCCTCAACGCTCTCCAAGAGTGACATTGAACAGATGATTAAAGATGCAGAGGCACACGAGGCCGAAGATAAGGCCCGACGTGAGGAGGCTGAGGTCCGCAACAACGGTGATACGTTGGTGTATCAGACAGAGAAACTTCTCAGCGAACAAGGCGATAAGTTCACCGGTCCTGAGAAGGAGAAGGTCGAGTCTGCGCTGGGCGATCTTCGAACCGCATTGAGCGGTAGTGATCTTGCGGCGATTCGTACTGCCACAGATGTCTTGATGTCGGCGAGTCAGAGCTTTACTCAGAGACTCTATGAAGAGGCTGCGAAGTCAGCGACGAGCTCCGATGGTGGTTCTGGTGATGGAGATAGTTCGGGCGTACACGCTGACGAAGACGAGATCGTAGACGCCGAGATTGTAGACGATCCTGCGAAAGAGGCTTGAGATTGAGCTCTGATCAGGAACGTGACATCATCGCCGAGATGGAAGAGTCCCTCGCAGAGGAGGGTTCCATAGATCTCGGCGACATGGCCAAAGATGAGATCGAGTCAGAAGATATTTCAGAGGGAGAGGAAGGACAGAGTGACCTCGGAGACGATATCGTCTCCGAGGTCACTCGGGTCACCCAGGAGCGCGATGACTATCTTCGAGCCCTCCAGCTCCTCCAGGCCGACTTTGAGAACTACAAGAAACGAATGGCGAAGCAGCAGGCTGAGTCGAAGGAGAGAGCTAACGAAGTCTTGGTTGTATCGCTCTTGCCCGCGCTCGACACGATGTCGCTGGCTCTGAGTCACGCCAAAGACGGCGAGTCTGATCCGTCAACGGTAGAGCAGGTCTGTAGGGCCGTTTTTGAAGCTCTTGCAAGAGAAGGACTCGAAGAGATCGTTCCCCTCGGTGAGAGGTTTGATCCAGAGGTAGCCGAGGCCGTCGCCCACGAAGAGGGTGATGGTGAGTCTCGTGTTGTCGAGGTCTTTCGAAGTGGCTATCGATGGAAGGGACGCGTGCTTCGACCGGCAATGGTCAGGGTCGCAGGGTAGGAGGAAGAGTGGTTGCACAGCGTGAGTGGTTCGAGAAGGACTACTACAAAGTACTCGGTGTTGCTCGAGATGCGAGTGACAAGGAGATCACTCGCGCCTATCGCAAGCTGGCGAAGCAGTACCATCCCGATGCCAACCCAGGATCTGAAGAGCGTTTCAAAGAGATTTCGGCAGCTTATGACGTCCTAAGCGACGCTTCTAAGCGAAAAGAGTATGACGAGGTACGAGCTAGTGGGCCCATGGCTGGGGGATTCCGTCCTCCTGGCTCTGGAGGTGGCTCTGGTGAGTTCCACGCAGAGGATCTCGGTGATCTAATCGGAGGACTCTTTAACCGGGGTCGAAATCGGGGCTCTGCTGGCCCGCAACGCGGTGCTGATCTCGAGAGTGAGATTCGAATCTCGTTCCTTGAAGCGGTCCATGGAGTGACTACCTCTGTAGAAGTGGTGGGAGAGGCGACGTGTACGGTGTGCGGGGGTGGAGGTGCTGCTCCAGGTAGTTCTCCGGTAGTGTGCGCTCGCTGCGGAGGAAGTGGCTCGGTGAGCGATAATCAGGGCTTCTTTTCGTTCTCTCAACCGTGTCCGGCATGTCGTGGTCGGGGACTGATCATCGAGCATCCGTGCCCAAAGTGTCGCGGTACGGGACTCGAGAATCGCAGCAGACAAGTGAAGATACGAGTACCACCGGGTGTTGAGTCGGGTTCTCGCATACGTATCCGAGGGCGAGGTGCTCCGGGGCGCAACGGCGCACCAGCGGGCGACCTTTTTGTCGTGGTTCAGGTAGGTCAACACGAGATCTTTGGTCGTAAAGGCAGCGACCTTACCTTGACGCTACCGATTTCGTTCTCTGAGGCAGCACTCGGTGCCGTCGTTACGGTGCCGACCCTAGATGGATCCGTGTCGTTACGGATACCGCCTGGCACGAAGTCCGGGAGAACTTTCCGAGTACGGGGAAAGGGCGTTGCCTCGACCAAGAGAGGGGCCAGCGGCGGAGATCTTCTTGTGACGACCGACATCATTGTGCCTTCGCAACTCGATGCGAAACAGCGTGCCGTACTGGAGGAACTTGCCCACGTCTTGCCGACGGAGGTAAGAAATGAGACAAAAAGTTCTTGAGGTGAGAAGTCATGGAACCAGAACGAAGTGAGGAGTCCCAGCGATCGCGCCACGCTCAGTTGCGTGCGGTCTACGTCATCTCCGTCGCGGCGGAGCTGTCAGGGATGCACCCACAAACTTTACGGATTTATGAGCGCAAAGGATTGGTGGATCCTGCTCGAACGGGCGGTGGTTCGCGCAGGTACTCCGATCAGGACATCGCTCGACTTCGACGAATTCAAGATCTCACCAATGCGGGAGTCAACCTTGAGGGCGTTCGAAGGATCATCGAGCTCGAAGAAGAGGTGAAAGCTCTTCGTAGTGAGCTACGAAGAGCCGGTGAGAGCTCTCGTGATCGGAGTCAGCAGAGCTCGAACTCCTTTCGATCTGAATCAATGCCGGTATCGACCGCTTTGGTGCTCTATCGACAGCACGGCTCATTTTTACGTGATGAGCGCCACTAGAGATCGATACAACTTGAGGTAGTCATAGGTTGAGGAAAGGGATGTGGCGTGGATACTTCGCGATGGACTATTAGGACGCAAGAGGCCGTTCAGCAAGCTCTCGATCGTGCAAAGTCTTCTGCTCATCCAGAGGTTGTGCGAGAGCACGTAGCTCTGGCGCTGCTTGACCAGGAATCCGGTATCACACTCCCGCTGCTGACGCGACTAGGCATATCGATTCCACAGATGAGACAGAGTCTTGAGGAAGCCCTTGGCAAACTTCCCAAAGCCTATGGCGGGTCTCCTCAATTCTCACGGAGCCTGATCGACGCCCTCGCAGAGGCCGATCGCCAGCGGAGCGCACTCGGCGATAGCTACGTATCAGTGGAACACCTCGTGACCGCAATGCCAGAGGTCTTTGGAGTGTCGAAGGAGTCGGTGCTCTCGGCGCTCGAGGAGGTTCGAGGTACCTTCAAAGTTACGTCCCAGAATCCCGAGGAGGCCTTCGAGGCGCTCGATCGATATGGTCGGGACCTGACCGAGGCAGCGCAAGAGGGCAAGATCGATCCCGTAATAGGGCGCGATGAAGAGATCCGACGTCTTATCCAGGTGCTCTCTCGTCGAACCAAGAATAACCCAGTCTTGATTGGCGAACCCGGTGTCGGAAAGACGGCCATTGTCGAAGGACTAGCCCGACGTATCGTTGAGGGTGACGTGCCAGAAGGTCTCAGAGACAAGCGAGTGATCGTTCTCGATCTCTCTTCGATGGTTGCTGGAGCTAAGTATCGAGGAGACTTTGAAGAACGTCTGAAGTCGGTCTTGGCTGAGATTACTCGTTCCAATGGCGAGATCATTACCTTCATTGACGAGATGCATACGGTGGTCGGTGCAGGTGCGGCCGAAGGATCACTTGATGCCTCGAATATGTTGAAGCCCATGCTTGCGCGTGGCGAACTGCGCATGATCGGTGCGACGACGCTCGATGAGTATCGCAAATACATAGAGAAAGATCCTGCTCTTGAGCGCCGCTTTCAAAGAGTAGTGGTAGATCCCCCTTCTGTCGAGGCAACCGTTGCTATCTTGCGAGGACTGAAGGAGCGCTACGAGGTCCACCACGGAGTGCGAATACAAGATCAAGCTCTGATCGCTGCGGCGACGCTCTCCGACCGATATATCCCAGATCGCTTTCTCCCTGATAAGGCGATCGATCTCGTCGATGAGGCCGCTTCTCGACTCCGTATTGAGATCGACTCTCGGCCAACGGAGATCGATGTTGTTGAGCGGCGTATCCGCCAGCTAGAGATCGAAAGGATCTCGTTGGCAAAAGAGGAGGATAGTGCATCGCGAGAACGCCGAGCCAAGCTCGACGAGGAGATTGCCAACCTGCAGGAGGAGCTTGATGGTCTCACAGTGCAGTGGCAGTCAGAGAAGGATGCGATCGCAGCAATTCAAGCGAAGAAGGAAGCGCTTGAACAGGCTAAGTCGCAGGCAGACCGTTTTGAGCGAGATGGTGATCTTGGTCGAGCCGCTGAGATCCGCTATGGAATGTTGCCGACCTTAGAACGCGAGGTCGAGTCGTTGACGAAGTCATTGACCGAACTGCAACACGAACATCCAATGTTGAAGGAAGAGGTTGACGAGGAGGATATCGCTGAAGTCGTTGCTAAGGCGACCAACATTGCTGTTAGTCGAATTCTTGAAGGAGAGATGGCCAAGCTACTCGCAATGGAGGAGAATCTTCATCGTCGGGTTGTAGGTCAAGATGCCGCCGTGAGCTCGGTCTCCCGGGCGATTCGCCGGTCGCGCTCAGGGATTTCGGATCCGAATCGACCCATTGGGTCGTTCCTTTTTCTCGGACCGACGGGTGTTGGGAAGACCGAGATGGCGAAGGCGCTCGGTGAATTTCTCTTTGACGATGAGCGCTCGGTCATAAGAATCGATATGTCTGAGTATCAAGAAGCCCATACCGTGGCGAGATTGATCGGCGCACCCCCTGGCTATGTAGGCTACGACGAGGGTGGTCAGCTCAGTGAGCGAGTCCGGCGGAGGCCGTACGCAGTGGTGCTCTTGGATGAGATCGAAAAGGCGCACGCCGACGTCTTCAACGTACTACTGCAGGTACTCGACGACGGTCGGCTCACCGATGGCCAGGGTCGAACCGTTGATTTTACGAACACGATCCTCATTATGACCTCGAATCTCGCCGTAGAACCGATCGCTTTTTTCCCACCGGAGTTTGTTAATCGGATCGATGAGATTATTCGCTTTCATGAGCTCCAAGCGGAGGACCTGAGGGGGATCGTTGATATATCACTTCGTGCCCTTGAGCGTCGTCTTGCCGACCGGCACATAACGCTGAAGGTGGATCAGGCTGCAAAGGACTGGCTAGCGAGGAAGGGGTACGATCCGACCTTCGGTGCTCGCCCATTACGCCGTGTAATCCAGCGTGAAGTTGGTGACCTTATTGCCTCTGCACTCCTCGAGGGTCGCTACGCTGAAGGGGGCCAAATCACTGTGGCGGTCGATCCAACGAGTGCTGATCGACTGGCGTTAGTAAGTTAGGGTTTGGTTTGCGCTCGAAGAAGGTTTTTTAGTCTGGGCTTGGAGGCGTTGTGCCATCGACCGTTGTGGTGGGCATGCAGTGGGGCGATGAGGGCAAGGGGAAGTTCACCGACCTCCTAGCGGCCGAAATGGACTACGTGGTTCGCTATCAGGGCGGCCACAATGCAGGTCACACGATCGTCATCGGTGAAGAGCGCTTTGCGCTTCAACTCGTTCCGACTGGAGTGCTCAACGGTCAGGTCACGCCGATCATCGGTAACGGTGTCGTAGTTGACCCAAAGGTTCTTCTTGACGAACTCGATGTCCTGAGCGCTCGTGGGATAGATGTCAGCAGGGTCAAACTGTCAGGCTCTGCTCACTTGATCATGCCCTATCATCAGGAACTCGATCGGCTAACTGAGCGCTTTCTCGGAAGAAATCGTCTCGGAACGACCAAACGTGGAATCGGACCTGCCTATGCGGACAAGGCTTCGCGCATCGGAATTCGAGTTCAGGATCTCCTTGACCCCAAGATTTTTCGGGTGAAGCTCGAGGCCGTGCTCAAAGAGAAGAACCAGATACTCGCAAAAGTGTATAACCGTCTACCCCTCGATGAGGAGGAGATTCTCCACGATTACCTCGAGGTGTATGCACCGCGGTTGGCACCGCTTATAGCGGACACCGTTGGCATTGTGCAAGATGCGTACGCCCGGCAAGAGCGGATCCTGCTCGAAGGAGCGCAAGCGACCTTTCTCGATCTCGACCACGGCACCTATCCGTATGTAACCTCGTCGAATCCAACTGCGGGTGGTGCAGCGACGGGATCGGGGCTTGGGCCACGCCAGATCGATTCGGTGCTTGGAATAGCCAAGGCTTATCTCACTCGGGTTGGAGCCGGACCATTTCCTACCGAACTCTTCGGTGAGCTCGCAGATGAGCTGGTCGAACGCGGACACGAGTTCGGGACGAATACTGGAAGGAAGCGGAGAACGGGATGGTTCGACCTCGTTCTGCTTCGACACGCCGTTGACATCAACTCCGTTTCAGAGTTAGCGCTGACTAAGCTCGATATTTTGGATCATGCGAAGGAGATCTGCGTAGCAACGAGCTACGAGATCGATGGAGAGCGTATCGAGCGACTGCCATATCACCAATCTGATTTCTTCAAAGCGCGTCCGATCTACCAGACCTTTCCCGGTTGGGAGCAGGATATCTCGAACGTCACCAAGGCTGCTGACCTTCCGAGAAACGCTCGGGCCTATCTGGAGTTCTTAGAAGAGAAGGCCGGAGTTCCCATACGTCTTGTCGGAACAGGTCCAGAGCGCGATCAGTATGTGAGGCTATGACGTGAGAATCGTCGTGATCGGCGGCGGAGGTAGGGAGCACGCACTAGCGTGGGCACTCTCCAAAGAGCACGAGGTAGTGGTCACTCCGGGAAATCCGGGGATTGCACAGTGTGGGGAGATTCTCTCTCGCTCGGCTCTTGAGATCGATGCCGACCTCTTTGTCATTGGACCAGAGGCGCCGTTGGTCGATGGACTTGGTGACGCATTGAGAGCTCAGGGAAAAGCCGTCTTTGGACCCTCAAAGGAGGGGGCCCGCATCGAGGGCTCCAAAGCCTTTATGAAGGACCTCCTTCGTAGCGCCCGAGTCCCGACTGCGGACTATACAGTCATCGACAACCTTGCCGAGGGAGTTCGATATGTCGAAAGTCATGACGGACCGTACGTGATTAAGACCGATGGATTAGCTGCCGGTAAGGGAGTCTTGGTCACCCCCTCTCGTGAAGAGGCCCTCGAGGACTTGAGGGCAAAACTCGGAGGAGAGAGCTTCGGCAGTGCCGGAAGGACCGTTGTCATCGAAGAGGCGATGGCTGGGCCCGAGATCTCGCTCTTGGCGGTCACCGACGGCTATAGCGCCGTTGCACTGCCTGTGGCCACAGACTACAAGCGAGCCTACGATGGCGACGCTGGTCCCAACACCGGGGGTATGGGCGCGCACACTCCGGTGCCATGGGCCCCCAGTGACGTCGTTGAAGAGATTATGACCGACAGCGTGAGGCCGCTTCTCTTGGCGTTGCGCCGCCGTGGGATCGAATACCGAGGCGTGCTCTATGCCGGAATGATGCTCACTCCGAAAGGTCCCAAGGTCGTGGAGTTCAACATTCGCTTCGGTGATCCGGAAGCTCAGGCGGTTCTGCCGATGATCTCATCAGGACTTGGCGAGCTCTTGCTTGGAGCAGCGAGGGGACGACTTGATGCTGAGCCAGTGATTCAGGCGGGAGCGTGTTTAGTGGTGGCGTTGACCTCGCGTGGTTATCCTGGAAGCGTTGCTCCTGCAGAGAGGATCACCGGCCTGGAGGCGGCCGAAGCGATCGACGGTGTGACGGTCTTTCACTCCGGAACCACTCTTGCGGAAGGCTCGGGGGAGCTTGTGAGCGCTGGTGGCAGGGTTCTGACGGTCTCTGCCCGAGGAGATACTCTTCTCGACGCACGTGAGCGTGCGTATCGTGCCGTCAATGAGATCCACTTCAATGGAGCACACTATCGGCGAGATATTGGCCTGCGAGCTCTCTCCACCTCAACGGATACTGGGGTGTGACCGTGAGGGCGGCGAAAGGGAGTAGAAGTAGAAAGGTGAACGCGTGATACCTCGGTACTGTACGCCAGAGATGACAGCACTGTTCTCGGATGTACATCGAATGGAGCTGTGGCTCGAGGTCGAGACGGTTGTGGTCGAGGCCTACGGTCACTTTGGTGTTCTCCCCTCCGAGGACGCTGCTGAGGTACGCCGGCGCCTACCGGTTGTTGATGAAGGGTTCGTAACCGAGGTTCTCCTCCGAGAAGAGGTCACGGATCACGATGTTGCTGCCTTCGTTGACGTTGCACAGGCCCGGGTCGGGCTTCCAGAGGGAGCGTGGATACACTTCGGTCTAACCTCATCTGACGTCGTCGATACGGCTCTGTCGATGATGATTCGCGATGGGCTCGTACTCGTAATCGATGAGGCTCGGAAGCTACAGCGTTCTTTGGTCGGTCTTGCGCGAGATCACGCTTCGACCGTCATGGTTGGGAGGACTCACGGAATCCACGCAGAGCCCACGACCTTTGGGGTGAAGCTGGCCCTATGGTCTCTGCAGGTCGGTCGAGATCTGGAGCGACTGGAGCGTGCGCGAGATGCGATTTCGGTGGGAAAGCTCTCCGGGGCGGTTGGAACATACTCCAACATCGATCCAGAGGTCGAGCTACTTGCGCTCGGCCGGCTCGGTCTGACTCCAGCGCCTTCAACACAGGTGATCGCTCGTGATCGTCACGGTGAGGTGACCTACGCTCTCACTTCCTTAGCTTGTTCGATTGAGACCTTTGCGACTGAGATCCGACACTTGCAAAGGACCGAGGTACGAGAGGTTCAAGAGCCTTTCAAGGAGGGTCAAAAAGGGTCTTCAGCGATGCCGCATAAGCGTAACCCGATCCTCTCTGAGAGGCTCAGTGGCATGGCTCGGTTGATGCGAGGATACCTACACGCTGCCCTGGAGGATGTGGCACTCTGGCATGAGCGCGATATCTCTCACTCCTCGGTTGAGCGAGTCATGGTTCCCGATGCTTTTCAGCTCGCGCATTACATGGTTCGACGCTTTCAAGGGTTGGTAACCGGCCTACGAGTAGACGAAGAGCGCATGGCGGAGAATCTGCTCTCATCTTTCGGTCTCGTCTACTCTCAGCCGATCCTCCTACGACTGGTCGAGAGCGGCATGTCTCGAGATCACGCATATCGTATCGTGCAGCGATGCGCAATGAGATCTTGGGAAGAGAAGCGGTCTTTTCGCGAGATTCTCTCTCTCGATCCCGAGGTCTCGCTCTCGGTTGGCGAGATCGAAGACGCCATGCGACCGGAGCGGGCGCTCTCACACGTTGAACATATCCTTGTCGAAGCGGAGCGTGCACTCTCCCAGAGCGAGAGCACTGGCGAGGTCCAATGAAACTTCTCAGCAGCGGAAAGGTGCGCGACAGTTACGCTCTCGAGGACTTTCCAGACCTTCTCCTGTTGGTCGCAACCGATCGAATCTCGGCGTACGACGTGGTCATGGCCGAGGGGGTCCCATCAAAGGGGCGGATCCTGACGGCGCTCAGTGCGTACTGGTTCGATCTACTACGTGGCGTCACGCCGACCCATGAGGTCGAGGGGCAGCCAGATGTAGCGATCCCTCAAGCGCTGGTGGGTCGTAGCACTCTCGTGCGTCGTGCAGAGATGATTCCAGTGGAGTGCGTCGTACGAGGTTACCTTGCCGGTAGCGGGTGGCGCGAGTACGTGCAGTTCGGATCAGTAGGAGGACAGGAAGTTCGGGCTGGGCTCATGCTGGGGTCGGAGCTGCCTGAGATCCTCTTTACGCCGAGCACGAAGGCTGCTGTAGGACATGATCAGCCACTGACGCTTGCTGAGTGCATCGACCTCGTGGGTCGAGACGTAACGATGGTGTTACGCGATCGATCCATTGAGCTCTACCGGCTTGCTGCGCAGCATGCACGCGATCGTGGCTTGATCCTCGCTGATACGAAGTTCGAGTTTGGCTTCATCGACCAAGAGATAGCGTTGTGTGATGAGGTGCTGACTCCCGACTCTTCGAGGTATTGGGACCTAGCGAGCTACGTGGTGGGTAGAGAGCCCACGCAGCTTGATAAACAAGTCTTACGCGATTGGCTCGATACGCAGCGATGGGACCGAATGAGTGCGCCACCACACCTGCCCGATGAGCTGACTCGGAGAATCATGGAGAGCTACCGGTCGATCTACGAACGACTAACCCGCCGTGATTTCAATTCCTGGCCGGGACTGGATACGACCTATAGTGGTCGTCGGGAGAGTGATTGAGCTATGGAAGATGCGCTGAATTCGGTGCTCTATGAGGTACAGGTCGATGTCTTTCTTCGCGAGGGCATCGCCGATCCGGAAGGGTCGACGATTCAACATGCCGCAGAGGCTCTGGGGTTTTTACGGGTCTCTTCCCTAGCGGCAGGTCGATCCTTCAAGGTTCGACTTGAGGCTTTGTCTAGCGATGACGCTCGTGATCAAGTTCTATCGCTAGCGGGACGGCTTTTGGCAAATCCGGTACTTCAGGAGTTCGAGGTCTCTCACGTGCGTGTGGTCGCATAGATGAAGACCCCGGTAGTTGGAATTGTCGTCTTCCCGGGTTCAAACTGTGAGGGCGACGTTGCAGAGGTCCTCACTGGACTAGGTGCGCAGGTATCGTTCATCTGGCATACGGAGAGCGACCTGTCGGAGCTCGATGCCGTGATTCTTCCAGGTGGCTTTGCTCATGGAGATTACCTTCGTCCGGGTGCTATCGCCCGCTTCTCGCCGGTCATGTCGGAGCTCGTTTCACGTGCGAATCGTGGTCTGCCGGTCGTCGGAATCTGCAATGGTTTTCAAGTTCTCACGGAGACGGGCCTACTTCCGGGAGCGTTGCAAAAGAATGCAAACCTGTCTTTTCTCTGCGAGGAGGCGGTTCTTGAGGTCGCGTCCGTGGATTCGCCTCTCACTCACGGTCTCACGCTCGGTACAACGGTGAGTCTTCCCATTAATCACTTTGAAGGGAACTACACCTGTGACGCGGCGACACTTGAGAGCTTACAAGAGCATGAGAGGATCATTTTCCGCTATAGCGACAATCCAAATGGCTCGATGGACTCGATCGCTGGGATCTGCTCTGCTCAGCGAAACGTGGTCGGTTTGATGCCACATCCAGAGCGAGCAGCGAATTCAATTACCGGGAAAACCGATGGAATCTCCCTGTTCACTTCGCTGCTCACGCTAGTTCGTTGACTTCTTTTGAGCAGATCTCTCTTAGGTGCTCACTCAAACTCGCTCCAGCTTCAGGTCTCGGGCCGAGCT